>NZ_JBFAJC010000058.1:0-66264 GCF_040655075.1 Actinoallomurus sp. NPDC050550 | reverse complement strand
GCCTCAAAACCGGTGCCCTCTACGACGAGGCGACCGCCTGGCCGCATCATCTGGAACGGGCTGCTTGACATCACTAGCTCCTGGGATGTCTTTCGGGATCCTCGTCACGGATGAGCGAAGGGAGAACGCGGGTTTCCCCCACACGCTCTCCCTCGGGTCGGTTGCGGTCACTTGAGGATGGGGAGGCGGCGGACCAGACCGGTCTTGGCCCACCAGCGGCCCAGGCCGAGGGTGTCGCCGGCGCCGACCAGCGCCAGGCCGATCACCAGCAGCGCGTAGATGAGGTGGTCGTCCATGAACGGGTTGTTGGCCGGAGGAAGGACAACGCTCCACATCATGACCAGCATGGCCGCACCCGCCGCGGCCGCGATCCGCATCCCGATGCCGAGCATGAGGGCGGCGCCGATGCCGGCCAGGCCGAGCATGAACAGCCAGTCGGCCCAGGCGGCGCCGGCGATGCCGTGGTAGAAGCCCTTGAACGGGCCGGCCGCCGAGAACTTCAAGAACCCCAGGGTGGGGTGGCCGCCGTCGATCCAGGCCTGCTTGCCGGTGGTCTCGTGCCCCAGCCCGAACAGCTTGTCGAAGAAGGCCCAGACGAACACGAAGCCCAGCGAGATTCGGGTCAGCGCCCACACGTAGCGGGCGGCGGGCCGCTCGGTCACCGGGTCGGCGCCGAACGCGGGAACGTGGAAACGGTGGATCGCGGGGCGGCGGTTGGTGACGGCCATCGTCTTCACCTCTTCTGAGCGGGGCCGGATCCCTTCCGGCTGATCTCACTCAACCGCGAACCACCATGCCCACCGCAGAGGCCAAAGCCGTACCACCCACAGGACCTTCGTCCGCCCGCCATACGGACCTCAGGCCTCCCCGGGCGTCGCGTCGCGGTGAATCACGACGACGGCGCAACGAGCGTGATGCACACACTGCTGGCTGACCGAGCCCAGCAGCAGGCCAGAGAAACCTCCGTGCCCGCGATTGCCGACGATCAGGAGCTCGGCGTCACGGGAGGCATTCACCAGCACCTCGGTGGCCTCGCCGGTGCGCTCGCTTCACCTCTCGCAGAGGACGACTCTTCCACGTACGCTGCGCGGTAACCGCTCATGTTGGCCGGGCCGGTCAGAACGCTTCTTGTCATTCGCAACGCGCCGACGGACACGATCAGGACATCCACCGCCGGTCCGGTGCCCGTCTACTGCGGGTCGCCCGGCACCAGACCGGCTCACTCCTAAAGCGACCGTGATCAGTGGGCGAAAGCCGTGAGTTCACGCGCGTAGCTGGTGACGTCGACGGCTCCGGGTGGCACCGGAACGGGGTGGGCCGCCGCAGGGGCGAGGTCGATCGTCAGCGTGGTGGCGGACCGGGCCCCGATCCTTAGCGTGAGGTGCCGCGCGGGGGCGGCTCTCCAAATGGCTTCGATGGGTATGCCGAGCGCGACCGGGTCGATGGATAGCCACGGCGCGCGCTGACCCAGGTGGACGTAGACGTGGCCGGCGACGACGCGCATCTCACCGTCACGCCCGTCGGCCAGTCGGATGGTGAGGTCGGCGGTCTGATGGACGGTATCGGTGAATCCGTGCGCGTTGAGTGTCGCGCGGCCGGTTCGGAGGCTGACCGAGACCGCGTACGCGGACGACGTGGGAGGGGCGGTGGTGGTCGTATCGGCTGCGGGTACGCCGACGAACAGCAGCGCGGCGGCGGTCATCATCATTGGGTGCGGCATGGCGGTGATCCCTTGTTCGTAGTGGCTATTCGGTGTGCAGGGCGGTGAGGACGCCTAGGCGTGCGGCGCGGCGTGCAGGGACGGCGGCGGCGAGGAGGCCCGCGGCGACGGCGGCGGGAAGAACGGCGGCCAGAAGCGCCACCGGGACTCCGGGCGGACCGAGGACGCGCCCCTCCAGGGCCCGGCCGAGCGGCCAGCCGATCGACAGGCCCAGCACCAGTCCGGTGAGCGATCCGGTGACGACGGTCGTGAGCGCTTCGACCCGGATGATGGTGCGGATCTGGCGAGCTTCGGCGCCGACGGCGCGGAGCAGCCCGATCTCGCGGGTGCGCTCCAGGACGCTCAGGGCCAGGGCGATGGCGACGGTGATCAGGCCGATGAGGAGGCTCAAGGCCAGCAGGCCGGTCATCATGGTGGCGACCAGGTCGATGCCCGAGGCGACTCGGTGGCTGTAACCGGTCCTGTCGTCGAGGAACGCCTGCGGGTAGTCGGCGCGCAGCGCGGTGAGCTCGGCACGGACCTGGTGCCGGGCGTCCTCGGCGGCCCGGACGAGGATCGTCTGGTCGGTCTGCTGGGCGGGCGGGTAGTCACGTTTGTAGTCGGCGAGGGGGATGAGGTAGGCGCCGGCGACCTGGTCGTAGTCGTACAGGGCGACGATGCGCACCGGCCGGGTGCCGCCGGTCGGGTAGGTGATGGGGATCGTCTGGCCGAGGTGCCAGCCGATCCTCGCGGCCACGGTGGCGCTGACCGCCATGGTCCCCGGTGCCAGGCCGGTGAGGCTGCCGGCGCTCACGTGCGGATCGACGAGCCGCGGATAGGCGGCCGGGTCGATGCCGCACAGCTTGTCGGAGACGCCGGGCGCCTGGAAGGTGCCGCACGGCATCCCGGAGGCCGAGATGACACCGGGTGATCGCGCGATCCGGCCGGTCAGCGCGGGGTCCAGCCCGGCACCCGTCCCTGGCGCGGTGCTGAGGACGTAGTCGGCGCGCAGCGAGCGCCGTACGTCGACCGCGCGGCTGGAGGAGGTGGTCGCCGCGAGTGTGGCGACGATGGAGACGGTGGCGACCGCGACGGCGAGCGTTCCCCCGGTGCCGGCGACCCGGCGCGGGTTGCGCAGCATCTGCCGGTCGGCCAGGCGTCCGCAGACGCCTGCGGCGGCCGACAGCAGGCGGCGCGCCGGAGCGGTGAGCGGCCGTACGAGTATGGGCCCGGCCAGGCCCGCGCCGAAGAGGAGCGCCAGTGCGCCCAACGCGACGGGCCCCTTCCCCGAGGCCGTGACGAGCAGGAGGGCCCCCGCGAGGAGGACGCCCGTCGCGACGATCCGGCGCGTCCATCCGGGCGGGCGGGTGCCTGTGGTCGTCAGGTCGGCGGACAGCGCGGCCAGGGGACGCGAGCGGGACGCCCGCAGTGCGGCGGCACCGGCCGCGACCACGGTCACGCCGACGCCGACGACCAGCGAAGCCACGACGGTGTGCGTCCGCAGGACCGGTGCCGTGGCGGGCAGCGGGAGCCCCATGGCGCCGAGGGCAGCGCGCAGGCCGGAGGCCAGGCCGATTCCGCCGAACAGGCCGGCGACGCCACCGGCCAGCCCGATCGCGGCGGCCTCCGCGAGCACGAGCCGTGCCGTCTGGCCTCGGCTTGCCCCAACGCAGCGCAACAGGGCGAGTTCCCGCGTACGCTGTGCCACGGTGATCGTGAAGGTATTGGCGATCAGCAGCGTCGCGACGATGAGCGCGATCACCGCGAAGGCGCCCAGGCCGGCGCCGATCACCGAAGCCGCTCCGGAGATGCCGCCGGCCAGCTGGTCGGCCTGCTGGGTCCCGGTCCGTACGGTGTAGGCGGCCCCCACCGCCGTCTTGATCCGGCGCGCGAGAGCGGTCGCCGAGAGCCCCGCCTCGCCCGCCGCCTCGACGGCGGCGTATCGTCCGCCGGTGCCGAGCAGCTCAGGTGCTGCCTCGGGGGTGAAGCCGACGATGCTGACGCCGGCGACGGTTCCGGCCGATCCGAATCCGATGACGCCGTTGACGGTGAACGTCCGCGTTCCGCCGGTCAGCGCGACCCGCAGTGTACGGCCCGGGGCCAGGTGGAGACTGCCCGCGGTGGTGGCGTCGACGACGACTTCATCCGCGCCGCGCGGCCAATGCCCATCGCGGAGGGTGAACTGACGCAGCCTCGGGTCGGTGGGGACGGAGACGCCGACGGCAGCGGATGAGGAGATGGCGTGGCCGTGCTCGTCAAGGGGCATGGCGTACCCGGAGGTGATGCCCTCCGCAGCGCTCACCCCCGCTACCTGCCGGACCTTCGAGACCAGGTCGGGATGGAGCGTCGGCGCGCCGCCCAGCAGCGACCTGCCGAACCCGTTCGCGTCGGTGACGATCGCAGACATGCCCCCGGCCGCCTGGGCGGCCGAGTGGTGAACGCCCGCGTCGATGGTGTCGGTGAGCACGTATGTGCCGGACAGGAACGCCACGGCGGCCGCTATCGCCGTCGTCGTCGTGGCGGTACGGACCCGGCGCGCGGCGATTCCCCGGCGCAGCACGGTGATGATGCGCATCACCGCTCCACTCCGTTCTCCTCGAACGCGTCGAGGCGGTCGAGGATCGCGGGCAGCGTCGGCCCGGCCAGGTCCCCCGCGATGCGGCCGTCCGCGATGAACAGCACCCGGTCGGCGTGCGCGGCGGCCGCCGGATCGTGGGTGACCATCACGACTGTCTGACCGAGCTCGGCCACGCACCGGCGCAGCAGGCGCAGCAGTTCCGTCCCCGACCGCCGGTCGAGGTTGCCGGTCGGTTCGTCGCCGAAGATGACCTGCGGTTCGGTGATCAGCGCGCGGGCGACGGCGACCCGCTGGATCTGTCCGCCGGACAGCTCGGCCGGGCGGTGATCGAGGCGTTCGGTCAGCCCGAGCAGGCCCACGATGTTCTCCAGCAGGCTTGGGTCGGCGCGCCGTCCGGCGAGCTGCAGCGGCAGCAGGATGTTCTCCCGGGCGGTCATCGACGGGAGCAGGTTGAACGCCTGGAACACGAACCCGATCCGCTCACGGCGGAGCCGGGTCAGCTCGCGCTCGCCCATGCGGGTGATCTCGACGTCGCCGAGAAAGACCTGCCCGCCGGTCACGGTGTCGAGCCCGGACAGGCAGTGCAGCAGCGTCGACTTGCCGGAGCCCGACGGGCCCATGACGGCGGTGAAGGATCCCCCCGGGACCGTCAGATCCACCTCTCGCAGCGCGTCGACGGCGGTCGGCCCCTCACCGTAGCGGCGGGACAGTCCGACCGTGCTGATGGCTGCGGTGGTCATGAGGGTCGGTGAAGAAGGTGAGCCGGGCATGGTTCTCCTGTTTTCGGCATGGCTCGACCGGCGGACCGGCGGATGGTGCCGGCCCGCAGGCGGGGCAGGGATGTTCGGGAGGATTCAGGTGGTGAGCAGCGGCGCGCGCTCGGGCTCTGGCGCGCCGGCCGGTCGGCCATTGCGCAGACCGAGGAGGCCGCCGAACGCGGTGAAGCAGACGAACACCGCCACCGCCTCGAGGGCGGCATCGATGAGGTCGGGGTCGCCGACGAGCAGGTCCGGTGCCTTGAGAACGAGGCCCGCGGCCACCGACGCGGTGGCCGCCGCGCGCCACGGGTGGCGGCGCAGGTCGAGCCAGCGCATGAGCCGCGGTGCCCTGCGGTACGCCGCCCGCCACAGCGACTCGGCGGACTGGACCACCCGGCCCCCATAAGGCACGCGGTCGGCCGACGCACGGCACACTGCGGCGATCACGTCGAGAGTGTTCTCACCGTCTCGGGTCGACCCCAGCCAGGATGCCCGTCCGGCGGCCCTGAGCGCGGCGTACGCGGCGACCGGGACGCCGACGGTGACCACCGCCAGCAGCAGACGTTCGGGGAACGGCACAGAGGGCCCGAGGTTGCCGGCGGCCACCACCGCCACCGGGATCAACGCGACGGCGGCCGTGGCGAGGCTGCGGCCGGCCAGTTTCGCCGGTCGTCCGGCTAGCGCGGTGCCGCGTAGCCAGGGTGCCACCACGGCCAGGAACAGGCCGTTCAGACAACAAACGATCGCGATCTGCACCAGCAGCTCAGGGACGGCATAAAAGAGCGACGGCGACGGCCACGGCCGCGCAGGCGGCGTGCCCTTCAGGGCCAAGCCCGCCGCCGCGAACGCCACCGTGACGCAGCCGACCAGCGCCCACGCCGCCCGATTCAGCGAGTGCCGGGCGATGTCGGCGTTGAACTCGGCGGCGAGTGCACGCGGATCGCCGAAGCGCACCTGCGCACGCTCGGCCGCCTCTTCGAGAGGGACCCCGCGACGCCGCTCCTCATCGATCAGCTCCGTCAGATGGTCCGAGACCTCGGCGGCGATCCGGCGCCGTCGACCGGCGCCGACACGCAGCCCACTCAGCAGATCGCAGACATAGTCGCGCATCGGCTCGTGCATCATCGGGTCCCCTCTCCGAAGATGGCGTTGACCGCCGCCGAGAACGACCGCCACTCTCGGCGCCGCTCGTCGACGGCCCGCCGTCCCCGAGCGGTCAGCGCGTAGACCCGGCGTCGCCGGCCCTCCTCCGCCGACCAGCTGCTTTCGATCAGCCCCGACCGCTCAAGACGGTGCAGCGCCGGATAGACCGATCCCTCCGGAAGCTCGAAGAATCCTCCGCTTCGTTCTCGGAGCAGGTCGATCAGCCCGTATCCATGCGCCGGGCCCGCGGCAAGCACCGCCAGCACCAGGCCGTCCAGGTGTCCACGTACGGCGTCCATACCTAGAAACTCTAGGGCCTAGACTGTCTAGGTATCAAGCGACGGCCAACACCGGGCGGCCGTCATCGAACGAAAGGCGCCTGATGACCGCCCTTCTTCACACGCTCTACGCCCGCCGCCTGCGGCGGCAGGTCACGAACGGCCCGCTCCCCGAGCACGTCGGGCTGATCATGGACGGCAACCGTCGCTGGGCTCGGCAGATGGGCCTGGAGAACCCGAGCCTCGGGCACAAGTACGGCGCCGAGCACGCCGAGAACGTCCTGTCCTGGTGCGAGGCCGTGGGGATCAAGCACGCCACCGTGTTCCTGTGCTCGACGGAGAACCTTCAGAACCGCGGTGACGCCGAGGTCGCCTTCCTCATGCAGGTCATCGAGCGGATGGTGGCCGACCGGCTCGGCCGCCGGGACGCCCGCTGGCGGGTCCACGTCGCGGGAATGCTCGACGTGTTGCCCGATACGACGGCCCGTGCCCTGAAGGACGCCGTGGAGGCCACCCGTGACTGCGCGACCGGCGCACACGTCACGCTGGCCGTCGGCTACGGAGGCCGGCAGGAGGTGATCGACGCCCTGCGCGAGCATCTGCACGAGCGAGGCGAGGCCGGAGAATCCCTGGCCGACGTGGCACAGGCCCTCACCGTGGACGACATCGCCCGACACCTCTACACGGCGGGCCAGCCGGACCCGGACCTGATCATCCGCACCAGCGGCGAACAGCGGATGTCGAACTTCCTGCTCTGGCAGAGTGCCTACTCGGAGCTGTACTTCTGCGAGGCCAACTGGCCCGCGTTCCGTGAGATCGACTTTCTGCGGGCGCTGCGCAGCTTCGCCGCCAGACAGCGCCGCTACGGCGCTTGAGAAAGTCCACGAACTCTCCGTTTCGGGAACCAAACAGCCTTGTCCCACGCGGTCCGGCCCGGGGGAATCGGCAACATACCAGCCCGTACTGGTTGTCATAAAAGACCCGCTGCGGCTCGCCCACCACGACGGCGTCGAAACCCCGGCCGGGATCTTCCAAAGCCGCCAGCAGTCGCGCAGATTCCGAGCGCCGCAGCCACGCCACCGAACGCGACTGCCCAACATCGAAGAACTCAGTCACGATGGCCCCATAGCCCGCCACCAGCGCCGACGCCCGCGCCAGCTGCCACCGACGAGACTCTTGCGGATCCTGCAGATCCTCGGTGGAAACCCGCCCAAGGAACGCGAACTTGATTATCACTACCCCAGTCCGCCCGCGCAGCACGCCACGGCCCCTGTTCGCGTCTTCAGCATGCGCCTGTCGACGCAGGCTAGGCCACCGGCCGATGACAGCGAGGAGAGAGGGAACGGGGAGTGACCACGGGAACGGCGGCACTGCACGCCGTACGCCTGCTCGCCGGAGATCACACGCTGGGCCGACCGGCAGGGTTGGGCGACCACCTGGCAGAGTACGGAGCGCCGCCTCTGGCCAGTGCGGGTGCCAAAGACAAGCCGACGGCTTTGTGTCATCAGCCTTCAGCGGCTGGCAGGCCAACCGTGCGGCACTGTGTCCGCTGTGGGAGAGCTGGTGGAGCGGGTCGATGGGCGGGATCAGGTCGTCGGTGTGGTTGATCGCCGCGAAGCCATCCGCCATGGGTGGTTGCACCGCGTCGCGACCACCGTCTGTCGGGACCCCGACGGCCGGATCTTTCTCCACAAGCGCCCCGACCACACTTCGCGCTTTCCCGCCAGTACAACTGGCTGATCGGCGGAGCCGTGGGCGTCGGCGAGTCCTACCCGGCAGCCGCATCCCGGGAGATCGCCGAGGAACTCGGCATCCAGGCCTCTGCACGATTTGTCTTCAAGTTCCTATGCCGAGGCGCGATCAGCCCCTATTGGCTCGGCCTGCATGAAGCGGTTCTCGACCGACCGCTCACCCCCGATGCCTTGGAAATCGCCTGGCATGGCTGGCTGACGCCCGCGGAGTGGGCGCTCGACGCCATCGGCTGGAGCTCGACCCGCAAACCGCACCAGTGGTGAAACGGATCTTCGCGCTCAGGAGCGATGGGTGGGGCGGCAAGCGCATCGCCGGAGAGCTCAACGCCGACGGCCTCCCCTGCCCATCGGCCCATGATCGGTGCCGTAACCGGCACCTCTCCGGTGCTGGATGGACGGCCGGCACCGTGCTGTCGATACTGGCCAACACCCGCTACACCGGACACGAAGTGTGGAACAAGCAGAGCCGCACCGAAGTCCTCGTCGACCCGCACAACGTGAGCCTCGGCACCCGGACCCTGATGCGTTGGAACCGTCGCGAGGACTGGGTGACCTCACGAGAGATCGCCCATCCCGCCATCGTGAGCGTCGCGGACTTCGAACGAGCCCAGCACAGCCGCGCCCTACGCGCCTGCGGTCGGCGAACCTACCTGCTCCGCGGCCTTCTACGGTGCGGCTTCTGCGGTCGCCGGATGGAAGGCGCCTGGAACAACGGCCGGGCGAACTACCGCTGCTATCACCGGTATGGAGGACAGGCGGATTGGCCGCTCAGCCTGTCCGTCCGCGAAGACACGATCACAAGCCACCTCGGCGCTGTGCTGATCCGCGCGATAGCCGAGACGCGCCAGGCCGAGACGATCATCGCGTTCGAGAACGTCGAGATCCCCCGCGGCGAAGCTGAGCAGGCCGCGCTATGCCGACGGCTCGGCCTTGAACTGACCTACGACCATCACGGCCGAAGCATCACCGCTGTGGGAAGTCGAGGACCGATAGTGCTCAGCCTTCGCTGACCCAGAGCGTGCCCCTCTCGGACACTAACCTATGGATTCTTATGCAATCTGACGCACAGGGCTGAGTCGCCGACCCAGCGAGCCAAGAAGAATGGCAGTGGGCACTGGCGTACCAGGCGGAGAATGGCGAACTGCCCGGGGGAGCAGCGATCGGGAGACGCTTCGAGCGAAGCCCCCGATGGGGGCGGCTCGTCAAGAATGCTGGCCTTGCCAGCGAGCTCAGTTCGCTTCCCGCAGCCGACAGCTCATCCACCTCCGTTGTGCGCTGACCAGGATTCGCACGTCGTTGACACCGCCGCCGGACACCGGAACACCCCCACGTGCGTAGGGAGGGCCAATCCCGGAACCTCACCGGCCTGTTCGCGTTCGGAACACCCCCACGCGCGTGGGGAGGACGGCGACACGATCCGGCTGCTAGAAGACTGCTACGGAACACCCCCACGTGGGTGGGGAGGACGGCACCACCGATAGCATCTCCGGCCTCCGCGATGGAACACCCCACGTGCGTGGGGAGGACGAGGACATCTACCTGGTGCAGCGGGACGAGTGGGTGCCGCCGGCGTGCGCTCGTGAGCTGATCGGCTCTAGACGGTCCGTTCGGGGACGACGGCTGGGCGCACCGGCGGGCGCAGGGCGGGGCCGTCGGGAGCGAAGAAGAACTGGTCGAGGTGGTCGATCGCATAGTCGATGGCACCGAGCACCACGCACTCGTCGCCGAGCGTGGACCCGCGGAGCTTCGGCATGCGCAGGCAGACCCGTTCGAGCCGGTGGCGCAGCGGCGGCAGCAGCACGTCGGCCGAGCGCGAGAAGCCTCCGCCCAGCACCACGATCTCCGGGTCGAGCAGAAGGATTGCCGCGGCGGCGCCGACCCCGAGCTTCTTGGTGAAGCGCCCGACGGCGTCCAGCGCCGCCGCATCGCCGTTCCTCGCTGCGGCCAGAGTGAAGCCGGCCGCGTCCTCGATCGGCGTGCCCTCCGGGACGACCGCGGAGCTGTTCAGATCCTCCGGCGCGGTGACCCAGCCGGTCTCCGGCAACATGACGATCTCCCCTGCCGCCGCACCGAAGCCACGGTGCAGCTTGCCGTCAAGAATCAACCCGGTGCCCATACGCCGCCCGACGTGCAGGAACACCACATCTCTGGCGCCTCGCGCCACTCCGCGCCTCGTCTCGGCCAGTGCGGCCAAGCGGCTGTCGTTCTCGATCAACACCCGGCAGGGAAACGTCTCCCCCAGCAGACCCGCCAGATCGAGGTCCTTCCATGCCGGAATCGACGCCGACATGATGATGTGTCCCTCCGGAGTCACCAGCCCGGTCGTGCCGACCGCCACCATCCACAGGTCGGACATCGTCAGCCCGCCCAGATCGAGGCAGCTCATGACCGCACGCTTGATCGCCGCCAGCCGCTCCTCCAGCGGCGCGTCGGGCCGCGCCGGCCGACGCGTCTCGGCGAGAACGTTGCCGTCGAGGTCGGCGAGGGCCGCGCGGATGTTGTGTGCACCGATGTCGACGCCCACAAGATGGCCGCCGTCCGCGCGGAACCGGTAGCGTCGCGCCGGCCTGCCCATGGTGCCTGCGGTGGGGGGAACCTCTTCCACCCACCCCAGGCCGGTCAGCTCGTCGACGACATCCTTGGTCGACGGTCGCGACAGACCCGTGCGCTCGGCGAGCATCGACAGGGTCGTGGGCTCGGCACCGCGGAGCGCTTTGATCACGGACACCGAGTTGAGCTGCCGCAACCTGGACAGATCGCCGCCTTTCAACGACAGGCTCGACATCAGGAGGTCTCCTTCTAAAGGCCAGGCGAGTCCTACCGGCTTACTCCAAGTCAAACCCAAGATACCCCCTCGGCACCATTGCCCTCAGCCAGGAACCGATGTACTAATGATGGTCTCCTTAATAAGTACCTCCCGAAGTGAGGTTTAGATGCCGTTCACCGACGTCGGAGAGATCACGGTCACCTCGCGGACGCGGGTCTTCGAGTTCGGCTGGCAGTCGTGGAGCCCGACCGGCGTCTACCGTCTCGAGGAGACCCCGCCGCGGGCCGCCGACGACAACGTGCAGGTCATCTGCTACCGCTCGGAGACACCGGTCCCGGCCGGAGCGTTCCAGGGCGAGGGCCTGCTGGCCGTGGATCCTGGCGACGGCGGCCCGGTCTCGGTCTTCTCGGCGCCCGGCCCGACGGTGGTGCCCTCGATCCGGGCACGCCGGCACGGCGACCGGCTGCGAGTGTCCGCCGACGGTCCCGTACGCCATACGGCGAGCGACGGCGATCTCGGCGCGGCGCTCCGGCACTGGGCGGCGACCGTGGCGGAGGGGCACGCGCCTGCGGACTTCCCGGCGGTGCCGCCGATGTGGTGTTCCTGGTACGGCTACTGGGACAAGGTCACCGACACCGACATCCTCGACAACCTCGCCCTCGCCGAGCGGCACCGCATCGGCGCCGACATGTTCCTCATCGACGACGGTTACGAAGCCGAGATCGGCGACTGGCTGGAGCTCCGGCCGGGCTTCGGGTCGCTGGAGCGGGCCGTCGGCGCCGTGCGCGAGGCGGGCCGGCGGGCCGGTATCTGGGTGGCTCCGTTCCTGGTGGGCCGGCGCAGCCGGATCCACCGGGAGCATCCCGACTGGCTCGTGCGGGACACGCACGCGGGGACGATGTGGGATCAGGACCTCGCGGTACTCGACGTCACCCATCCGCAGGCCGCCACTCACCTGGTCGAGGTGTTCCGCAACCTCGCCGCGCTGGGAATCGATCACTTCAAGCTCGACTACCTCTACGCCGGTGCCCTGCGCGGCCGGCGGCACGAGGACATCGACCCGATCGCGGCGTACCGTCGAGGCCTGGAGCTCATCCGTACCGGTGTCGGCCCGGACGCGACGCTGCACGGGTGCGGCGCTCCGATGCTGCCGAGCATCGGCCTCGTCGACATCATGCGGGTCAGCCCCGACACCGCGCCCCGGGTCTTGCCAAAGGCGGGCGACATCAGTCAGCCGTCGCAAATGGGCGCCCGGCTCGCTGGAGCGGCGCGTGAGTTCCTGCACGCCCGGTGGTGGGTCAACGACCCCGACTGCATCATGGCCCGGCCCGAGGTCGAGGCGCGGGCGGAATGGGCGGCGCATATCGAAACGACCGGCGGCCTGCGCGGATCCAGCGATCCGATCGCCGCGCTCGACACGTGGGGCCTGGACACCACCCGGCGGCTCATGGTCCCGACACGGACGGACCCGTCATGACGCGCAGCATGGAGGGCGGCCTGACCGCGCAGGCCAACCGTGGCGATCCGGCCGACCGGGCGGGCGCCGTAACGGCGGGGGCCCGGCGTCGCCGCCGGCGGGGTCGCAGCGACCGGTACGCCTACCTGTTCATCGCCCCCAGCCTGCTCGGTGTGTGCGGCTTCCTGCTGCTGCCGCTGCTGATAGTGCTGGGCGTGAGCCTGTTCCACTGGGAGCTGTTGTCCGAGCCCTCCTTCGCCGGCCTGGCCAACTACCGGCGGCTCGCCGGTGACGGCGCTACCTGGCATGCGGTGTGGCTGACCGTGCTGTTCGTGCTCCTCTGCATCCCGCTGCAGACCGTGCTCGCGCTGCTCCTCGCCCTCCTGTTGAACCAGCGGATCCGAGGGGTACGGTTCTTCCGCGCGCTGTTCGTCGTGCCGTGGATGGCCACGCCGATCGTGATGGGCCTCGTGTGGACCTGGATCTTCGATCCGCGGGACGGCGCGCTCAACCAGCTGCTCCACCAAGTCGGCGTGAGCGGGCCGAACTGGCTGACCGACCCGACGTGGGCGCTGCCGTCGGTGGCACTGGTGAACGTCTGGCAGTACACCGGCTACACCATGTTGTTCTTCCTGGCCGGTCTGCAGGGCATCCCCCAGGAGCTGTACGACGCCGCGGCCACCGACGGCGCGAACCCGGTCCAGCGGTTCTTCCGCATCACCCTGCCGCTGCTCAACCCGACCATGTTCTTCGTCACCGTCACGAACCTGGTCGGCGCCTTCCAGGTGTTCGACACGGTTTACGCCATGACGGACGGCGGGCCGAGCCACAGCACGGAGGTCCTCAACTTCCGGATCTTCGAGACGGCCTTCCGCCAGTTCGACTTCGGCTACGCATCGACGCTCGCCACCCTTCTCTTCGTGCTCATCCTCGCGGTGACGCTCGTCCAGGTCCGGTTCTTCACCAAGCGCACCACCTACGACCTGAGCTGAGGAGAAAACATGGTCAAGCGCATTGTGCTCTACCTCGTGCTCGTCGCCGGCGCCCTCGTCTCCGTCTTCCCCTACCTGCTGGTCGCGCTGACCGCATTCAAGACCCAGCGGCAGCTCAACTCCACCCGGCCGTGGCTGCCCGCACTGCCGCCCACGTTCGCCAACCTCGGCCACGTGCTGCGCTCCGGCTTCGCCGGCTACATCGCCCACTCGGTGCTGATGACCGCCGCGCTGACCGTGGGACAGCTCGTGTTCACGACCTTCGCGGCGTACGCGTTCGCCCGCCTGCGTTTTCGCGGACGGGACGTGCTCTTCTGGCTGTACGTCGCCACGATGATGGTGCCCAGCGCGGTCACCATGATCCCGCTCTTTCTCATCATGCGTGAGCTGCACCTGGTCAACACATGGTGGGGACTGCTCGCGCCGTATCTTCTCGGCACCCCGTACGGGATCTTTCTCATGCGGCAGTTCTTCCGCGCCCTGCCCGCCGGGCTGGAGGACGCGGCGCGTATCGATGGCGCGGGTCCGCTCACCATCCTGGTGCGGATCATGCTGCCGCTGTCCCGACCCGCCATGGGCACTCTCGCGATCATCACGGTCATCTCGTCGTGGAACAACTTCATGTGGCCGCTGATCATCACCAGCGGCGACGACACGAAGGTCGTCACGGTCGGGATCGCTGGGCTGAAGGGCGCCATCGGAGTCGACCCGAACCTGATGACGGCCGCCGGCCTGATCGCACTGCTGCCCATGGTGGCGATCTTTGTCGCCTTCCAGAGATACATCGTCCGCTCGGTGGTCCTCACCGGCCTCAAGTAAGACCGAATAAAGAGAGGTCAGCCCCTAATGTCCTCCACCCGATTCCGTTGGATCGCGGCGCTGCTCGGCGCCGCGCTGCTCTGGACCCTGGCCGCCTGCGGAGGCGATTCAGGAGACTCCGGAGGCAAGGTAACGCTCACCTACCGGCTCTGGGACGACCAGCAGAAGGTCGGCTACCAGAAGGTGATGGCGGCCTTTGAAAAGGCCGATCCCAACATCCACGTCAAGATCGAGCTGCTTCCCTACGACCAGTACTGGACCAAGATGACCGCGGACGCGGTCGCGGGCACGGCACCGGACGTCTTCTGGATGCAGACCACGGAGTTCCCCGAGTTCGTGACCAAGGGCGTGTTGGCGGACCTGAGCTCCCTCAAGCTCGACACCTCCCAATACCAGCCGAACGTCGTGCAGTCATACACCTACAAGGGCAAGCTGTACGGCGCGCCGAAGGACTTCGGCATCGTCGCGCTGCTCTACAACAAGGACCTGTTCAAGAAGGCCGGCGTCACCATGCCGGACAAGCTCACCTGGGCTCCCGACGGCTCGGGCACGCTGCCGCAGATCGCACGGAAGCTGACGGTCGACGACAAGGGCCGGCACCCGGACCAGGCCGGCTTCGACGCCAATGCGGTGAAGCAGTACGGTTTCGCGTCCTGGAACCACTACCAGACCCAGTGGATGAACTGGGTGGCCTCCAACGGAGGCAAGATCGTGGATCGGCCGTTCGGCAAGTACGTCTTCAACGACGGCGCCTCGGTGGCGGCCCTGCAGTTCGGCGTCGACTTGGTGAACAAGTACCACGTGTCCCCGCCGGCCGCGCAGACCAACCCGCCCAGCGACAAAATCAACGAGATGTTCCAACACGGTCAGGTGGCGATGTTCCCGGCCAACAACGCACTCCTGCCGTTCATGGCTCCCGGCGCCGGCTTCAGCATCGGCATCGCGCCGATGCCGGAGGGCCCCGCCGGGCGCGCGGTGAACATCAACGGACTGTCCGAGGCCGTCTACGCCAAGTCCCCGCACAAGGCGGCGGCCATGAAACTCGTCCGCTTCCTCGGCAGCACCGAGGCGCAGAAGATCATGTCTGACGACGGCTATGTCTTCCCGGCACTGAACGGTCTCTCCCAAGGTTACGTCGACTACTGGAAGAAGAAGGGCCTGGACGTTTCCCCGTACCTCGAGGAGTCCAAGGGCACCACCTTCAATCTGCCCATCACCACCGGCTTCACCGCGTTCGAGAACAAGCTCAACCAGACCTTCAACGATATGTACCTCGGAAAGCTCACGCCCCAGCAGGCCGCCGACCGGGCCGTCGCCGACGGCAACGCGCTCGTCAAGTAGCCAAGGAGCCTGATGGTCAACCGGCGAGCCCTCCTCGCCGGGGGTACGAGCCTGGGTATCGCCGCCGCACCGGGTGCCTCCCTCGTGCGCGCGGCGACCCGCCGTGCCCCTCCGATCGATGTGTTCGCTGACCGCACCCGACGGCCAAACGCTGCACGACCGTGGAGTTCTACGCCGGAATCGACGATGAGGTCGACGTGCCCGGAGTCGTACGCGGCTCGTCGCAGGTCCAGGCGTGGACCGACGGTGAACCGGTCGGCCATATCGGCGTGATCACCGGTGACCAGCCGGCACAGAAGGTCGCCTACTTCGACCACACCGCCTTCGCCGACGCGAAGATCACCTGCGAAGAGTAAGGACATAGATGATCATCCCGAAGCCGGTGCGTCTCGACACCAGCCCGGACCGGTTCGTCCTCGACCGGCACACCGCCCTGACCACCGATCCGGCATTCAGCGAGGTGGCCGCCTGGCTCAGAGCCGAGCTCGGCCCAGTCGTCGGCGGTGGGCTGCCGCCGGGAACGGGCTCAGGCGCGATCACGCTCTCCGTACGGGAGATGCCGCCGGAGGCCTACCGGCTGTCGACGGGAGCCGGCGGTGTGCTCATCGAGGCAGGCGACCCGGCCGGCGCCTTCTATGGAGCGCAGACACTCCGTCAGCTGCTCCCACCCGAGGCGTTCCGCAGGGCGGCCGCCGGACAGCCCCTGCCGCTGCCCGCCGTACACATCGAGGATCGGCCGCGTTTCGCCTGGCGCGGCTGCCTTCTCGACGTCGCCCGGCATTTCCTCACGAAGGCGGATCTGCTGCGGTTCATCGACCTGATGGCCGTGCACAAGCTGAACGTCCTGCACCTGCACCTGACCGACGACCAGGGCTGGCGACTTCAGATCAGACGCTACCCGCGGCTGACCGAGGTCAGCGCATGGCGCCGGGAGAGCCAGGTCGGCTGGAACGGAGCCATGGACGGCCGCCCCCACGGCGGCTACTACACCCAGGACGACATCCGCGAGATCGTCGCGTACGCCGCGCGTCGGCACATCACGGTGGTCCCGGAGATCGACCTGCCAGGACACACCCAGGCGGCGATCGCTGCCTACCCCGAGCTCGGCAACCTCGACGTACCCCTCGAGGTGGCGACGACGTGGGGTGTCGGCGAGAACGTCCTGAACACTGAGGAACACACGATCAGGTTCTTCCAGAACGTACTGGATGAGGTCCTCGAGCTCTTCCCGAGCCCGTACATCTGTGTCGGCGGGGACGAATGCCGCAAGGACCAGTGGCGGGCGAGCCCGGCCGCACAACGCCGGATCGGAGAGCTCGGTCTGCGCGACGAAGAGGAACTGCAGAGCTGGATGATCAGCCGGTTCGCCGACCATCTGTCCTCCTGCGGCCGGCAACTGGTCGGCTGGGACGAGATCCTGGAGGGCGGAGCGCCCGAAGGCACCGTAATCGCCTCGTGGCGCGACGACCACGGCGCCGTGGCCGCCGCGAAGGCCGGGCACGCCGTGGTCACCTGCCCGAACACCTCCACCTACCTCGACTACCGGCAGGCTCCGGGTGAGGACGAGCCGGTACCGTTCGGCACGGTGCTCACCCTCGAGGACGTCTACTCCTTCGAACCCGTACCGGCCGCGCTCGCCGGCGACCAGGCCGCCCAGCACGTCATCGGCTCACAGTGCTGCCTGTGGACGGAACTCATCGACTCCCCACGGCACCTGGACTACATGGCCTTCCCGCGTCTCGCCGCGTTCGCCGAGACGGTGTGGAGCACCTCGGACCGGGATCTGACGGACTTCCGGCAGCGACTCGACCGCCACCTGCCCCGACTCGCGGCGCTCGGCGTGGAGTTCCGCCCGGACGGCGGTCCACTGCCCTGGCAACAGCGGCCCGGCGTACCTGGCCGACCTGAGGAGGCCGACACATGGCGGGCGAAGGTCGCCGACTGGACCCGCAACCTTCGCGAAGGCTGGTGAAGCGGTCTGGCCAGCCTCTCGGTCCATCAACGTGCGGCCCCGTCCGGCGGCGTACCACCAGAAGGCGGAAGGAGCCCAGACAGTGACTCAGGCAGGAAAAATCATCTGGCCCGACAGCGGAACGCTGCGGGTGAACTTCCTAGGGGACTCCGTCGGCTACCGGGGATCCTTCGCCAGTGCCTTGGGGAACTCCTGGCGGTATCTCATGCGGGCCCGCCTGGAGTCGTTCGCGCCGGTCACCTACGGCACCTGCACTCACATTCACAATGCCAACGGCAACACCGTCTTCACCTCGTTCTCCAACGTCAGCGGCGGCGAGGACGTGACGTTCGTGATGCTGGGCACCAACAACGTGCGGGAGGGGCAGGAGTACAGCGCCTTCTACTCCGACTGCGCCTACATGCTGGACCAGGTGCGCACCGCTGCGCCGGACGCGCTGCTGGTGGTCGGCGGGGTGTGGATGCCGAGCGACGGGGGGACGTGGACGGACTGCCGACGCGTTGCGCACTACGATGCGCTGATCGCGGAGCAGGCGCACCAGCACGACGGCATGTACGTCCCGTTCACGGACTTGTTCGACTGCGACTCGAACCGCCATCCGACGGGGGTTCCGGCGTTCGGCGAGTACACCACCGACGGGTTCCACCCGAACGACGCCGGGCACCGGGCGATCTATGACCGGTATCGGATCGCGCTCGGACTGTAGGGGACGCGAATCCAGCCGTGTACACCGAGGTTCCGGCTCCGGATCTGTTGTGCGCGGGCAGGTTCGACGAAAAGCCCGGCTTCACCGTCTACCGTGAGCACGGCGCGCGGAACTGGATGCTGAGCCTCACCGTCACCAACACTGCCGACTACTGGGCCGGCGGGCAGCACCTCGCGACCCACCCGGGCGATCTCGTCCTGATCGCACCGGGCGCGGTGCAGCACTACCGCGCCTCGCCCGACGCTGGCCCGTGGGGTTACTGGTGGGCGCACTTCCAGCCGCGGGCGGCCTGGTTCTCCTGGCTACGGCTGCCCGAGATCTCGCCCGGCTTTAGCCTGACCCGGCTCGCCGGCGACCGCCTCGCCGAGGCCGTCGCCGCGTTCGAACGCGTGCACCGCAACGCGATGCAGTCCACGATGGACGTGGGGGAGGGGCGGCTGATCGCGCCGTCCCGTGAGCTGACGGGCATGTTCGCGACCGAACTCGCGCTCAATGCGATCGAGCAGATCCTGCTGCTGGCCGTGGTCGAGCACGAGCAGCGCAAGAAGCACCTGCCCGATCCGCGCATCCAGTGCGTGCTCGACCGCATCGTCGCGGATCCCGCGCGCCATGTCACGATCGAGGAATTGGCCCGCTCGGTCTCGCTGTCGCCGTCCCGGCTGTCGCACCTGTTCCGCCAGGAGGTCGGCAACTCGATCGTGAACGTCGTGCTCGCCACCCGGCTGCGCAAGGCGGCGTCGCTGCTGGAGTTCTCGGACCATCCGGTGGGCCGGATCGCGGCTGACGTCGGCTTCTCCTCGCCGTACTACTTCAGCCGTCAGTTCCGCAGCCGCTTCGGCGAGAGCCCCTCCGCCTACCGGGCCCGCGTCCGCCGGCACGAGCACGCCTGACCCTCGCATATATCCGAGGATCCCTCGCCGTTCACGAGGTCAGCGGGATCAGGCAAAAGCACAGCCGCCCGCTGCATGGGGAACCGCCGGGTGCCGCCCTATGTTTTTGCCGTGCGCCCCCAGCGCACGCCGCCCCCGACCTCTTGAGTCCATTGTGGACGCCCGTCCCCTCGGCGCGTGGGTGGCTGCTGCCCGCGAACACGGGAGATCCCATGGACAGCAACGCAATGCCGGTCAGCCGCCGTGCGATACTGCGGGCCGGCGGGGTGGTGGCGGCCGGTGTGGCCGTCGGCTCCACCGCGTTTTCCACCCGCGCCTCGGCGGACCCGGCCAGTGGCACCGGGTACGTCGACGTCCAACTGCTGAACATCACCGACCTGCACGGGTACCTGCAGCCGCCGGCGCCGAACGACGGCGGGGTCATCACCGGCGCCGACGGGGTGAAGCTCACCGTCGGTGGCGTCGGATACCTTGCCACGCACCTGAACCGGCTCCGCGAGGGCAACCACAACTCGATCTTCTGCTCGGCCGGCGACAACTTCTCGGGCTGGCCTTACTACGTCGACTCGCAGAACAACGAGCCCACGATCGAGGTGTTGAACGCTCTCGGGCTGCAGTTCTCCTCGGTCGGCAACCATGAGCTGGACAAGAGCCCGCGGTTCCTGATCGACCACATGGAGAAGGGCGCGCCGTACCATCTCGACGAGCCGTTCGACAGTTTCGTCGACTCTACCGGCCGTCGCTTCCATGGCGCCGACTTCCGGTACTACAGCGGCAACGTGCTGTACCGGGACAACGGCCGGCTGATCGTCCCGGCGTACAACATCGAGTACGTCGACGCGGGGGGCGGGCGCCGGCTGCCGATCGGGTTCGTCCACGTCACGGTCGACGGCTGCGTCGACGGTCCCGGATTCAACTGCTCGTATCAGCCGACGCTCGCCACGACCGACTTCGTGGCGGCCGCCAACCGGTCGGCGGCGGAGCTGAAGCGCCGCGGCGTCCGGGCGATCGTCATCGTCATGCACGAGGGTGGGTACGCCGGGCCGGACTTCAACTCGGGCGTGAACCCGACCGGCCCGGCGTTCGATCTGGCGGCGAAGGCCGACCCCGACATCGCCGCGATCATCACCGGTCACTGGCACTGCCGCTTCAACATGATGATCCCGGACCCGAACGGCGTGCCGCGTCCCGTCGTCGAGGCCGGCTACTACGGCCAGGTCATCAACGAGATCCACCTGAAGCTCGACCGGGACACCGGTCATGTCATCCGCGAGCTGACCACGTCCACCAACCATGCGGTGACCCGGGACGTGCCGGTCGATCCGCAGATCCAGGAGATCGCCGACTACTGGTCCCGCAGCTCCGACAAGCTCTACGCCACGCCGATCGCGCGGCAGACCGGCGATCTCACCCGGATGCCGAACGCCGACGGTGAGAGCACGCTCGGCAACCTGGTCGCCGACTTCATCCGGTGGGACACCCTGCGGAGCAACGACGGACACGCGCAGTTCGCGTTCACGCCGGTCCTACCGCCGAAGGGACGGAGCCCGCTGTCCGGCGACCTGCCGTACGTGAAGGGGGCCAACGCCGCGGACACCGACGGGACGATCCTCTTCGGCGAGGCGTGGACCGTGTACGGGTTCGACTCCCCGATCGTCACGGTCTCAATGACCGGCGACGCCTTCCATCGCGGACTCGAACAGCAGTGGCAGACACAGCCCGACGGCTCGGTGCGATACTGCCCGGTCGCGGTCTCCGCCGAGGCCCGCTACACGTACGACCCGACGAAGCCGGTCGGGGAGCGCATCGACCCCGCGAACCTGCGGATCAACGGTGCGCCGATCGACCTGCACGCGACGTACCGGATCGCGACGAACGCCTACACGGTGCTCGCATATGACGGGTACCCGGCGTTCACCGAGTACACCGACGCGGTGCGGCACAGTCTCGACCACGAGGGGTTCATCCGGTACGTGCGGACGCGCGGCACGATCGATCCGCCGGCGCTGGGCCGGGCCACGTCGACCGCGCCGCACCCGCGCGGCGCTCTCCCGGCGTTCATGCCGCCACCGGCCACGGGTCGCGACACCCGGCCGCCGCTGCCGCCCGGCGCCCGCTGCTGACGGCCTCCGATGACGGCACCCGACCTGGTGAGCGCGACTTCACCGCACCCGCGCCGAACCGGCCGTGGGTGGTCGACCTGACCCGTGTATCAAGGGGGACGAGCGGGGAAGGCCGGACAGTGGAGCGCCCCGACGACGCCGACGCTTGACGACCGACGAGAACGGTGGTTGGCCGCTCGTAATAGGAAGAAGCCGTATTGAGCGGGCGTCAAGATGCCCATCGCAGGGTGATCGGTTGCGGTGATGGGCTCTTCCGGGATCGGCTGTTTCCCGCGCGGCGCGAGTGGGGTTGGCTGAGGGATGAACGAGCACGACAGCCGACGCCCGCACTCCCGCGGGTGATCTGCCCACTGCGTCGACCGGCCTGGAAGACCGACCTTTCGCAGACCTCGATTCACTGCTGTTTAGGAGTCGGTCATGGGCATCATCGCCTGGATCATTCTCGGACTCGTGGCCGGGATGGTCGCCAGAATGCTGGTCCCCGGCAGGGACCGCAACGGTTTGGTCATCACCACCCTGATCGGTATCGCCGGTGCCCTGCTGGGCGGTTTCCTGGCGACGCGGTTGTTCCACGTCGCCGGCACCCGGGGATTCTTCGATCTCTCAACCTGGATCACGGCCATCGTGGGCGCGGCAGTCCTGTTGCTCGCCTACCACCTGGTCACCGGGCAAAGTAGCGGCCGGCGCTTCGGTCGTCGGGTAGGCCACAGGTGAGACCCCCGACCTCGCGGTTGGGTCGGCGAGAGGGCGGTGCGTGATGCCGATCGGCGGCGGTATCGCCCTCATCGTCGTCGGGGCGATCCTTACGTTCGCCCTGACCGGGTCCGTACGCGGTATCGACCTGCACATGGCGGGTGTCATCTTGATGCTCGCCGGTGCCGCCGGGCTGCTGCTGCCCTTGCTGGTACGCACCAGGCGACGCTCGAACCGGCCGGCTGCCCGCAGCCGGCAGGATGTCATCGACGAGGGGCCACAGACACTCGTGGCACCTCCGGGCCAGGACCCTCCGCTCAACGATGACCGCCGCACTCCCGACGGTCGCCGGCCCTGGCAGGGACCATGAGCACCACCCCATCCCGCCTGGCCGCCGTCACCAGTAGATCTCGGCGTGGCTCTTCGATCGGAACACGCCCTCACCCGAGCCGCCGCTTCGATCGATCAACCGACCTGTGGCCGTTCGCGCTGATGCCTTTTTGGGGAGAGCCGGCCAACGGGCACCACTCCGCACTGGCCTGTGCCCGGCACGGCATCGCCCCCCACCAGATCGACGTGTCCGCCGGCCTGATCCGGACCTTCGAACGCCTCGGCTGGGCCACCGGCGTCCACTGGCCGACCCCGAAAAAGCCCAGCCGATCGCCGAGAACACCCTCGCCGAACTCCGGCACGACCTCTAACCCGATGATGCCCCTACAGCCGTTCTGGAACGTGAAGAAACCCCTGGTAGGACGAGGCTCGGGTTCGGGATGTTCGGCACTGTCGCACACGCGGACGCCGAGCGACGATCGACCCAACGGCGGGCGGCCGTTCCCCAACGCCCGCGACTGCACTATCCGGACTGCTGGAGATCTCCTCCACGCTCGAGGAAGAGGTGTTCGGTCAGGTCGCCAACCTGCTGAACCTCGAAATGGATCTGCTGTTCTTCGACACCACCAGCACCTACTTCCAGACAGAGGACGCCGATGCGGCGGTTGCTCGCGACGAGTTCGGCCAGGTCGTACCTGCCGAGCAGGCAGCCGACGATCATAAGCGGCGGGGGTTCCGGTCGTTCGGCAAGTCCAAGGACCACCGCGACGACCTGCCCCAGGTCGTGATCGGGATGGGGGTCACCCGCACCGGCATCCCGGTCCGGGTGTGGTCCTGGCCAGGAGCCACCGGGGATTCAGCGCTGATCCGGCAGGTCAAGGACGACATGCGCGACTGGACGCTGTCAGGGATCGTATGGGTCGCTGACCGCGGCTTCGCCTCGGAGGAGAACCGCCTGCACCTGCGGACCGGTGATCACCACTACATCATCGGGGAGAAGCTGCGCTCGGGGTCGGCCGAGGCCACCGAAGCGCTCGCCCGCCAAGGCCGCTACCAGGACGTCCGCGACAACCTGAAGGTCAAGGAGATCCGGATCACCGCTGAGGGACGCCGAGGGCCGATTCTCAGCCTCCGCTGACGCGGACCGTGTCGCGGCCGGACACCACCACAACGGATTCCTATGCAGCTTGACGCTCCGCACTGAGAACTCTCTGCTCAGTGGCGGCCAATGTTGAGGTCGCCGAGCCTACGGTGGTCGGGCGTGTGATCGCCGCTTGGCCTTCGTTCGCCTTCGTCGGGGCCTATCACCTGCTGGAGGGCCAGCTGCGGATGCGTCTGTGGGATCCGGCCGAACACGACACTCCTGATGAAGGAGATGCGGAGCCTGAACCCGTGGCGGGCGAGTCACTACCGGAGGGCCCCGGAGACGACGCATCGGAGGTGTCCGATCTTCGTAGGCGCCTGCAGCGGGAGGCCTGGGAGTGGGCCTTGGCGTACCGGGCGGAGAACGGCGAGCTGCCTGGGGGCGCGGCGATCGGGAGACGCTTCAAGAGAAGTCCCCGGTGGGGGCGCCTCGTCAAGAACGCTGGCCTTACCGGTGCGCTTGCCCCGCCTCACGCGGCCAGCCGCTCGTCGATTTACAGTAGCTGACCGGGCCGGGGACGGGCGGCAGGGCCGGAGGAGCTCGATGTCTTGGCGCGCATCAAGCCAACTGAGCCGGCCGCCATCCGCCGGCTCAGTCTCTGGTGAGGTTGTCACCTGCCTGCGCGGCGATCCAGGAGCGTTGCCGGCCGTGCTACTTTCGGCAGCTCAGCCGCTAAACGAGAGATCTCGGACGGTGTGACTACCGGCCGCGGTCATCGGTGATTGCACTCCTCCGTAGTCCTGTCGCTGTCGCTACACAAGATGACGGTCATGGGGATCCGGAGTTCTTCGCTCTTGTCCTTCGACTGGTAGGTGAGACGGAAACCGTCGATACGGCCAGACCCCTGGCCGGTCCGAACCAGCTCAACGCCCAACTCGACGGCCTCGCGTCCGGGATCCTCTTGGCCGCTGCCCCGCACCGCTCCGGGGGCGCAGGTTCCGTCCACCGTTTGGGGGCTGGCCGGGTTGAACCCGGCTGCCCTCAGTGATCCGGGCTCCAAGGCGATCTGCATCTTTCCCGCGATGGCGGGATTCGCCCGCACGGCGAACCCGCGAATCGTGATCGCCTGGTTGGACGCGAGCGCATCGATCCTGGTCAGCCGAACGTCTCCAGGGGCGTCCAGGCAGAGCACGCCAAGCCCGGCGGAGTAGGCCCGGCCCTGCTTCGACGGTAGTGCCATGCCGGCCGATCCCCCGGAACTCGGACGAACGAGGTGCGACGCTCCTGAGGAGTTCCGGTGTCCGTCGTCGTTCTCCTCCCGCCCGGCCTGGCCCCCGCTGGAGCACGCCGTGCCCATCAGCGATGCGGCCAGGCTAAGACAGAGCAGCCTGCCGAGACGGCTGGCCTTCGAAGTACAGAACATGATCAAAGCTTGTCAGCACTCATGTCCGGAGACGACGCCCAGCCGGTAGACGCGGACCCGCACAGTTTGCTGTCCTGGGTGACGACCCATTCAATCTTGGTGTTACCATTCCATCCCGACTGAGCGGAAACATTCATCCAGCCGAGTGCGACTCCCGCGCCGTAGGTCAGATTCTTTCCGCTGTCCTTCCAGTACGTCGCGCCATGGAATGCCGTACTGCAGTGTGTATAAGCGACATGCCCATGTCGCTCGGCGATGCTTAGGAAGGCGTATGTGCTCTCAGGGCGAATTTCCGAGATTTTCGCACAGTCGCCAGTGCCTATCCACAAACGATAGTTGACCTCATTGCCGACCGTTGCGTCAACAACTCCCGGCAACTGAGCGCCAGCACCCTTTGTGAGATTGATCGAAGCCGTTCCGTTGGGTTTCCATGCGCCCGAAGGCCCATCAACCTGGATTCCCAATCCCAGCGTATGGCTTACGCTTTGCGACTGGTAAACGGTACCCTTTGCGCCAGACCAGGTGGAGACGACGGCAAACCGCTCAGGATTCTGGGTGTAGAGAGTCCCCTTCGCTTGGCCGCAGGGCGCTGCGGTATTCGAGGCGCCGAGATTCGCTGCGGAATGCGGCAATAGCACCGTTGACCGGGCGCTGGCCGCCGCGTCCTTGGTCAGCTTCGCGCTGTTATCGGTGACCCAACCAGCGGGATCGTCATGCGCATCAAACGCCTGCGGCGACGTCGGACTCAGATCAAAGCGGAGATCGGCCGGCTGGCTTTGCTTCGCGGCATCAGATTTCGCCGTCGACCAGATGGCTTTATCGCTCTTGGTCGCCGTCGTCTTCTTCGGGCGCGTGGCCGTGTACTGCCACATGACCGAATTCTTGCGATCGGACGCGAGGATGCGCAGGTCGACACTCCCATCGTCGCCGACGTAACGAGAATCAAGGGCCTTGGGTAGTTTTATTTCGAAACGCCCGCTGGCGTCAGTCTTGGTGACGGCGAAAGTCTGGAGATTAACCGTTCCGCCTTCCGGAACCTCGTCGAGCACAGACTTTTCGGCCACGCTTGGGCCGCTACGTCTGCGTTCGCCAGGGGCTCCCCAGAGCGAGTAACCACTCCAGTGGTTATCGCGTCAGCGTCGATATTGTGGGATATTAGAGATTTGGCTTCCGCCGTCGCGGCAAACGCGCTACTAGTGCCAGCAACGAGCGCGGAGGCGGCCAAGACGGGGATCGTTACTAGTGCGATGCGGCGAGTGGTCTGCATGTCGACCTTCCCTCTCTTCGTGCACACGTCCATCATGGGGGATTTCTCAAGCGAATACATCACAGCAACTCGTCGAGTTCAATGAAGTCAGCTTCGAGCTTGCTGCGGCGAAGATATCTTTTGTTAGATAGATCACGCCGCAGAGTGTTAGCCCATAGACGCAAACCGTCAAACAGTGCTGATCACTAAAGGCGGTTCGCTGAGCGCATTACCATGAATAATCCTGCCTGTAAATCGGGGGATACCCGTAATGTACCGACCGCTTCCGGCCGCTCCTCCTGCGGCAGGACTTACATTCCTCTCAGGGGAACGTTCTACGTGGTAGGGGACGAACGGATCGCCGAGGAACGCAGGAAATATGGTTCCTGTGCCCCAGTGATGCCGAGCAGCCGGAGAGGACGCGATGGAACCCGCCGATCCACCCGGGCCCGGCCCCGGCCCGGCGATGGACGTTCCTGACCAACCACGCCCGCATCCTGATCGCCATCGCCCGCGACCCCGACCTGCGCCACCGTGACCTCGCCGCCACCCTGGACATCACCGAACGCGCCACCCGCGCCATCGTCACTGACCCGGGTGGTCGCCGGGGAAGGCATGAGAGGGCTGGGCTCCGGGGTTCGGACACCCGCCGGGCCCAGCCTCGGGCCAGGGATCCGGGGTCGCGGCCATGTCCCTCCGGACACCCCCACTGCATCGTAATCACCCGGGGCCCGCAGATGAGGCGAGCCGAGATCAATGGGCGCATCGGAACGGTGGATGGCGCTATCTCCCGGCCTCGGGCCTCGCTATCGCCAATGAGCGTTCCAGTACGACGGGCCGATGCCGCCGACACGCTCGCCCCCTACCTGCAGGTCGCCGACGCGCTGCGGTCCCGGATCCGCTTCGGGGACCTGGCCCCGGGCGACAAGCTGCCCCCCCCCGCGAGCTCGCCGAGCACTACAAGATCGCGCGGGCCACGGTCCACGCCGCGCTGCGGGTGCTTGCACGGGGAGGGCCTGACTACCTCGCGCAAAGGCGCCGGCGTGTTCGTGGCCAAGCATCCGCTCCCGCCAGACCCCCAGCCGCGGGCGCCCAAGATCCGGGTGCATCGGTTCGAGGCCATCCTGGCGATCAAGTGGCCGCACCTGGACCGGTGGCTGTCACCGACGCCGGGCGAATCGACCGAGCGCACCGGACGGAGGTGATGCGGCTGGCCCTGCTCGACCCCGACATCGCCGAACTGGAGAGGGAGCGGACGCGGGACCTCATCCGGCTGGCCTCCGCCGACGTGAGGACCTGGTCGGAGAAACGGCCTGGGGAAGGAGCGCTCGCACAACTCGGCCTCGTGTTCCGCTTCCTGGGCGCCGGGCTGTCCGCGGCGGTCGTGGCGGCGTATGCGTTGTGGCTGTTGCCGCTGTTGGTAATCCCGGCCCTCGTGATCCGCTCGCGAACCCGCCGACAGTGGCTGGGGATCAACCGGACCCTGGCCGCGGGAGTCCTCGACGGGCGTCGGTCCGAGTACTGGCAGAAGGTGATGACAAGCCCTGAAGAGGGCAAGGAACTGCGCATCTTCGGGTTCGGCCGCTGGGCGCTCGACCGACGGCAGCACCACATGCACCGCCAGATGAATCCGGTCTGGCACGCCAGCGACATGGCACTGCGCACCCAGTGGGTCACGTTCTTGTTGATCGCCTGCTCACTCGTCGTGGTCTTCCAGGTGGTGATCTTCAGTACCGGCGCCGATGGGTCGGTGGCGCGGACGACGGCGGCACTGACGGCGAGCTGGGGAGTGTTCGCGGCCATCACCCCGATGTCGGACGGATACGCGATCGAGGGCGCTCTTCCGGTGATCCGTGCGCTGCACAAGCTCCGGCGGCAGGTGTGCGGCGCCGAGTCTCCCGCGCCGACCTCCGGCCGGTACGCCACGAGCGCGGCTCGCGCCACGCGCTCACCGCGGGGCCCCGTGGACGGTCCCCCGTCGATCCGGTTCGACGGCGTCGGCTTCTCCTACGAAGGGGCCGTCGAGCCCGTGCTCGACGGTCTTGATCTGGAGATTCGGCCAGGTGAGCTCCTGGCCGTCGTCGGGGCGAACGGCGCCGGGAAGTCGACCTTGATCAAGCTGTTGGCCGGCCTCTACACGCCCACCACCGGACGGATCCTCGCCGACGGTCGGCCCATCGCCGACCAGGAGACCGGCGGACTCCCCGGCTGGCGGCGGCGGATCGCAGTCGTCTTCCAGAGCTTCATCCGGTACCAGCTCTCCCTGGCCGACAACATCGCGCTGGGCAAGGGCGGCGACGTGCCAGGGCAGGCGCCCAGCGTCGAGGCGCTGGAGGCCGCCGCGGCGACCACGGGCCTGCCCGCGCTCGTCCGTGGCCTGCCGTCCGGGTGGCGGACCCCGCTCTCACGCGGGCGCAGCGGCGGCGTCGACCTGTCCGGGGGACAGTGGCAGCAGGTCGTCCTTGCCCGGGCCCGATACGCGATCGGCGCCGGTGCTCGGGTCATCGTGCTCGACGAGCCGACTGCCCACCTTGACGTACGTACCGAACTCGAGGTCTTCCACCACCTCGCCGAGCTCGTCGGCACGACTACGGTCATCCTCATCTCCCACCGGCTGTCCACGGTGCGGCAGGCGGAGCGGATCGTCTTTCTCCGGGACGGCCGCATCGTCGAGTCGGGGACGCACGACGAGCTGATGGCCGCCGACGGCGCGTACGCGGCCATGTTCACGATCCAAGCGGAACGGTTCCGGCGGGGCTACGACGACCGCTACGACGCCGAACCGATTACCAACCACGTGAAGGGCGAACCCGCGTGAGGTACCTCGGGCTCTGGCGGGAGATGCTGGTCCTCTGCTGACGGCGGCACCCGTGCCGTACGGCGCTCGCCATGCTGTGCCTGATCATCAACACGTCGGCGTTCGCGTTCATCAGCCTGGCGCTGCGGACGACCGTCGACGCGACCGTACGGGGCGACCACACGCGGATGGCGCTGGCCGCCGTCTGCGCGGCCGTCGCCTACGCCCTGGACGCGGTGGTCGCCCGCACCGGCTTCAACCTCAGGATGCGCCTGGTGGAGATGGTCGGGATGCGGGACATCGAGCCGCGCGTCCTCGGTTTCGCCACCGACATCGACGGGCTGGAGCACCTGGAACGCAGCGACTACCTCGACCGGGTTACCGTGCTGCGCGGCCAGGCGTGGGCCGTCGTCGACTCGGCCTGGGGCGCGCTGGAGGGCCTAGCGCACGCGATCAGACTGATCCTCACCCTAGGTCTGCTGGCCAGCGTCAGCCCGCTACTGCTCGGCCTTCTGGTATTCGCCGTCATCCCATTGTGGTTCGACGGGCGGGGCCGTGCACGGGTCCGGGCGGCCGAGCTCGACGCGGCGGAGCCAACACGACTTCAGCGCCACCTGTTCGAGCTGTGCACCGAGCCGGAATCGGGACAGGAGATCCGGGTGGCCGGCGTCGAGGCGGACCTGCTCCGGTCCCAGGCCGAGGCCTGGGACCGGGCGCTACGCGGCCGGGTCCGCGCGAGCATGATGGCCGCCGCGTACACCGTCGCCGGCTGGTCGGTCTTCACCTGCGGGTTCGGCGTCGGGCTCGCCGTCATCACCCGGCTGGTGATGGACGGGCGCGGCACCCTCGGGGACGTGGTGTTCGTCGTGACCGTCGCGTCCCAGCTCTACCTCTCGGTGCAGGAGACGGTACGCCGCACCGGCGAGACCAGCGGGTACGCCCGCCTGCTTGATCCGTACCTGTGGCTGCGCGACTTCCACACCCGGTCGCACGCGGACTCCTCCAGCGCCGCCTTCCCCGACAAGCTCCGCACCGGCATCTCCTTCGAACACGTCACCTTCCGCTACCCCGGCCGGACCGACCCCTCCATCGAGGACTTCACAGCCCACCTGCCCGCCGGTTCGGTCGTGGCCTTGGTCGGGGAGTACGGTTCGGGCAAGACCACCCTGATCAAACTGCTGGCCGGTTTCTACCGGCCGGACTCGGGCCGCATCACCGTCGATGGCGTTGATCTCTCGGCCCTGGACGTCGCGGCGTGGCGGAACACGATGAGCGCCGTGTTCCAGGACTTCGGCCGCTACCGCACGACGATCCGCGAGGCCATCGGTCTCGGGTCGCTCGCGCACATCGACGACGATGAGGAGATCGCCCAGGCGGTACGCGACGCCGGACTGGAACCGGTCCTGTCCCGCCTTCCCTATAGGCTCGACACCCCGCTGGGCGCTGCTTTCGGGGGGACGGAACTGTCCGAAGGCCAGTGGCAGAAGACCGCCCTCGCACGTGGCTGCATGCGGTCGCGTACCCTGGTGTCCGTCCTGGACGAGCCCACGGCCTCGCTCGACGCGCCCAGCGAAAAAGCGATCTTCGAGCGACACCTCGCCCGGGCCCGTACGGTCGCCAGCACGACCGGCGGGGTCACGATCATCGTCTCGCACCGATTCTCCACCGTGGTCGACGCCGACCTGATCCTCGTCATGGACCAAGGTCGGTTGATCGAGGCGGGCGACCACCATGCCCTGCTGGCCCACGACGGCCACTACGCGGAGTTGTACGAGTTGCACTCGCAGGCCTACACCGACCCACCATGCTCCGGCAACGTCCCCGCGAGCATCCACCTGGCAAAGGGAACAGCGTGAACAACGATCAGCGAGCATCGTCGGCCGACTGGCGTCTGGAGGTCCCGCCGGAGTTCGCCGCGGGCGTCGAAGGGCACGCGGGGGAGAGCGGCGTCGCCTGGCTTAAGGCGCTCCCGGATCTTGCCCGGGAACTCGTGTCGCGGTGGGAACTCACGCTCGACGGCGATGTCATGCACGGTTTCCTCGGCGTCGTCGTCCCGGTACGGCGTGGCCCGGACGCCTATGCGCTGAAGGTGTCCAGGCCTTCGGCCGAGGTGGACAACCAGGTGGTGTCGCTTGCGGCATGGCAGGGTCGCGGCATGGTCGAACTGGTGTCCGTCGAGCCCGAGCACGGGGCTCTCCTGCTAGAACGCCTCGACGCTGGCCGGTCCCTGGACGATGTCCCGCTCGACGAGGCGGTGCAGGCCGCGGCTCTGGTGCTGCGTCGGCTGGCCGTGCCCGGCGTGGACGGGCTTCCCACGCTCGCCGAGCACGTCGCCTCGTGGCCGGAGCGCTGGCTCACTGAGTGGCAGAACCTGGGACGCCCGCTGCCGCGCCGGCTGCTGGACGCGGCCATCGAGACCTGTCGGGCGCTGGCACCCGGCGCCGGGCGCCTGCTGGTCGATCATGACCTGCACTTCCGCAACATCCTGGCGGGACAGCGCGAGCCGTGGCTGGCGATCGATCCTCGCGGGGTGCTCGGCGACGCCGAGTTCGCCCTGCCGCCCCTGATTTGGAACCGCTTCGTGGGCGAACACGAGGTGCCCGAAAGGTTCGACCGATTCACCGAGGTGGCTGAGCTCGACCGCGACCGGGCGAAGGGCTGGCTGCTGGCCGTCGTCATGGACTACTTCCTGTGGTCGACCGGCGCCGGACTGACCTGGGATCCGGCCGCATGCCGGATCATCGCCGACTGGATCGTCGGCTCACCGGTCACCGCCGCGGGCGACTGACGGTGGCGGGCGCTGATCCGAGCCGGTCGCCCGTACCCCGTCATCCGTCCCGGCCCTGAAGGGTGTCAAAATTCCGCCATGACCATCCATGTACGACCCGCAGCTGAGCGTGTCCTGGTCAGCATGCTTTTTCGTAATCGTTAATCAAGCCTCCAGGATCTGGTGGCGTTTGATCCGGGCCGATCGGCAGGCGGGTCACGTCTGTGCCGTCGACGGGAGGTCGAAGATTCGAAGACTGGGGGTCTGCACCGGTTGTAGTGGGCCGCGCCCGGGTGTCCCAGTCCCGCTCCCGGTAGCCGTTGCGACGGTTGACGCGCTCGCCTGAGCGTTGCCCGTACTCGGCCCCGCACAGGGCATCGGCCTCAGCCGACATGAGCGCCTCGGCCATGGTCTTAACCATCTTCCGCCGCAGATCCGGCTCACACGCCCCGATCTGCTCGGCGAACCACCCAGCAGGGTCCACACTGTCACTGACGGCCATCGCGTTGGTCTCCATCGATCTTGACTTCGCATCTCGAAGGATCACGCGATGGCCGTCTCAGTTCACGACGCCACGCCTCTGATCAGCGGAAACTCGTACACCACGTCCGTGGAAGCAACCGTATTCCGACCACCCGCTTCCGATAACAAAGAGGCGCTTAGAGAGGCCAGCGCTGGGCGTTCGTGGACACCACTTTGCGCGAGATGGCCAGCAAAATCTGGCCGCAACTGCCCCGGAGCCTGCGTCGTCGCAGAGCATGTACTCGTCTTCGTGCAGCAGAAGAAACACTGGGACCGCGGACGACGCCTCGCGGCGGCAGTCAGGAGCGGGCAGGAAAGACGTAGGACGAGGGAACGCGGGGCGGCGGGGCACCGTAGACCAGCGCGACCTCTCGGTGCGGTGTCAACTCGATGCTGGCCGGATCCCCGGTCACCCTTGCCCCATCAACAAAGGCGGTCAGAGGATGTGCGGCATCGACGGTCAGCCCGCCCAGGAAGGCGGGGGTGAGCCGAACGTCCCATTCGATGAAGAGCTGGCCTAGGACGAAGCGTTTGTCTGGATCGGATGACGCGACCTCGATTGTGCCAGTCGCGTCGCGCGTATGCAGCTCGGAGGCGTAGTTCCCTTCGACTCCAAGCGTCGCCGGCACCGGAGTCCGCTTACCGCCGACGAAGACGTCGAGGTGGCTCACGAAACGTCGGGCAGTGCCCTGGTTCGGCCCGATACGTAGGCCCGCAGCTTCGGCGCCGCCCAGCACGTTGATGGGGGGCCGCCATGGTGGCAGCGAGGTGCCGAACGTGGGATGTACGGTCGGCAAGGGCACAGAGGCTGGCGATGTCGTCAGGTTTCTTGAAGGGGTGGGGTTAGCCGACGTGCAGGCGGACGATGTCAGCAGGAGTAGCCCCATCGCCGTCCGGAAGACACGCAGCGGGGGAACGCTTATGGTGGTGTCCCGAGATACGGCTCCGTACTGGCCGATGGGGGCGTCTCCTCGTGTTGTCATTTCAGCTATCTCCCTCTTGCCGAACATCGACCATCTGCCACTTTAAGGCACATGACAATAACAGAAAACCTAAACGGCTAACAGAAGTTAGATGGACCATCGGCGTCCATGCCCTGTCAGGGACACACTGATGTCGCGACTTCACCCAAGCGACCCTTCCAGTGCGCTTTCATCGCCATTGGCACTATTCACCGAAAGTTATCGTTCGACAACGCACTACTGGAAGATTTTGTCGTTGCGCGCGGACGGCTTGCCGATATTCCTGCTGGGAAACGTCGTCGGTGACATGCTCATGGACATCAGGCACGTGATCCGCGCCGAAGAACGCGATGGGTGCTGAAGTGGGTCTCGTCCTCGGCGAGGACCTTGTGTAGGTGTGATGATGAGGATCCGGTCGAGGGGTTCACGGCGTACGCTGCTCACCCACCTTTCCACGATCGCGTTTATCCGAGGGGCCTGCGAAGCAGTGAGTACCACGCGGATGCCCTCGGCATTGAACACCTCATCGAACATTCCAGTGAACTTGCCGTCCCTGTCCCTGATCAAGAAAGGAAGCCGCCGGCGCGATCGCCCAGATCAAATATCAGGTTGCCGGCTTGCCGAGCCACCCCGCCGGTCGTCGGGTTCGCTGTCCCGAGTCGCGGGAATCTTCGCTGGTCAGCGGACATGGCACCGTAACCCGTGGAGCACCGTGATATGGCGCAGGCGCATGCTGGGTGTGTCTGCACCATTACGCCTACCCGGGGGGCGGTCATGAACGCGAAGGGCTCGGTGTACAAGCGGTGCGGGTGCCGCACCAGCGCGGGCGAACAGCTCGGACGGCGATGCTCGATGCTGCGGCGGCGAGGACATGGAAGTTGGTACTACGCCCTGGACATCCCCGCCGGGTTGAGCACCGGCCGTCGCCGTATCCGGCGAGGTGGCTTTCCCACCCGCGCGGCGGCTACCCAGGCGCTGCAGCAGCTGACGACGCCGGGATCGGGTGATCCGCGCGGTCGGTTGCTGACTACCGGGCAGTGGCTGCACATGTGGCTGACCAGCCGTATCTCACTACGGCCGTCGACACTGCGCGGGTACGCCAGCCACGTCAACGACTACCTTCATCCCCATCTCGGCATCATCCCGCTCCAGGACCTTGACATCCGGGATCTGCAGCACATGTTCACCGTGATCCTGCGCGGGAGCTCAGCGTCCGGGCGACCGGTGACCGCCGCCACCCTCAAACGCATTCACGCCACGTTGCGCACCGCGCTGAACGCCGCGATCCGCGAACGACTCATCACCGACAACCCCGCCCGCTATGTCGAACTCCCGCCCGCCCACAGCGGACAACCGGTCTGCTCACGAGGCGCGGTGATTTGTCGCATGGCAGCGATCCACGAACGATCCCCGTGTGCGCGGGGAGCGCCATGTCAACACCTCTAGGAACGACGGTGTAACGCGGTAATGGCGGTCGGGCAGCGCCAGACCATCCGTCATTCCTCTTCACAGCTTCGCAACGGTCGTCGGCGGGACGGCGTGAGAAAGGCAAGTCGCTGAGGTGACCTGCGGCTTTGTGAATGTCCGAATGGCTCCCGGGCACCGAACCTGCGGATTAAAAGTCCACAGTTCTGGAGGAATTCCCTGCACCCGCAGAGCACCCAAACTGGCCGCTGGGCTTGAATGGCTATGCATCGCACCTAATCCTAACCCGGTCGCTCTGTGTGGAACTCAACCATCCCGAGATCATGTCGGTGCCCCTTGGAAGAGCTAGGTCTGCACCGTCTAACGCTGGCTGCGCCGTCGCCATCGGCGTCGAAACCAGCTATTTACTAGAATCATTATATTAGTTTGGTCTCCCAAGCCCAGGCGGCGATCTCAACTCGGTTGCGTGCGCCGAGTTTGTTCTGGATGGCAGTGAGGCGGCCTTTGACAGTGCTCAATGAGATGAACAGTTCGGCGGCGATTTCCTGGTTGGTGCGTCCTCGAGCGACGGCGCGGATGACTTCGGCCTCTCGTTCGGTGAGCGGCTGGATGGGCTGCCGGGCGGTCGAGGCCTTCGTGGGGGCCAGGTTGCGTAGCAGCCGCAGGGTGATCGATGGGGAGACCAGGGCGTCGCCGGCATTCGCGGCGCGGACGGCTTCGACGAGCAGGGTGGGGCCGGCGCCTTTGAGGATGAAGCCGACGGCGCCGGCGTGGAGCGCGCCGTAGACGTATTCGTCGAGTTCGAAGTTGGTGACGATGACGATGCGAAGCGGGTCGGCGACGCCGGGGCCGGCCAGGGCGTGGGTGACTTCGATGCCGTTGAGGCCGGGCATGCGAATGTCCACGAGGCAGACGTCGGGCCGCAGTCGGCAGGCGAGGGCGACCGCTTCGGCACCGTCGCGTGCCTCGGCGGTAACGGTGATGTCGGGTTGGTCCTCAAGGATGAGTCGCAGGCCGCTGCGGATCATCGCCTGGTCGTCGGCGATCAGGACGCTGATGCTCAACGGCCGTCTCCGGAGGGGACCGGCAGGGTGGCGTGCACCGACCAGCCGGCGTCCGGCCGTGGACCGGCGTTGAGGGTGCCGCTCAGGGCCTCGACGCGCTCGCGCATTCCGACCAGGCCGTAGCCGCTGCGGTGAGAGCGCCGGAGCGGGGAGTGCGGGGCATCGTCGTCGATCTCGACGCTGACGCTCGTGCAGTCCCGGGTGATGGTGACGGTGGCCGAGCGGGCGTGGCGGGCGTGGCGGGCGATGTTGGTCAAGGACTCCTGGACCACTCGGTAGACGGTGGTGGTCACTTCGGGTGGCCACGGCCGCTGGTCGGTGGGCAGCGTGAGGTGCACGGCTGGGCCGTGCTGCTTAAAGCGCTGGACGAGTTCGGTGAGCTGTTCGGGTCCCGCGGTGGCGGTCGCGGCGTCGTCGGCGTCGCGGAGTAGGGCGACCACGCGGCGCATGGCATCCAGTGCGTCGGTGCCCGACTGCTCAATGCCCGCCAGGGTGGCGTCCAGTGTTTCTGGCTGCTTGCGACCGACGATCCGGGCCGCCTGGGTCTGCACCACCATGCCGGAGACGTGGTGGGCGACGACGTCGTGCAGTTCCTGGGCCAGGGCCAGACGCTCGTCCCGCCGCATCATCTCGATGGCGGCCTGGCGACGGTAGTCCAGGAAGCGCAAGGCCAGCCCGGCTCCGATGGCGGGGACCCAGCCGAGCAGGCCCAGCTGGACCGGGGCGGGATGAGCAGGCAGGCTCGGGGTGGCGGTGAGCCGGCCGAGGCCCATGACGGCGAACCCGGCAGCGGCGATCACGACGGCCCGGCGGGGCGGCAGTGTCCGGACGGAGGAGCCGCCGAGGACGATCAGGGCCAGGGATGCCGCGACGCCGGGCTCGCCGGCCAGGTGACCGAGGCGGGAGGCGATGGTGGCGGCGGCCGCGACGCCCAGGCCGACAGCCGCCGCGATCGTCCTGCCGCGTTCCCGCAGCAGGGCCGCAGCACACACCACCAGTCCGACGCCGCAGTCGAACAGCCAGCCTCCACCTGCGGCGGCGATGCGGTACGCCGTACCCGCCAGCACCACGGCGAACACCAGTGCGAGCAGAACATTGGCCCGCGTCCTGGCTCGTTCAGCCAGCCAATCAATTGTGCTCACAGCGTTCAAGGCTACGGAATCGCCCAAGGCTGCCGTACCGGCCGAAAGTACCGGCCGTTCCCGTCTGATCGGTACTTTCGGCCGTACCGCCGCCGAGGCGACGCCAGCAGGCTTAAGGCCATGCCCCGATACCTTCACACGCCTCGCAGCATGGCGGGGATCCTGCGCGCGGGCGGGTGGACATGAACAGGTCCACCTGGTCCCGCGTCGGCTTGGAAATACGGATCACCGGCATCGTCGCACCGCTGACAGCGCTGGCGGCGCCGCTGGCCGGCGCGATCCTGGTGATCGCCATGCACGCCTCCGGGGCCACTGCGGGCGAGCTGGACTGGGCGGCCGGCGCGGTCCTGGCGGCCTTCGCCCCGCTCGGCACCGCTGTCGCGGCCTCGTCGATCGTGGGGCGTGATTCCGGCGCAGAGTTGGTCATGACCACCACGGTCTACCGCTGGGTGCTGTTCCTGCGCGCCGGCCTGGTGGTGGCCGCGGCGGCGCTGGCCACGCTGCTGGACGCGGTCGTGTTCCACGCCATGAACGCGTGGCCCGTGGGGCAGGGCACCGGCGGTTACGTCCTGGTGTGGGCCCCGCCGATGGTCTGGCTGGTCGCGCTGGCGGTGCTCATCGCGGTCGCCCTGCGCAGCCCGGCCGCCGCGAGCGGCCTGATCGGCGGCGTGTGGCTGGCCCAACTCCTCATGGCGCACGACATCCTGACCCACACGGTGCTGCGGACGCAGTTCATGTTCATGGGTGTCGCCGACCGGGTCCCGGTGCACGAATGGACCGTCAACCGGATCGCCCTGCCCGCCGTCGGCGTCGCCGCCGTCGTCGTGGCCGGCCTGCTGCTGGGGCGTCCCGAACGATTCTTGGGGAGTGATGCCGCATGACCGCCGTCCTTGAGCGAACCGCCCCGCCGACAACGGCGCAGGGCTGGTGGGCGAAGACCGTGGCGGCTGCCCGCTACGAGTACCTGATGCAGGTGCGCCGCCCGGCCGTCTGGCTGGTTGTGATCGGGCTGATCGCCCTGCGCTGCTCACGGCCCTTCCCGCCGGACTTCACCAGCACCACGGACCTCTCCACGCTGGTCGCGGACTGGGCGATCAACTTCACGATGCTGACCCCGATCGGCGTCGGCGCCGTGCTCGCCGACCGCGCCCGGCGGGAGGCCCGACTGGAGTTGAACGACCTCCTGACATCAACGCCCACCGGCATCGGCCCACGCCTATGGGGCAAGGCCATCGGCGCCGGCGCGGCGACCATCACACCGGTTGCCCTCTGCTGGGCGGGCCTGCTCGGCTACCTGGCCTCATCCGGGCGCGGGGCCGGGGTGATCCCGGTCGGCATCGAGGCCTTCGCAGCCATCATCCTGCCCGGGCTGGTCTTCATCTCGGCCTGCTCGGTCACCATCCCGCTCCTGACCGGGCCCGCGCTGTACCGGCTGGGCCTGTTCGGCTACTGGATCTGGGGAAACATGGTCGGCCCGCGCTACGGGATCCCCACCCTCGCCGGCACGCCCTTCGAAGCCATCGGCGAGTACCCGTCCGGTGCTTGGTTCCACGGCATCATGTTCGACGCCAAGCAGCGGGGAGTGCACGCGACCGGCGCCGACGCCGTCACCAGCATCGTCTTCCTGCTCCTCGCGGCGCTCGCCGTCCTCGCGATCACCCACCTCGTGCTCACCAGGAGGAGCCCGTCATGACCGCGCCCAACGTGACCATCACCGACCTGACCGTCACCTTCCGGCGCGGACAGGTCCGAGCCCTCGACCGCGTCAACCTCCGGCTGCCCGCCGGCATGGTCGGCCTGCTCGGCCCCAACGGAGCCGGCAAGACCACGCTGATGCGGGTCCTGACCGGGGTGCAGCAGCCGACCTCGGGCACCGTCAGCGTGGACGGCACCGACCTGACATCGCGCAGCCAACGCCGGGAGGTCAAGGCCACCACCGGCTACCTCCCCCAGGAGCTCGGCCTGTACCCGGAGCTGACGGCTCGCCAGTTTCTTGACTACATGGCCCTGCTCAAGGGCATCACCGACCGGCGCGCCCGCCGCAAGCGCGTCCAGGAGGTCCTCGAACTCGTCTCGCTCGGCGATGTCGCGAACCGGAAGGTGAAGGGCTACTCGGGCGGCATGAAGCGCCGCGTCGGCATCGCCCAGGCCATCCTGAACGACCCCCGGCTGCTGATCGTCGACGAGCCCACCGTGGGGCTGGACCCCGAGGAGCGACTGCGGTTCCGCAGCCTGCTCGCCACCCTGGCCGGCGACCGGACAGTGCTGCTCTCCACCCACATCGTCGACGACATCGTGCAGACCTGCCCGAACGTCGTGGTGATCGAGCACGGCAACGTCGCCTTCCAGGGCGCCATCGGCGACCTCGCCACCCGCGCCGAGGGCATGGTGTGGCACGTCACCCAGCCGGCCACCACCCCTCCGCCCGACCTGCCCACCGTCAACGTCACCCCCAGCATGACCGGCACCACCTACCGGGTCATCAGTTCCGGTACCCCCGCCCCGGACGCGGAACGAGTCAGCGCCACCGTCGAGGACGGCTACATCGCCCTGATGCACGACACCGCCCCGGAGCGGGCCGGCGCCAATCTCCGCGTCATCTGACCCAGCCCCGCCGACACCCGAGGAGCAGAAGATGCCCCACCAGCCACTCGCCGCCGTCCTGGCCGCCGCCAACGACACCACCGGCTTCCATCCCGGCCCCGCCTACTTCGTGTTCTGGGCCCTCGTCATCACCGCCATCATCGGCGCTCCGATCTACGTCGTCCGCCTGGTGCGCAACCGCCGCAAGAGTCGTTGAACACTGCCTGAGCACACGGCGGTTGCCGCCACCGGTTCGATGACGGTGTGATCGGCGGCGACACGGCCGCCGGGGACTCGCCGGTTCCCCTCGCGACGGCCGAGCCGATGAAGGTCGCCGTAGTCAGACACCCACCGCATCGGCAGAGAACGTCAGGCCCGCAGGCGAACTGGCCTCGAGCCTCACCGAGGCGGACGTGCGGAGTTGAAAGCCAAAGGCGAACTGCCCCGGCAACGCAAGGCGGGTGAAACCTCATCCACCGAGTAGAACCGGCCCCCACCCGACGTCCCGGCCGTCATCGCCGAGCAGGACGTTCAGCTATCCACGCCCAGCCGGATCCTGGTTGGCCCCTAACACTCAAGATGCCGGTCACGGCCCGGCACAGACAGCCTGGCCAAAGCCGTGAACGGCCAGGAAAGAAAGGAGCATCGTGTCGAGAAGCGATTCCCCCCGCCGGTACTCGCCGGCCCGCCGTGCAACCCTCATCGCCACGTCCTGCGTGGTCGCGAGTGCGGTCGGTCTGGCGGTCACGTCCGCATCGGCCGCGCCGCGGACCGATGCCCGTCTCAACGCGGTATCGGTGCCGGCGCCGCACTGGAGCTCGTGCGACACCACATTCCAGTGCGCCACCATCCAGGCTCCGCTGGATTATCGGCACCCGGACGGCGAGAAGATCAGCATTGCGATGATCCGGCATCCGGCCACCGATCCCGCCCATCGCCTCGGGTCGTTGTTCTTCAACCCGGGAGGTCCCGGCGGTTCAGGAGTCGGGAATCTGCCGTATCTGTACGACACGTTCCCGGCCCGTATGCGGGCGCGTTATGACATCGTCAGCTTCGACCCGCGCGGCGTCGGCGCCAGTACCGCGCCGCACTGTTTCCCCACGACCGCGGCGGAGAAGCAGTTCCTCTCCGTGCTGCCCGACGGGATTCCCGTCGGGCAGCGGCAGGAGAAGCTCTGGGAGAACACCTACGCCCGGTTCGACGCTATCTGCGGCGAGCGTGACCACGGCCTGCTCGAGCATGTCACCACGGCGGACACCGCGCGGGACATGGACCTCATGCGCCAGGCGGTGGGCGACCCGGTGCTGAACTACTACGGCATCTCCTACGGAACGGTCCTCGGCGCCACGTACGCGAACCTCTTTCCCGATCGGGTCGGTCACGTGATCCTGGACGGAAACGTGGATCCCATCGCATGGACTCACAGCGAGGGTGGCCTGTCCACATCGCTCCGCGAAGGGTCCGACCTGGCGTCCGCAGCGACGCTCAAGGGGTTCCTCAGCCTGTGCGGCCGGGCTCCCGTCAGCGGCTGCGCCTTCTCCGCCGGTAGCCTGGCGGCGACCCAGGCCAAGTTCAACACGATGCTGCGACGCCTGCAGCGCAATCCGGTGACACTGGGCACGAAGCACTTCACCTACGGCGGCGCCGTGGCGGACATGGTAGGTGCCCTCTACACCACGAGCAAATGGCAGTCGGTGGCCACGACGATGCAGGACGCGTGGCTCGCCTCCACCGGCCGGAAGACCTCGGCGGGCGACCAGGTGCACTCGGCGAACCCGACGCCCACCGCCAGCCCGGGGCCACCGTACATGGGCCAGGAGCAGGGGCTCGACGTCGTGTGCTCAGAAAGCCCTGATCCGCGCGACCCGCGAGAGTATCCCGCGCTGGCCCGCCGCGCCTACGCGCGGTCGGGTGCGCTGGGGCCGGAGTGGGTGTGGGTCGCGGAGGAAGCCTGCGCCACCTGGCCGGCGGCGAACAGCCCGGATCGCTACACCGGCCCATGGAACCGCCGTACGGCGAACCCTGTTCTCCTCATCGGCAACACCGGCGATCCGGCCACGCCTTATTGGGGATCGATCGCCATGTCCCGCGAGCTGGCCCGTGCCGAACTCCTCACGGTCGACGGGTACGGCCATACCGAGTTCGGCAACCCCAGCACCTGTGCCGCCGATTACGAGGCCGAATACATGACCACCGGTGCGCTGCCGCCACACGGAACCGTTTGCCATCAGGATCGTCAGCCGTTCTGACCGTGAGCCCGTGGGGCCGGGCGAGCGCCCGCCCCACAGGCCCGGCCGCTGAGCCGGTACGTCCGCGGCTCCGAACCGACGATCACCCGAATACGCTCATCCACAGTCTGTGGATAAGAGATCCGCCGCTCCGTCCGAGGCGTAACGGATCCTGGGGTGTCCGGGCGGGCGGCGGTGCGCTGCTCAGGGGGCCGTGATGATCTAGTTTGCGTGTCGCTCGGTAAGTTCGGCGATCTCCACCAGCGCCACATCGAGCCGCATCTGCAACTCGACCGGATCGCCCCACTCGGACCTGATGCGCCCCGCGTTTTCCGGACAGCTGCCCGGCCCAGACCAAGAGGAACGGTAACGACATGAGAACCAGGATCTTCGTACTCTGCGCCGCGGCCGTCCTTACGCTCGCCGGCTGCGGTTCGTCGAGTGGGTCCTCGCACCTGGCGGGCGGGGGCACCCCGGCCACGACGGCGTCGACCAGCAGTCGGCCGTCCTCGCACGGACCGGTTCCGTCACCGACCTCCGTCGCCGGGGCCCTCAATGTGACGTTCGCGGACAGCGGCAAGACCGTGGCCCTGCAGGTCGGGGGCCGGCTGCACGTGGTGCTCGACAGCACTTTCTGGACGTTCGACCGGCCCGCGCCCGGGCCGCTCAAGCTGGACGGGAGCAGCACCGGCGGCCCCGGACTGTGCCAGCCGCCCGGCACCGGTTGCGGCTGGACGTTCGCCGACTTCACCGGCGTCAGCGCCGGTACAGCGGTGGTGACCGCGAGCCGGGTCAGCTGCGGCGAGGCCATGCGGTGCGTCGGCGATCAGGGCCGCTTCAGCCTGAAGGTCGTCGTCCAGGGCTGAGACGCGCACACAGAGGCGCCCGGTCCTCCGAATGCTGGGAGGGGGGCCGGGCGCCGTCCTGGGCTTCGCGTCAGCTGTGCTTCCAGGCGACGCTGAAGCTCCCGCTTCCGGAGATCCCGCTGGGATTCGCCTTTGTCGTGCCGCCGGCCATCGTGATGGCATCGGGGTTGAACGAGGACAGCGAGGCGCCGTTGGCGGTGGATCCGCTGAAGTTCACCGTGCCGAAGTCGGCCAGCGGCAGCACGCCGCCCGAGCTGGACGGGGCTTCCGCGATCACCTTGGCCGAGGCCAGGGACGCGCCGCGCAGGCAGGCCGTCTGAGTGTGGGACCAGCCGCGGCTCTGGTCGCTGATCGTCAGGGTGAAGTGCCCGGCGCCGTCGGTGGTGACGGAGGCGTTGAACGCCGGGCGAGACCGGGTCGGAGTAGTTGACCGGCGCCTTCGGGTACATCTCGTACCAGGAGCTGTCGATCGGCGAGCCGCCGGAGCAGGCGGCCTACCTTCGCCGCCACCACGACCGAGAGGCATTCCTGCTCGAGCGGTACTTCGGCCTGGTCGCCGAAGTCCGCTCCGAGGGGATGCCGGCCACCGACCCGGACGGCTACCTGACCGACAGGAAGCTGCCGGCGATCAGCGCCATGGCGCTGCTGATACTGCCGGCGTTGCTGGCCAGCGAGGCGGACGCCGACGGGTTCCAGAGCCCGAGGGCCGACCCGAACGTGGGGAGGTTGGTTTCCACCAGGTCCCGGTATGCGTCGGGCTCGGCCGGTGCGTAGCGCCGCTGCCAGCTCCCGACGCAACTCACCGCGGCCTTGGACATACAGCGCCTGGTAGACGGTCTCGTGGACCACGTGCAGCTCCGGCCGGTCGGTGAAGTCTCGGCCTCCAGCACCACCACGACCCCCCACCGAGATGATCAACACCACCCGGCAGAGTTCACGATCACCACCTCATCACAGCAGCCGACACGCTGATCACCTCTGCACGTTTACCTGTACATGGCTCTGCACGTGAAGCCGTACGCCGACAGGTGGGTGGGGTCGGGCTTCAGGTCGTACTCTGATTGGCGATGGGGACACGAGGTGTGGAGGGCGCGTATCAGGGTGCGCTTCGGGCGTTCCAGAACCCGATGCTCGATCTGCTCCACCGGACCTATGCGCCGTTTGTGGTGACCGTACTGGCGATGATGTTCACGCCGGAGCGGTCGACGGTGGCGGTGGCGGACGCCCATGCGGAGATCGCCGACGCCCTTGACCAGTTGCGGGCCGCGGGCTACGGCGACGAGGGCGACCAGCCGTTGCCTTCGGGGAACGCCCGCGACCTGTGCAGGCAGTGGGTGCACGCGGGCTGGTTGGTGCGGCAGGTCTCCGACGACGTTGAGGTGTACCGGCTATCCGCACATGGCGTCGGTGCGCTCGAGGTGGCCGGTCGGGTCGGCGGGGCGCGGACCAGAGTGTCGGAGTCCCGGGTCCGGACGCTGTTGGAGGCGGTCGAGCGCCTAGCGCAGGACGCGGACCCGGACGTGATGGCCCGGATGGCGCGCCTCCAGACGGAGATCGATCAGCGTCGGCGAGAACTTAGCCGACTCGAACGGGGCGGAGTCATTGACGCGGTCGACGATGACCAGTTGCTCGAGGCGGCGGAGAACGTGCTGCACCTGGCACGGGAACTGCCCGCCGACTTCGCCCGCGTCGCCGAGTCGATCAAAGCCATGCAAAGAGACGTCGTCGCGGACCTGCGGCAGGACGTGCGGCCGACTGGGGAGGTGCTGCGTGAGTACCTGGAGCGCGGTCGGCAGATCATGGACGCGACGCCGGAGGGCCGCGCGTTCGCCGGGGCGTTGCGTCTGATCGGTGACCCGGCACAGATCGACGATCTGTGGAACCTGCTGCGCACCGTGCTGCGGCACGGGTTCACCGAATTGATGCCGGAACCACAGCGGCGGGAGCTCTCGGAGATCGCACGCCGCATCGAGCAGGGCGTCAAGGAGGTGCTGACCGCGCAACGGCAGGCGTCGCACGTCATCACCACCCAGGTGCGCAACCATGACCCGATGCGGGACCGCCAGGTGGACGAGCTGCTGCGGGACGTGATGTCCGCGTTCCACACATGGGTGCCCGGCTCGCGCCGCAACACGGTCATCGAACCGCTGCGCCGCCTGCCGGTGGCCGACGTCGCCCAGCTGCGGCAGACGATGAGTGACCTTCGGCCGCCCCAGCCGCCCCCGCCGCTGCGGGAATGGGATGAGGCGGAAGACGTGCCGGCCGCGGACACCCGGGCATGGGGTGGTCCGCAGTACGCCGAACTGCGCGCGCATCTAGCGGCGTTCGCGGGCGACGCGGACGGCGTCGACGTCGCGGCCGCGTTCCGCGCGGCGGCCGAGCGGCTACGGCGGCCGGTGGATCTGCTCGGTCTGCTGGAGATCGCGCATGACGCCGGAATGACCGACACGGCCGAGGTCGCAGTGGTCGAAGCGGTACGACCGGATCAGACTCGGCGACGGCTCGCGTTCGGCGGCGTGTTGGCGGCGAACCCGGCGTCGACGCGCGCCGCGGACAAGCGACCGGGAAACGACGATGAGTGAACCGGATGGCGCGGACGACGGCTGGTCGACCGGCGCGGCGGCTGGCTTCATCGAGCCGGTCCCGATGGAGGACGACCCGACCGAACTGTTCGCCGGTGACAGTGGCACGTTGGACGTGGACGTGCGGCGGGTGCTGGTACGGCTGCTGCAACGCAGGTTCCTGCTGGCCGAGAAGTATCCGGCGCAGTGGCGCACGCTGCTGGAGAACCAGCAGATCATAGAGTCGCGGTTGCACGACCTGTTCGTCCGGCTTGTCATCGACCACGACCGGGGCGTCGCCTACAAGCAGCAGGTGCGCTCGGCGGAACTCGACGTCCCGATCCTGCTGAAGGACGACCCCTACAACCGGGCCGAGACTCTGGTGCTGGTCTACCTTCGGACCGTCTTCCAGCGGGAACGCGGTACCGGTGAGACGTCCGCGCGGGTCGATATCGAAGAGCTGGAACAGACCGTGCTGACCTATTTCGATCCGGACGATCACAACCTTGCCCGCGGCCAGCGCGAGATCCGCAAGGCGGTGGAGCGACTGGTCACCGAGGGTCTGCTCGCGGAGGAGTCCGCGGGCCGGTACCGGATCACGCCGCTGGTCGAGGTCGTGTTGAGCATCGAGAAGCTCACTGAACTGAACCAGTGGTTGCGGGGACAGAATGAGGTTGCGCCGTGAGCATGATCGACACGCTGTTCGGGTTGATCCCGGCGGCGTCGCGGGGGCAGCAGTGGGTGGCGCGGGATCTGCAGTTGGTCAACTGGGGCGGCTACGACGGGTATCACCGCATCCGATTCGCTCCCGGCGCGACCTTGTTCAGTGGCGGTTCCGGGTCGGGCAAGTCGACGCTCATGGACTCCTACATCGCGTTGCTGATGCCGCACACCACGCCGTTCAATGGGGCGTCCAACGGCGGGGTGGTCGGCCGGCCCCGCGGTAAGGACCAGCGCAACATTGTCTCCTACGCGCGTGGGAAACTCGACGAGTCACGGGCGGGTGGTGAGACCAGGTCGCGGGTGCTGCGCGGGGATGGCCGCGACACTTGGTCGGCGATCGCGATGACGTGGGCCGACCGGAGCGGTGCGATGTTCACCGCGCTCCGTGCCTGGTACGTGCCGTCGTCCGCGCGCGCCCTCGACGACGTCGTCCCGGTCCGCGCCTGCACGGACGACGCCTACGACCTGCGTGAGCTGGACGGTCCCGCGGGCAGCAGGCTCGGCCAAGCCGCGGTTACCGCGACGGGCTTGACCTGCTTCGGCACCGACCGGGACTTCACCGCCCGGCTGCACACCACGCTGGGGATCGGCGCTGCCGGGGACGGTCACAAAGCGGTCGGGCTGCTCGGCAGGATCCAGGCTGGTCAGCAGATCACCACCGTCGATGCGCTGTACAAGACGATGGTTCTGGAGGAGCCGTCTACCCTGGTCACGGCGGACGAGGTGGTGCAGCAGTTCGACGAGCTGTCCGGCACCCGGGGCCGGATGATCACCGCTCGCCGGCAGGTGCGGGCGCTGACCCCGATCCGTGGCCACCGAGACATCATCGATCGCGCGATGGCACGACTGGGGGTCATCGACGATGTCGGATCGTTCACCGACCCGGTGTCCCCCGCGGCGCTGTGGCGGCACGAACGCCGGCTCGAGCTGCTGCGCACGGTCGAGCGGGACCTGGCCGGGAGGCGTCGCCGGGCTGAGGAGGAGGTGCGGGAGACGGCCGCGCTGATCAAGGCGGCGGAGTCCCAGCGGGACGCGGTGCTCGAGACCTTGCGCGCTTCCGGTGGCGACCGGCTGGAGACCGCGCGCCGCGAGATCCGTGGAGTGGATCAGCGGCTGGCCGACGTCGAACGCGCGCGGAAGCGTTTGGACCGTGCCCTGGACACCGTCGGCGCGACCGTGTCGACAGGCCAGAACTTCACCGCGCTGGTCGAGGCGGCGCACAGGGCGCTGGCCGACTCCGACGCCAGGAAGACCGCCCAGAACGCGTTCGCCGAGGCGGCCTCGGAGCGTAAGGACGCCGAACGTGACCTGGCCGGGTTGCGCGCCGAGCACAGCGCGGTCAAGGGCCGCCGCGGCAACATTCCCACCGACCTGCATGCCGCCCGCGACCTGCTGGCCGACGCCGCCGGACTCACCCCCGACGACCTGCCGTTCGTCGGTGAGCTGATCGAGGTGCGCACGGAGTTCGAACCGTGGCGGGAGGCATTCAACCTGGCGCTCGGCGGGTTCGCCACCCGGATGCTGATCGACATCGGCCGGCTGAACGCGTTCCGCGAGGCGATCAACGCGGTTCCCGTCGCCCGGCGCATCCAGTTCGAAGGCGTCCGCACCGGCATGCGCGACGAGGTCGGGCTGAACGACAAGACGCTCCCCGGCCGACTCGACTACCGTCCGTCGCCGTTCACCGCCTGGCTAAAGAGCGAACTCGCCAGCAGGTTCGACTTCGTCTGCGTCGAGACACCCAGACTGCTGGCGCAGCACCCCAAGGCGCTCACGATCACCGGCCAGACATCGCAACGCGGCCGGGGCGCGCACGGCGGTCACGGCCGAGCCAACCTGCTGGGATTCACCAACACGAGGCTGCTCGCCGACCTCGATACCCGGATCGGTCACGCCCAGAAACGCCATGATGACGCCCTCGCACAGGAGACGAAGGCGGAACAAGCCCTCAACTCGTTCGAAGAAAGACGCACCGCCTATCAGACCGTGACCGAACTGTCTTGGGACCAGGTGGACATCGAGTCGGTCGTCGCCGAACGGGACCGCTGGGAGGGGGTCATCGCCGAAGTCCGCGCGGGGAATCCGGAGATCGACCGGCTGCAGGGAGAGGCGGAGGAGCTCAAGAAGCGAGTCACCGGGCTGACCGAGCGAAGCGGCGGACAGAAGAGGGAGCTGGAGCGGCTCGGCGAGTCATGGGAATCGATCGTGGACGAGGTGGACGGCGCCCAGCGGGCCCTCGACACCGCCGCGGCAACGGGCACTGAGGTGAGCCGGGAGCATCAGGAGTACCTCGCGGGGCTGTTCGACAACGCCCCGGACGGCGCTGACCCGGCGACGGCGCTGGCGGAGTTCGACGCCGCGCACAGGCGCGGCGTCGAACGGATGCACGAGGATCGAAAGTCGGCGGAAGAATCGATCGGCCGGTCGCGGACGGCGCTGCATGAGACGTTCTCGACGTTCCTCGAGCGTTGGCCGAACCCGAACCTCGGCACCGAACCGGAGGCTTCCTACCGCGACTTCGACCGCCTGCTCACCGACCTGGAGACCAGCGGCCTGCACGAGCTGGAGACCGAGTGGCGCGACAGCCTGCTCAAACTCTCCGGCAACGACCTGACCAGCCTGGACAGCGAGCTCTCCGCCGCCGTGCGGGAGATCCGCGATCGGATCGACCCGGTCAACCGCATCCTTGCCGAACTGCCGTTCGCCGACGACGGCCACCGGCTGCGCATCGACCCGCAGGAAAGCCACTCCGCGGTGCGCGCCCGGTTCCGCAAGGAGCTGCGCGAGGTACGTGCCGTCATCGACAAGGCGGCCACGGACGCCGACCGGGAACGCGCCTACCACCGGATGGCCAAGGTGATCGACCGCATCCGCCGCACTGCGCCTGATTTCGCCGACCTGATCGACGTGCGCAACCACGTCCGGATCAGTGCGGAGAAGCGCGACCTCGCTGGCGAGCATGTCGCGGTCTACGACCACATCGGGGAGAAGTCCGGTGGAGAGTCTCAGGAACTGGTCGCGTTCATCGTGGGCGCCGCGTTGCGCTACCAGCTGGGCGACGCGGGCGCTGAACGCCCCCGCTACGCCCCCGTCTTCCTCGATGAGGCGCTGATCAAGGCGGATGCGCATTTCACCGGGCGAGCCATCGGCGCATGGCGCGGGCTGGGCTTTCAACTCATTATCGGCGCCCCTAACGACAAGCATAGCGCGATCGAACCCCACGTGGATGCGGAATACCTGATCCTCAAGACCGCAGAGGGACGGTCCTGGGCGAAGCCCATCGTCGCGGTGCCCGACACATGACCCCCCGACTGATCACCCCGGCGGACGCGGTCGAGTCACTCCGCCGCAAGGTCCACCAGAAGTGGGCGGAAGCCGTGTGCGCCGACCCCGGCGTCGGTGACCCGGTCACGTTCTCCGTCCCGCTCCGCCCCGGCGTGTCGACCGGTAGCGCGGTAGCGCGGATCGGGCACGCCGCCTGGCACGAGTGGCACATGCGCTGGCGTGAGTTCGCCGACCGGCACCCCACCGGTGTCGTGATCGTCCGCAAGCCGGTGTCCGTCCAGGGCGTGACGGACGCCTACCCCACCACGCTCGTCGCGGACCTGGACGCCGCCGTGGCCCTGGTCTCCGGAACCGAACCGCCGACCGTGGACGTCGCCCGCGCCCGTGCGCTCGCGTCGTCGCTGCGGTCCGCCGGCGCGGTAGTTACCCCGGCCACCGTCCGCGCCGCCTACCAGCTCGAAGCCGACGACACCGAGGTACTGCTCAGTGCGGTGACGTGGCTGCGCCGGCATCTGGACGCGGGCGCATGGACCGCACGTCAACTCCCCATCCCTGGCATGCACACCAAGTGGCTCGACACCCATGGCGCGTTGCTGCGCGACGTCGCCGGACGCGACGTGCGGGATGAGGTCCGGTCCCGGCCGGCCGTGCTGCACCTGACCTACGTCGACCCCGAGCACGCCGCGTCGGCCCGCCGCAGGCATGACGCCTGGACCACCGGCGACACGCACGACATCGCCTACCGGCCGCGGATCGTTCTCGTCGTCGAGAACCGCGACTCCCGGCTCTGGTTCCCACCGGTGCGGGACACGATCGTGGTCGAGGGCGGCGGCAAGGCGGCCGCCGCCGTGCTCGCGAACGTGCCCTGGATCCGCGCTGCGGACCACGTCGTCTACTGGGGGGACATCGACGCGGACGGATACGCGATCCTCGATCGGTTCCGCGCCGCGCTGGCCGAGCCCGCACCGGACGACGCGCCACCGAAACCGGTCACCTCGATCCTGATGGACGTCACCGACCTGCACCGCTACGCCCAGCACGGGGTGAATCATGACAAGGCGGGTCGCCCCATCAAGCCCTCCCCGGCGATCCTGCCGCACCTCACCGAAGCCGAGGCGACCGCCTACAACATCGTCGCGACCGCTGGCCCCACCCCGTTCCGCCGGATTGAACAGGAAGCCATTCCCCTCGCCCATGCCGCAACCCGGTTGCTGGACGTCTTCATGCGATTTCCTCTGTAACCGGGCCACAGCCCCCGCCAGGCTTCGGCGAGGGCATCGTCGACGAACCGGATGACGGCACCGCGCCTGCGGGGATGGTCCCCTTCTGGGCCCGCATGAGGTTGCCCCTGTACGGCCGGCCCGGTAGTTATCTGGGGTACTTGAGTGAACCTGCAGGTCAGCGGCTTGGTGGCCTGTCAGTCATGTAAGGCACGTAGGTGAAGTTGATCCGCAGATCTTGCCCGTTCATCGGGAGCCACACTGGCGACCTCGCGTAATCGACTGTCGCCTATTCGCGGGTATTGAACCGGATGGTTGTCACGGAGAGTGGTCGTCGCCTGGGGCGTAGCGGCTCCATGGGCTGCCGACGGCGGTGGCGATGCGGCTGGTCTGTTGGTCGGTGTAGCCGAGCATCCGTGCGATGACCGGTGCTGGTGCCTGGAGGGCCGGGTGCCGGCGCGGGAGCTGGCGGAGGTGTTCACCCCGTCTTCGGTCGAGGTGGAGTGGGCGCGCGGGAAGACGCTACGGGCACCGCGATCATGGTGCGTACATCGGCCGAGGGCCTCAGGCCGGCGCAGGTCAGGGCCATATGCGATCGAAACTTCTTGATCGCTACTGCTACCCAGGCCGCAGGGGCGCGCGAGCTCGCCAACCTCGGCTGACCGCCCCGGAGATCGCGGGCCGCCGCGAGTGTGGATGATCTCTGCTCGGCGGAGGGCTCCGGCATGGTCAAATAGACAACTATGGCTGTTTCACTGCAACCCGACGATCCCGAACGGCTGGGACGGTACGAGCTGACCGGCCGTCTCGGGGAGGGTGGCCAGGGCGTCGTGTATGCCGGGCGCGGGCTGGACGGCGGGGAGGTGGCCGTCAAGCTGCTGCGCACTCATGTCGCACGTGATCCGAAGGCGCGTGAGCGGTTCGTGCGTGAGTTCGGGTCCAGCCCAAGTAAGCCCAAAACCCACATTGAGATGATCTTGAACGGTGGGGCAGGCGCTTCAGCTCCGGGGAGTCAGCCCTTGAGCAGCAACCGAACTCGGCCAGTGGCGTTAGCGAGCCGTCGGGGGGTTAGCTGGATGTCGGCATCATCGGGTGTGCGGCGCTTGTGACCGAGGCGCCGCTCCCCCAGCGACGCGGCGGCCCGGCTTCAAGAAGCTGGTCCCGCTCTACCGCGCTGTCGCCATGAACCCCCGGCGGACGCGGGCGGGGGGAGCCGGTCGGGGTCGGCGGGCTTCTCCCAGGGGCGTCGAAGGTCGCCGGCCAGGCCGCGGCATAGACGCAGTTGGGTGTGGACGGCGAGGATGATCCAGGTCCACCGGTCGGCGGCCTGCGGGTCGCGCAGGCGGGGCTTGGTCCAGCCGAGGGTCTGCTTGAGGAGCCTGGCAGCTTCCGCGTCTCCAGAACCCTCGAATTACACGGAACGCGGGGCAAGGGTCTCCCCGATCGCCGCGAGTACGCCGCGCACTAGTTTTACTCAACGCACACAACGGTCTCCTCCGAAAGCGAGATAACCCATGGCAGTACCGGCCGCAGAGGCAGAGGGCATATTCATTGTCTACGTCGACGGCCCGGACCCCGATCCGGAGGAAGGCCGGCAGATCATGGCGGAGTTTGCGCGGCAGACGAAGATATGCCTGGCAGGCAACCAGTTGTCGCCCTGCCGAGGCGACGGCGACCTGACCGAGAGTTACGCACGCTACGTGGTCGACATGTTCGAGGGCCAAGGCAAACTCTCATCCGGCGCGGCGAGCCGAACGGTCATGCGCACCGTTACCGTGAACGGGACGCAGCGGATCGTGGCCGCCGTGCTCGCGAAGGAATTCAACACATGGGTGCGCGAGTTGATCCCGCGGCATCTGGAGCGGCTCGCCAAGGCCGGAGATCCCACGACCCGCCGTCCCGCGTTCCGTCTGCGGGCCAAGACCGGAGATCCCACGACCCGCCGTCCGGCGTTCGGGCGGCTCGGAAGCGATCCGGCTGTGTCCTTCGTCGCCGGCGCGCGAGACGGGCAGACCTTCCAGTTGGAGGGTCTCCAGATCACTGTGAGCCTGTTCGCCGAAACTGACCCGCAAAGCATCCGCGCGTCCATGCCCGGTGGGAGTTACACTCGGCTGATCACCGAGCTGGGGATCGTGGACGCGCTGGCCACGGCGGGAAGACCCGCAGATCGCGACATCGCGCACTGGCTCGTCTGCGCAGACGGCAGGCAGCAGATCGTGCACCTCGGCTACTTCACACCGCCGAACAGAGGCGGCGGCATCATCTTTCCGCATGACCTGATGACGCCCGAGGAACAACAATGGCTGGGGCGTTCCATCATCTGACAGCTCTTAAATCCACGCTGGGCGTGGCGACAGGCAAGGCGGGAAAAGATGGCGCAGTAAGAGACGGCGGGGACGCAGAAAGAGACGGCGGGGGCACGGGAAAATAGAAAACGACAAGAGAAGATGCGACGAAATGCGCTATGGCAAAAGCCAATAAGGGAAGAGTATAAAAAGGAATACGGGACGATGAGTGACGCGGCCGACGACAGGCATTGGCGACAGCATCTGGGGTGCACTGTCGTGGAGGCCGCCAAGAAGAAGCAGATGATAATCGTCTCTGATAGAGAGATTCGTCTCGCACGCGTTTGGACGATTCCGCGCAGCGGTGGGGCGGAAGAGGCCCAGTTCACCGAAGACGGAAAGCCAGTAGATACTCAAAATGATTACTGCAGGCACGAGACGAGCAAGCGTCCGCAGAAGGATAGAGTTTACTACTGCAACTGGACTACCCTCGGAGGGAATATGGAAGGGTACGTCCATGCTGCGCAGTCGTGCCGTCGCAGACTTCACTATTCTACTCGTTGGGACTAACGAAGAACAGAACGAGCTCGTCCAGGAGCTGGACGTTCGATCGTCATAGCGCACAACCAGCTCAAGGCCTCCATAATCTGAGTCTGGGACCGTGTCGGTGCCGAGGTCGGCCGCGTCGTAGCCCGCGGTGCCGACGAATCCGCGAAGGAGGCTTTGGTCTGGTCGTCGGCGGTGATCCAGTCCTTGACGAACTGGAGCAGTTCGGCGAGTTCGACCGCGTCTTCGGTGGCGAGCCGGATCGTGGACATGGTTCAGCCTGCGGTTTCGGTGAGGCGGGCTTCGAGGTCGGCGATCATCTGGGTGAGCAGGCTGGTGTTCTCGCGCCGGACTGCCTGGGGCCCGAGTTTGTCGATGCCGGCGACCTTGGTGATGCACTCCTCGGCGGCCTGGGCCATCGCCCCGAACTCGGTCTGGGCGATCGAGTGGGGGTTGGCGGCTTCGAAGGTGGTCGCGCGGTGCATGTCCTTCACCGATGTCATCGCCGCTCGCGCGGCCGCCATCGCATCCCGGGCGCTGAACTCGTCCCCGTTGCCTTGGCGCATGTAGCGGGTGGTGAAGACCCGGCGGCGCTTGGGGTCGGCCGAGGGCAGGAATCGCTCCAGCCGGTCGCCGCGGTCAGCGGCGATCACCCGCACCAGCCGGACCGCCCGCTGCAGCCGGGGCTTGCTCTTGATCCCGACCCCTTTGCCGATGTCGTCGTAGGACAGCTCCTGGCCGTGGTTGCTGAGCAGCCACATCATCACGTCCGCGACGTCGGTCTCGGCCTGCGTCCAGCCGGCGGCGTCCCGTCGCGGGCTCACAGCAGTCCGCCGTTGTCGTCCAGGAACGCCGCCAGGGCGGCGTCGTCCAGGGCGGCGCCGGTGGCCAGGTCCCGGACGGCTGCGATGGCGGTCTCGGCGCCGGTGCAGAGCTCGGCGATGGCCTCGGCGCGTTTCGGGGGTGAAGTTGATGTGTTGCTTGTGCAGCCGGGCCAGCGCCCGGGAGGCGGCCATGCGGATCTCGGCCATGGCGTTGAACACCTCCATGGACGCGTCGGCCTCATTCCCGTCCCGGGCGGCCCGGGCCGCCGCGGCGATGGCTTCTCGCTCGCTGCGGTGGGCGTCGAACTCACTGCCCTGCTGCGAGGTGACCGCGTCGGCGGCCTCGCGGTCGGCCGCGTCAGCGGCGGCCTGCCGGGCGTCGAAATCCGCCAATGCCTCCCGGGCCGCCGTCCGGGTCGCCTCATCGGCCAGCAGTGCGTTCTTGACCGCTGCCGGGTGCGTGAGCACGTAGGTGATGGCAGAGGGGCGGGCCCCGGACGCCGCGGCCTCACGCTCGACCGCCTCACGCCGCTCAGCAGACACGTTCCTGGCGTCCCAACTGCGGTAGTAGCCGTCCTTGCCATAGAACGGATACTTCTTGGAGTCGGGCAGCTCGATCTGTTCGCCGGGCTGCAGGGCGGTGGAGTGCGGGAACAGGCCATCGGTGTCGTCGGCCAGCCTGTTCCATGCCTCCAGCAGGGCGATCACCCGTTTGTGGCTGGTCTTGGCCCGGCGAGCGAACTCCGAGGCGCTAATGCGCCGGAAGGCCGTTCGACCGAACGGGCTGAACTGATATTCGAGTCTGACTCCGTTGCCTTCACCAGGGGTGACACGTCTGGCGACCAGGTAGGCCAGCATCCACGGGCCCGAGCGTTCGATGTTGGTGAACTGGACGATGTCCTCGGCGAGGGCCTCTTCACCGTCATCGCCCGCCAGCGCGGTGCCCTGCTCGTGGTCCCGGTCCTGCTCAGGCCGGTCCGGCGCTGGCGTCCAGTAGCCTGTCTCTTCGCTCATCAGGTGGCCTGCTGCTCCATGGTCTGGCGGCGCCGGCGGCCGGTGCCCGCAGCGGCGACCGGGATCGCGCTGACCTGGCGTGCCCAGGCCATGAACACGTCCAGGTCGCCCAGCGCGACCGAGACGTCGACCTGCTGGGCGGGGTCCAATTTGACGATGCTGGGAGGAAAGCGCTTGGCCAGGCGTCCGGCCTGCCCGGCCCCGACAAGATCGCGACAAACGAGCAAACATGGAGCAGACATCGGCCCGAAACGATCATCTTGGTCGCCGGACACGGCAAGAAAACGGAGGTCAGCGGCCAGATAAGTGGTAGGGCGCCTGCGGCTCGAACCCAGAACCTATGGATTAAAAGCGGACACTCCCTCAGTTATAGCAGGGGCGACAGGAAAAATAGAAAATATCTTGAAATGGTGATTCTTAAAGTTCCTCTAGTGTGAGGAATTGGTTGCTTCGCGTAGACGATTCCGTTGTTTTCTATATACGCGCCCTGCCCTTGCTGGATATTGACGCCAAAGAGATGCTTCCGGGATTAGGGGAGAAGCGGGAGCGGCTGTCGAACTCTGTCGTGGCCGGCCGCTTGCCTTGTCTGGAAGCAAGGATCCAGATGGGTGGATGTGGTCGACATGGCGGTAGTCCGCGCGGAAGATCGTCAGGGCGTGATCGAGGCGTGGATCCGGCGCGGGCGAGGCGAGGGCGAACGTGGGCGTCGGAGCGAACGCGGAAGTAGAACCGAGGCTGCGGTAGGGGTGCGGTTCGCGTTCTATGGGCGGACGTCGACGGTGGAGTTTCAGGATCGGGGGACTTCTCACGGGTGGCAGCGTGAGGCCGCCGAAACGGTCATCGCCGGACGTGGTGTGATCGTGGCGGATTTTTTCGATGTCGGGTGCACGCGGCGGTTGCCCTGGGCCGAGCGGCCCCAGGCGGCGGCGTTGCTGGCCGCGATCACTGGTCCGGGGCGGCCGTTCGATGCGATCGTGGTCGGGGAGTACGAGCGGGCGTTCGCCGGAGATCAGTTCGAGCGGATGATGCCGTTGTTCGAGCGCTGGGGCGTGCGGGTGTGGTTGCCCGAGGCTGGAGGACCGATTGATCTCGGCGATCCGATGCATAGGGCGCTGATCGTGATGCTGGGGGCCCAATCGCAGCGGGAGGTGCTGCGGTCGCGGCATCGGGTTCTGGCGGCGATGCGAGTGCAGGCGTGCGAGCAGGGGCGATACCTGGGCGGACGGCCTCCCTACGGGTATCGGCTGGTCGACGCCGGCCCGCATCCCAATCGGGCACACGCCCGCTGGGGCCGTCGTCTCCAGCGGCTGGAGCCAGATCCGGTGACTGCACCACACGTGCGGTGGATCTTCGCCGAGCGGCTCGCGGGGCGGAGCATGGCAGGTATCGCCCGGGAGTTGAACGAACGCGGCGTGCCGTGCCCGTCCGCTGCCGATCAGAAACGTAATCCGCATCGGTCAGGGCAAGGGTGGACGTTGCAGACGGTTGCCGCGATTCTCGGCAATCCGCGTTACACCGGTCGCCAGGTCTGGGACCGGCAACGGACCGAACATGAGGGCCCGTCGGGCTCGGAGGAAGCCGTTTCCGTCAGGCGGCGGTACCCGGTGTGGGAGTGGGCGGTATCGAAGCAGGTGGCGCATGCGCCGCTGGTCAGCGAGGAGGAATTCGTGGCCGCCCAGGCGATCAGGGCCGCCCGTCCGAACCAGGACGGCAATGCCCGCGCGTACCTGTTCTCGGGGCTACTACGGTGCCGGATGTGCCTGCGGCGCATGGACGCGCACTGGGTGAATGACCGTCCGGGCTACCGGTGCCGCCATGGCTACAGTAGCGCCAAGACGTGGGCACCCGCACGGGCGAAGAACCTGTACATCCGTGAGGACCGCATGCTCACCGCGCTGGCCGCACATCTTCCTGGGCGTGATCCGTCCGAGCTGGCCCAGTTTCTGCGTTCGAACGACTTGGTGATCGTCTGCGACACAGCGACCTGGACGGTCGCTGAGGCCGACTACTCAGACGGCCCGGCTGAAACCGATCTCTTCGAACAGCTCAAGCCAGGCCCACACCCCTTCATGGGGTAACTCTGTGTCCGAGAGCCGAACGCACATCCGCTCGTCCTCACCCGCTCCTTCTTGCTGGGAGCCAGGTGAATGGCCACACGAAAGGAGGTTACCCCGAATGGCGCGGCCAATGTCTGTATCCGCCGTATCACCACGGTCAGTGTCGTGTTCCTCGCGCTGATCGCCGCGGTGGTGAGCTTCGGGCACATGCACGAACTCGCCCTCCGGCACGGTGAGACGCCCGTGAACGCGACCCTCATCCCGCTCAGCGTCGATGGGATGGTCGTCGCATCCTCGATGTCCGTGCTGCTGGCCGGCAGGACCGGCGTCAGCGTCCCGTGGCTGCCGTGGACGCTCCTCATCGTCGGAAGCCTCGCGAGCCTGGCCGCTAATGTCGAGGTCGCCGAGCCCACGGTGGTCGGCCGCGTGATCGCCGCCTGGCCCTCGTTCGCCTTCGTCGGTGCCTATCACCTTCTGCAGGGCCAGCTACGGGTACACCTGTCGGATCCGGCCGAACAAGACGACCCAGAGACGGTAAACGCGGAGCCTGAGCCTGCGGCGGGAGAGCCTGCGCCGGAGGGCCCTGGAGACGACGGCGCGGAGGTGTCCGATCTGCGGAGGTGCCTGCAGCGGGAGGCGTGGCAGTGGGCCCTGGCGTATCTTGCGGAGAACGGTGAGCTGCCTGGGGGAGCGGCGATCGGGACACGCTTCAAGCGAAGTCCCCGATGGGGGCGCCTCGTCAAGAACGCCGGCCTTGCCGGTGCCCTCACCTCGCTTCCCGAAGCCGACAACTCGTCAACCTACGTTGGGCGGTGACCGTTCACGTTGGCCGAGTTGGTCACTGTGGCCTGCCGTTTTCTGCGATGCCGCGGCGGACGCGGCTTCGTCCTGTTGACCGAACGCTGCACCGCGCTCAAACACACCAGGCTCAGCCCACGTGGAATCGGCGACCGGGTCCGCGCCGCCCACATCCTCACCCTCTTCGAACACCGCCGGATCCACTAAAAGTCATCGAGAAAACCTCATTGGGATCCACCGTGTTTGTCGATATGGCCATCGGATGTTGGTGCGATGTGGAAAGTTGCTCCTGAAATATGGCCAGCTTGGATTATGGATCCGAATTGTACGTCTCCGCTGTTGAAGTTGGAGATGGACTTCGCCGAACTGGGCATCGGTGTATCGAGAAGGCGCCGTAGTTCGTCTGCGGCCGTTTCGTCTGACCGCAGGAGGAACTCCAGCCGTGCGCGCCAGTGGCTCTCGATGGCAGCCGTCTTCGTATCGTCATGCTCGAGGTGGGCGGTCACAAGTTCGACCCGTGATGTCTCCAATTCTTCCAACGGCGTCTCATCGGGGGCGAATCGAGCAAGCATCCTTGCGAATCCATCCTTCACCTGCGCCCAGGAATCGGAGACCATCAATCCAATGAGTGCGGTTGCTCCGCTGCTCGCCAGCGCGGCCAGTTCAGCTTCCATCATCTTCCTCTGCTGTGGGCTCGGCGTCGGTCGGCGCGTCGTACCGGCGTATCAGGTCCTCGGCCAGCTCCTGCCATCCGTGCTCGGCGGCCCAGCCGGCCACCTGCCGAGCGAACAGGCGACACTGCGGATCGCGCTCATCGAACGGCGCCGTCTGTACGAGGGCGTCGAAGCGGTCTGCAGCGGAGTCCTTGGGCTCTGGCGACCAAGCCGCATCAGATCCGTTCGGGCTGTAATGGCCGTTCGACGCGGCGAACCCGGGAATGAACGAGTGGAACGCCTCCGGCACGTCGCCGTTGTTCGCGGCGGACGAGAGCTGCGCGAGAAGGCCGATGTCATTGACCGTCTTCTCCACCTGGTCGTCGTTCCTGGCGAGCCACCAGACCACGGCGCTGCCGGGGTTCTTCAAAACATCTTCGCCAAGATACTCGCGCTTGTTCAGCTCGTATTTTCGTTCGTGCTCCCAGATGGCCTCTTCTTTGCGTACCGCGGCGAGCTTGTCCAGCCGTTCCTGGTCGCGGTCGGGAAGAACGAGTTGGACCGACTCGGCCATCGCCCGGACACGTCCTGTGGCGTCCGCTCGCATCTCTCCGAGTGCGCCGGCCAACTCGTGCCGGGTGAGCGAGGCGTGGCTCGGATGTCGTAGCTCGGTGATCTCCCGGGCGCGTTTCAACACGGCGTCGATCGCGAGGGCGGCGGGGTTGATCGCGGATTCGTCCGTGATGGCCGTAGTCGGTGACCAGATCACCGTGGCGGAGAACAGGAAGGAGTAGTCGGGCAGGTCGGTTGGCAGGGCGATGTCGGTGACAACGCGTGTTCTCCTGACGTCCGCTGCCGGGTGGGGCACGTACCCGAGCATGGGTTCCGGTCGTGAGGTCCTGGCTGACGGTGGGCCGGCGTGCCTGCTCGCGAACAGCAGCGCGGTCCCGAACCCGGCCGCCGCGACGAGCGAGATCCATAGCGGCCATGGCGCGAAGAGGACCAGGCCGACGAAGATCAATCCGCCCGTGACCGCCAAGTACAGCGTCGTGGTGTTTCGCCCGGCGCTCATGGGGTTCTCCCTTCGTTCATGTGAGTCATGCGATCCGGGCTTCCCAGACGGTGTTGATGTTCTGGACGATCAGGTCACCGAGTGCTGTCCACGCTTCCTGCTCGCGCGTCATCGCGTAGAGCCGGGCCAGAACGGCGGCGTCCTCTTCGCCTCCGCGTACGAGGACGTCGAGGAGCGGATGTCGATGCCGCTCGTCTGCGGCGGCGACGCGCAGCCACCACCGCACGCTCGGCGTCCACACTTCATACGGACGTCGCGAGAAGACGAGCGACCAGCCGGTGGTCAATTGCTGGCGTATGGTGCTTTCGGCGAGGAGCGCGTGATTGCGCCTGCCGGGATCGGTGAGCGCTTCAGGATCGGCGATCTCCAGAAACAGCTCGACGTCGCGCTGCCACTTGCCCGGTTCGGATCGCGGATCCGTGAGACGGGTCAGCATCTGCCGGCGGAGTCGAGGCGCACCGCTCACCAGCCCGACCAAGGTCTCGCGTGCCAGGTCTCCGCGCTCTCGCCTCGCCACATGATGCAGCCGCACCAGAGCCTCATCAGGATGCGTCGCCATCATCTCGTCACGGCACGCCACGATGATCACTTCAGCGAGCCGCTCAGAGAGACCATCCCTCTGCGACCATTCGTAGATCTGCCGCCGGAAGGACCGGCCCTGCTTCTCGTCCCGGAGGCCACGCCGCACGACCAGAGCGGCCGCCTCCATCCTGCGGGTCGTCGTAGGATGTGCGGTCCACTGTTCGACCAGAGACACCAGCGCTGGCCGGTACCGCTCGGTCAGGCACTGCTCGGTGAAGTGCTTGACCAGGGTCGTCCGTTCGCGAAGGGAGAGGTCGAGTGAGTCGGCGGTCTGCTTCACCCAGCCCTGTAGCGGATTGCGGAGCTCCGGCATATGAGCCCAGAAATACGACCGGACCGCCGCGTCGTAATCGAGCTTCTCGAACCGGACGCTGTCGGAAGAATCAACCTTTGCGTCGATCTCCTTGAGTCTTTGGTCGAGTGGAGCACGTTCCAGTAGCCGGTCGTCCCCACTCGGATGCGCGACCGCATCGAGAAGGTCGACGCCTGCCTGGTGGATGACGTCAGGGTGTGCTTCGTGCAGCATGGCGACAGCCAACAGCAGCGCACGTTGCGGCCCCGAGGAGAGCTCGGCCACCTGCTCGGCCACCTCCTGCGCCTGGACGAAGAGCGCCTGATAGGCGTCCTCACACCAGGTCACGAAGCTGCCCTCGAGGCTTTCGTCCCGAGCCATGCTGATCAGCCCGACGTATTGGGGAATCTCCTCCATGCGTCGGTCGGCGTCCAGGAAACGCAGCGGAGGAAGCGGAACCGGCCGGGGAATGTCTTCTGCCCAGAGGTAGCGGGACAACACCTCATCAACCGCCGGGCGCTGTATCTCAGCGCGGTATCGGGCCAGAGTCGAACCGAGATGAGCAGCAGTTTCGTCCGGCAAGACGACGACGAGGTACGCGTCACGGTCCTGCACCATCGCGCGTAGCGAGGACAGTTCGTTGTGGACCTCATCCCATCGCGTCCCTGCCACTTGAGACAGGTCCAGCCACACCAAGTCGCCGTCGCCGACATGGCTGCGATCGATGGACGGCCCGTTCCCGTTCTCCTGCAGCACCAGTTCGTGAGGCTGCCTCCCACCGTCTCTGAGATCCCACAGGAGCATCTTCGCCGCAGCGATCCTGCCACTGCCCGGAAGCCCATAGAGGAACACGGTGTGGGAGGCCTTCAGGACTTCTCGCGCCTTGTCCAGCCCCACAGGCTTGATGAAGCGCTGTTTGAGCCATCGCAGCTCGTCTGCGGGCTGCTTGCGGGGAGCGGCCCCGAGCGAGTCGCTCTGCAGCAGGTAGTACGTGTAGTTGATGTCTCCGGCTCCGGTATGCATGCCTCCGCGAACGTCGGAAGCGTGCGTCTCGAACGAGTCGCTCAACGCTCCTCCTCCTCGCCGCGCGCCCGGCCGAATCGGTGGCTGATGCCGCCGTGGTTGTCGCCTTGGATGTACGTCGCTCCGTCGCCGGAGAAGTGGTTGGTGTTCTGGTTGATGTCGCCTTTTCCGGTGTGGACCGGGCCGCGATTGCCCTTGATGACGGTGCCGACGTCGCCGTCGATGTTGCGGCTTTGGGTGACCGTCCCGCGGGTGTCGCTCGCGGTGTTGTACACGGCGCCAGTGTCGGTGGATCGGGAGGCTTGCCGGTCCGCCTTCTTGAGCGCCGGGACGAGTTCGGCGAGGAAGTCGCCGATGCGTCTGATGTCCATCTCGTTGTCGCGCGGGTCCAGCCGGAGGGATTGGACATCGGCCAGGCGTTCGAGCTCGGCCGGTAGATCGGCCGCCTTCAGGCGCTCGGTTCTGCGGCCCTTGAGCACCGGGATGACGGTGATCTTCGAGGCATAGGCCTCCAGGATCTCCCGGCGTACCCAATCGCTCTTGTCGCGCAGCCGACGGTCGTGAGCCCAGCCGGGACCCATGACTGCGAGCAGGACCGCACTGTTGTGCACGGCCATGATTAGCTCTTCTGGGTAGGACTGGCCCGGCTGGATGGAGTTGGTGGCGCGGAAGATCCGCTCCTTGCCGAACCGGTTGGACAGTCCCTGCTCCAGCAGGGCGGCGGCCTCGTCGCCGTCACCGGTGCGGTAGTTGATGAACACTCCATGCATCGTGGTCTCCTCACTACGGGGCGGTGGTTCCTAATGCGCTACCGAGTTCAGGTGCCAACTCGCGCACCGATCGGTTCTTCGGGTAGCGGGACAGCATGCGTGCGAGGGCGCGCAGGTCGGACGAGACAGTCGCCGATCCGACCGTGGTGACGCCCAGTAGCAGTTCGTGGGTCAGCTGGCAGGCGTGGTCGATCTCGCCGTCCGCCGCGTACGCGAGCGCTCGCCGTGTGCCGAAGCGGACCCGTGTGCGCGTCGCGCGTTCAGGCACTCGTGCGAACTGGGTTTCGATGACCTGGGCGGCGGTGCGCGGCCGTCCCAGGTCGTACAGGCACCAGCCTCTGACCATCTCGGCTGGGTCGGTCAGGTTCGTGGTGCCGATGACCGGAGAGCCCGAGGCGTCCATGTGGCGGGCGAGGAACGCACGGGCTTGGTCCAGGCTTCGCATGCAGGCGTCGTAGTCGCCGGCGAGCGCGTGTCCTTGGGCCTCCCGTTGTGCGGCCAGGCCACGGATGCGCGGTGGCACATCACCGCTCTGTGCCTGCCGGGCCAGCTCGATCGTCTGCTCGGCGTCGTCGCGGTAGAGGGTGACGAGCGCGCGCCGGACCAGCGCGTATGCGGCAAGGTGGTGATCACCACCGGCGTCGGCGAGGTCTACGGCGCGTCGGGTCCACCACAGTGCCCCCTGTTCGTCGCCGGTTTCCTGTACCAGCCAGCCGATGTATTCGGCGTAGCGGGATCCGAGCCGCAACAGCTCCTGGCGCGTGCGGGTACCGGCCGAGCGGGACAGTTCCTGGAGCACGTGGGTCTGTGCGATGAGGACAGGCAGCAACAGCCCGGGATCGGTGGCTTGACCGAGCTGCCGGTATTGATCGAACAAAGAACGGAATGCTCCGAGAAGCGTTGTCCCGTCCGCGTCGGCGGAAACGACTGGCAGGCCGATGTTCATGCCCGCAATCGATGCGGCTCCAGCCGCGACCACCTGGCGTCGGCTCATAGGCTGGAACCGACTTTGGCCATCTGAGGACAACTGCATCAGCCACACCTCCTCATCAGTTCTTGGTTCTACGGTGACTTCGGTCTCTGGGGAGTTCTCCCGGATCAGGGAGACGAGTGTTCCTCCAGCGTCGAGCGCGGTGTCACAGAGGCGAGCCAGCTCACGGCTGGGTCTCTTGATGCCTCGCTCGACCTTGCTCAGCTGGGCCTTGCTGTAATGGACCCGCTGGGCCAGACCGGTCAGCGTGAGGTCCGCCGCCAGGCGCCTTCGTCGAAGTTCTGCTCCGAAATCGGTGGACTGTTGGACCACTTGAACCTCCGTCCCTGCCCGTCCGAACAGCCGGGAGTCACCGCCAGTAAGACTGCGGGAGCCGCGCTGGCCGGACAAGACGAATACGGTGTTTCCCGTTTCCTCTTCCGAAGGCAATAGGAAATCGTCGCGTTTGTCGATGGGTGCAGGAGCCGATCGAGGCCGTAGCGGATTCCGAGGGAAACCATGTGCTGTCGCCGCTGGGCGATCTCGCGGAGATGCATCAGCGGCAGGGGCGGACCTCAGGCGATCGGCAACCATGCGACCGAGCTGGATCGGTTACCCGCGCGATCATTGTGGTGGGCGAGGGCAGCGCGAAGGCGCCAAGTACTGGCTGCAGGTGCTCACCGAACTGAAGAACCGTGGCGTCGCCGACTGTTGCATGGTCGTCTGCGACGGCCTCAGTGGCCTGCCCGATGCGGTCGCCAACGTCTGGCCCCAGGCGCTGGTGCAGACCTCATCCGTCCACACTGGTTCGTGGCGAGATCGTCTCGCTGGTCACCTGCGCCGCCCCGGGCACGACCTATGCAGACGAGCACCTTCGAGGTCCAGACGCAGACCTGCCGGCCCGAGGCGGTGGCGGGCTTCACATCGGTCAGCGGGAGTCGCGCTTCGAGCGCCGAGATGAGGTTCCGAGGAAGCCGGCCTGCGCGGTGACCAAGCCCCGTTAAGGAGCAAAGTGGTCACTACCCCCGACAGCCCTGCGGCCGAGCCGGCGTTCGCCGGGATCGACTGGGGCGGAGCCTCCCACCAGCTCTGTGTCGTCGATGCCGCCGGCCAGGTCCTGGAGCAGCGCCGCATCCGCCACGACGTCGCCGGACTGGCCGAGCTCGATGAGCAGCTGGCCCGCCGATCTGGCATCAAGGTCGCGATCGAACGTGGTGAAGGCCTGCTGGTGGAGCATCTGCAACAGCGCGGCCTTCAGGTCTACTGCATCTCCCCGAAGATCTCCGCCCGAGCCCGGGAACGCTATCGGCTCGCCGCGACCAAGTCCGACGCCTTCGACGCGTTCGTGCTGGCCGACACGCTCCGCCACGAGCATGCCCACTGGCGGCCTCTGCCGGCGCCCTCGCCTGTGACGGCCGAACTGGCCGCCGTCACCCGCGACCGTGAACGCATCATCGAATCGCAACGCGCCGTGGAATCCCAGCTCCGCGCGATTCTCGAGGCTTACCATCCGGCGCCGTTGCATCTGTTCTCGACTCTGGACCGCGACATCACCTTGTCCTTCATCACCGACTACCCCACCCCGGCCCAGGCAGGACGGGTCGGCGAGGCACGGATGGAGGCGTTCTGCCGCCGGCACGGCTACTCCGGCCGCGTCCCCGCCGCCCGGCTGGTCGAGCGGATGCGCCCCCATCTGTTGTCGGCCAGTCCCGGCACGATCGCCGGCAAACAGTTCACCGCCAGCCTGTTCGTCGACCAACTACAGCTGCTCAACACCCAGATCCGAGGCTGCGACAAACGCATCGGCCAGCTCCTTGACACCCATCCCGACGCCGGAATCTTCCGCAGTTTTCCCGGCATCGGACCCGTCACCGCCGCCGCGCTGATCTCCGAGATGGGAGATGACCGCGCCCGGTATCCCGAGCCCGCAGTGCTCCTCGCCGAGACGGGCCTGGCACCAGTGACTCGAGCCTCTGGCCGGATGCACCAGGTCCGCTTCCGTTATGCCGCCAACTCCCGGATGCGGCACGCCATCGACTGGTGGGCCTTCACCTCCACACGCGAAGTCGACTGGGCCCGCCAAGCCTACGAAGACGCACGTGCCCGCGGCCAGGGTAAATACCGTGCCCTGCGTGGGCTCGGCGCCCGCTGGACCCGCGTTCTCTGGCGCTGCTGGATCGACCACGTCCCCTACGACCCCGAAAAGCACCAGGCCGCCAAACAGAGCACCGCCGCCTAAACACACCCGCTGAGAAGATCACCCGCGCGAGGCCCGGTCACGCGGGTCTGCGGCATGCCCACTTCCAGAACCACCCCACCAGCCACTTCAGCCTCAAAGGTTGACAGCGGGAGTCTGCATCGTTCACCTGCTCCGCAACAGCTTCCGGTATGCCGCCCGGCAGGACTGGGACAAGATCGCCAAGGCCCTCAAGCCCGTCTACACCGCACCCACCGAATCGGCGGCGATGGAACGGTGGCTGGAGTTCGCCGAGACCTGGGGGACCAAGTATCCGGCGATCGTGCGGCTTTGGGAGAACGCCTGGGCCGAGTTCGTCCCGTTCCTGCAGTTCGACCCCGAGATCCGCAAAGTCGTCTGCTCCACCAACGCCATCTGGGTGTTGTACTTGCCGAGTCGATCAAGGAGTTGCTCCCTTGAACGGCGTTCCAACCGGCCAGCCCTGGCTCTGAACGCTATTGACGCCGCGAGGTCGTCTTCGATTCGAAGTGCCGGGCTGGCCGCGTGAGCGCGGGCCCCCCGACACCTGGCTTGAAGAGAGCCTGCACCGACTCAACCCAGATCTGCCGGCATCGGGGGTCCGCGCTGACCACCGTAGCCTGCAGACGAAGAGTACTTTCGGTGAAGCCGACGCATGCGGTCGCTGGGATCGACCCGCACAAGCACACCGCCACGATCGCGATCCTGGATCTGCGCGGCCGGGTGCAGGAGACCGCATCGTTCCCCGTGACTCCTGATGGCATGCGTGAGCTGCTGGCTCTGCTCATGGACACCGAGCTCGTCCTCGACCGGATCGGGGTCGAGGGATCGGGGGCGCTCGGCCGACCGCTGGTGGTCGCGTTGACCGCCGCGGGCTATGACGTGCGGGAAGTCCAGGCCAACCGGACCGCCGAGCGGCGGCGCCGACGACGGCGCGCCAAGACCGACATCGACGACGCCGAGGCGATT
>NZ_JBFAJC010000057.1:0-66685 GCF_040655075.1 Actinoallomurus sp. NPDC050550 | reverse complement strand
GGTCTTGCCGAGGTATTGGGGGCCGAGTACGCCGGGGTCGGTGAATTCGCCTGGGATGGACAGTGCGGGCGAGATCGTGGTGACCGGGTTGCCGCGGTAGGTCATGGCGGTGGGGGTGACGCTGTCGAAGGTGGTCCATTCGTATCGGTGGTCGATGTTGGAGAAGCCGAGGATGCCGAGGCGGTAGTAGTGGTTTGCGCCGAGGGTTCCTTCGGTCTTTTCTTCCAGGAAGCGGCCGCCGGTCTTGGTGATCCAGCCGGTGGTGACGGTGATGTCGTGGGAGATGATGGGTTTGCCGCCGCCGAGGATGTAGTTGGTCTTGACGGCCTTCCAGGTGCCGACCAGGGGGTCGAGGGCGTGTTGGTATGGGCCGGGGTTGAGATTGTCGGCCGGTGAGGCCGAGGCCGGGGCGGCGGACGGGCGCGGCGCGGCGGGCCGGTGCTCGACGGACGCGCCCGCGACGCCGGTCAGACCGACGACGAGGGCGGCCGCCGCGGCCGTAAGTGACATCTTCTTGATCACGATGGGATCCATTACGTCGGTTCGGAGGAGTGGAACGCGAGCCGAAGGTCGGGCGACGGCAGTGCGAGGCCGCCCGGCCATCGAGGCCGTGACCGGTCAGTGGAACGCTTCGGCGTGGTCCGTCGCCCATTCTTCGAAGGTGTGGGGTGGGCGGCCGGTGACCTCTTGGACGTCCGGATGGATGTGAGACTCGTCGAGAGTGCCGTCGACGTAGAAGCGGAAGAAGGCGTCGACGTACTCAGCCGGCATGCTCTGCTCCATCTCGACGCGCGCCTGCTCATCCGACAGTCCCACGCAGCGCAGGTCTCGGCCGAGCACCTTGGACAGGATGGCGATCTGTTCGGCGGGCAGCAGTGCTTCCGCGCCGGTCAGTTCGTAGATGCTGCCGTCGTGGCCGCTTCCGGTGAGCGCTTGTGCGGCAACGGCTGCGATGTCCTGAGGATCGATGCATGCGGCCGATACCTTCGGGAACGGCATGCGGACCGTGTCGCCCGCCCGAAGTTGCGGCGTCCAGCGCAGCGCGTTGGACATGAACGCGCGTGGACGCAGGAACGTCCATCGCAGCCCCGAGTCGCGCACGGCCCGTTCGGACAGTGTCATGTAGCGGGAGATGGCGTTGCTCATGTCCTCCAGGGCGGCGGATCCGCCGGACAGCAGCACCACATGCCGTACGCCCGCTTCGCGGGCTCGGGTCAGCAGCCCCGGCATGTCGGCGTATCCGGGCAGGAGGAACATGCTGTGAACGTCATCGAACGCCTCGGCCAGAGCGCCGGGTTCGTTGAGGTCGCCGAATACGGGACGGGCGCCGTCCGGCAATGGGGCGTCCGGCCTGCGGACCAGTGCGCGCACCGGTGCGTCCATCCGGAGCAGCGCGCGGATCAATTCTGCGCCGACGTTGCCGGTCGCGCCTGTGACCAGGAACATCGTCTCTCCTAGAGTTCGTGGATGAGTCCGGCCGACAGCGCGATGAGCGCGACGGCGATCAGCAGGGCACCGACACGGGTCAGCGTCGTGCCGGCTGAACGGGCGCCCACCTGGCCGATTCCGAGGTGGACGAAGAACCCGCCCGACTGGGCCAGCACTCCGGCCAGCAGGATCGCACCGAACGTCCATTCCAGGCCGTCGGAGTATCGGGCGCGGGGCAGGTAGAGGAAATAGACCAGCGTCAGCATCAGCAGAACGCCGGCGTGCGCGTGTCCGGCGCGGAAGAAGCGTTCGCGCAGCTCACCCAGCTTGTCGCGGTCGGTGGTGATGAACCTCAGCAGCGCGTGACCACCGAACTCGACCGTGACGATGGACAGGAGCGACACGATCGGCAGGACCTCGGCCGGCTCCATCAGACGTCCTCACCATTCGCCGCGGGCGGAGCGACCATTCCCGTCCATGCGTCCTCTACATCAAGTGATCGTTCTTTCACGATCGGATGCTCGCAGCGGCCCCGTAAGTCCCGATAGTGTCCCTGTCATCTGTCGGGGGTGCATTTGTCACGGCTCTCGGGGAGACCTGTGGAGCGGACTCCCGATCACCTGTCGCTACGGCCGGCCCGGGGCATGCTCTGGGTGTCCCTCGGCATCCTCTTCACCATCCGGGTCACGGGCGGGATCGACGACGGCTGGCGGCCACTCGGCGTGCTGCTCGCCACCGCTTCATACCCGCCGCTGATCGCGCTTCTGGCGCTGCGGCGCGGCCCGGCCGGCCGCTACGGACTGCTGGGCTGCCTCGTGCTGCTCTACCTCGTCCCGTTCCCGATCGTCGGGTGGCAGTGGGACTGGATGCCGTGGACCGTGGCCGCGGGCGTACTCTGCGTGCTGCCCGCGCGCTGGGCGTGGCCGCTGTTCGCACTGGTCGTGGGCGCGACCGGCCTGACCACCACGCTGACCGGGGCCGATGTCCACGTCTCGCTCTTCTCCATGATCATCGTCGCGGACGACGGCCTCATCGTGTTCAGCGTGGCCGCGCTGGTGGGAACCGTGGAACGGCTGTCCGCCGCCGAGGAGGAGCTCGCCAGGCTGGCGCTGATCCGGGAGCGCCTGCGGCTGGACGGTGAGCTGCGGGACGCGCTGGGCGGCAAACTCCAGGCGGTCGTGTTCCGGATGCGGAAGGCGGCGCGGGAGGACGTTCCGGAAGCCCGACTCGACATACGCGAGGCGACAGAACTCGCCCGCCGGACGCTGGCCGAGGTCCGGGCCACGGCCGGCGCGTACCGCGTCGGCCCTCTCCCCGAGCCTCCGGCGCCGGTCGAGTCACCACGCCTGGCACGGCGCGTCCTGCTCGCCGTACTGATCATCCAGTGCGTGCTCGTGCTGACGAACATCTCCTCCTATCAGCGGCACTCGCTCAGTCATATCGGTCCGCTGAAGCTCACGCTCGCCGTGCTCGGCCTCGGCGCGATCGTCGTCCTGCAGACGCTGCCGCGGTCCCGGGCCACATTTCTCGCCCAGTCGTTGCTGATCGTGCTGCCGATCTTTCTCATCCACCCCACATGGGACCGGGTACTGAGCTACCTCTCCGGCTCGATACTTCTCCGGGTACGGCCGCCGTTCTCCTGGGGGATCGTCGGCCTCATCCTGACCGCACATCTGGCGTTGCTCCACCACGAAACCGAAAGCACCACGGCCAGCGACCTCACCTACATCGGCGGGCACATCATGCTCATGTGGCTGGTGTACTCGCTGGGACGCCTCACCGAGCTGGCAACCGTACTCGAACGGGCCCGTCACGACCTCGCCGAGGCGGCGGTACGGCGGGAACGGACCCGGATCGCCCGCGACCTGCACGACGTTCTCGGCTACAGCCTTTCCGCCGTCGCGCTCAAGGGCGAAGTGGCGGAACGCCTGCTGGACACGGCGCCGGAGCGGGCCAGAACCGAGCTCGCCTCCCTCATCGCGACGGTGGAACGGACGACGGCGGAGCTGGACGCCATCGTCGTCGACCGGGTCGAGCTCAGGTTGACGGCCGAGATCGCCGCGGCCCGCCGAATGCTGGAATCGGCCGGTGTCGAGACGACGACACACCTGGAGATCCCGGACTTGCCGGCCGAGGCCGACACCGCGCTGGCCGCCGTCCTCCGCGAGACCATCACCAACGTCCTGCGGCACAGTCAGGCCCGGACGTGCGAGATCACCATCGCGGAAACCGACGGGCGCGTACGGCTGCGGGTCGTCAACGACGGCGCCGGCCCCCTCGTACGAGGCGAGGCAGCCGCCAGGACGGAGGCCCCGGCCGGGACGGAGGCCTCGGCCGGGACGGAGGCGCCGGCCGGGACGGCACGAACCAGATCCGGGCTCGCCAACCTGACACAGCGAACCGGCGGCCGGCTGACGGCCGGGCACCGGCCCGGCGGGCTGTTCGAGGTGGTCGCCGAGTTCCGGTCAGATCCACTCGGACTCCGTCGCGATCCGGATGGCGTCGACCCGGTTCCGAGCGCCCAGCTTGACGACGGCTGAGCTGAGGTAGTTGCGGACGGTGCCGTACGTCAGGAAGAGCCGTTCGGCGATCTCCGCGGGATGGGCGCCGGTCGCCGACATGCGCAGCACCTCGGTCTCCCGCTGGGTGAGCGGGCTCGCGGGTGCCTGCAACGCGGCCATGGCCAGCACCGGATCCACCACACGCCCGCCGGCGGCGACGGTCCGGATCGCGGCCGCGAGGTCCGCCGGGCGAATGTCCTTCGCGACGAACGCGTCGACGTGGGCGCCGAGCGCGTTGCGCAACGTGCCCGGCTTGGTGATCGCCGTGAGGATGACGACGCGGCACTCGGGCAAGCGCTCGCGCAACTCGGCCGCCGCCGAGATGCCGTCCAGGCCGGGCAGGCCGATGTCGATCACGGCCACGTCAGGTCGGTGGCCCAGCGCGGCGGGGACGATGTCCCCGCCCGCGGCGACCTCGGCCACCACTTCGAGGTCAGACTCCAGCGACAACAACTCGACCAGCGCTTCGCGAAGGATGGTCATGTCCTCCGCGATGAGAACTCTGATCATGTTGTCTCCGAGCAGCCACCCCACCCGCCGAACGCGGTCCTTCCCGGGAGGATATCCACCTCAAGATCACGCTGCGGCCGAGAAGCGCTCGGCTCAGCCACCAGACAGAGCGCAACGGACACCGGCGATTCGCTGGCTGCGATCCTCGCGAAGGGTTGAGACGCCTGCGAACCCGTGACGCATGGTCCGGAGAAGCCGCAGCGCGTGGTCCGCGCCCGTGGCCGCGATGGCGGCCGCGCTCGTCAGAACGAGCAGGTCGCCTGCGCGGTCGCAGTGCGGTCGTCGGCCTGCCCGGATGCGCCATCGTCGTCTCCATGGTTGCGAAGTGGGGAGTTCCACGCTTAGGTTAGCCGCTATCCGGGGAGCTCCCCGATTCGTACGACCTGCGAGCAAAGGATCGCCATGGCCCTTCCCGCGGAAGATCGCTTCACCATCGCCGAGCTGATCGCGATGCACGGGCACCTGTGCGACAGCGGAGAGCTGGACCGCCTGGACGAGGTGTTCACTGCCGACGTCAGTTACGACGTCACGGATTTCGGACAGGAGGTCTTGAGGGGTACGACAGCGCTCGCCGAGGCAGGGCGCGCCCTCGGCGAGCGGAATCCGGTCGGCCACCACGTCACGAACGTGGTCCTCAGCGAGCAGGCCGACGGCCGCGTGCACGCACGCTCCAAGGGAATCGGCATCTACGCGGACGGCAGGAGCGGGAGCCTCACGTACGAGGACACCGTCGTACGCGTGGATCAGGGCTGGCGGATCAGCCACCGAAAGGTACTCGCCCGAAGGGCTCCCCTGGGCAAGTGAGAGCTGACGCCTCAGCCAGGCAGACGACCATCGCGTTCTGCGATGTACCGCCAGGCCCCCCTTCGAATTCAACACGATTATAGCACATTTTCGCCATTATGTAAATTTCGCACTAAATGGTCTCGTCGCGCTATGTTCATCATCATGGAATTGGCCGAGGAGAAATTCGTCACGTCGGCAGACATTCGCCTGTGGACCGAGCGCTTCGGCAACAGTGACGATCCGGTCGTGCTGCTCATCATGGGCACCTCCGCGCAGGGAATCGGATGGCCCGACGAACTGGTGGAAGGTCTGGTGAAGGGCGGACGGCAGGTCATCCGGTTCGACCACCGCGACACCGGCCGGTCGACGCACGCGGACTTCACCGACCGCCCGTACACGCTCGCGGACATGGCGGCCGACGCCACGGCCGTGCTCGACGGACACGGCGTCACCGCCGCGCACGTCGTCGGCGCCTCACTCGGCGGGGCGATCGCCCAGTGGCTGGCGGTGCACCGCCCTGAGCGCGTCACGACCCTCACCGCCATCATGACCGGCCCGATGGGCCACGACGCCAGGGACGCGTGGATGCGCGCCATGTCCGGTCGGTCACCCGACCCTGACGACCTCCCGCCGCCGGCGCCGACGGTACTGGCGCACCTCGCCGGCCTCGCCGGGTCACCGCCCTCGACGCCCGAGGAGCGCGTCCCGGCGGCCCTGGAGACGTGGCGAATACTGAACGGCGGCGTCCTCGCATTCGACGAGGACGCCGCGCGGCGCAGCGTCGAACTCTCCTACGAACGAGACCCCGACCAGACCACCGCCGCCAACCATGACCTGGCCGCCAAGCGGATGACCGAGGACCGGCTCATGCCCCTGTCCGGCATCACGGCACCGACGCTCGTCATCCACGGCACAGCGGACCCGCTCCGCCCACCGGCCCACGGCGAGGCCGTCGCCGCGAGGATCCCCGGGGCACGGCTGCGGACCATCCCCGGCATGGGGCACGGGTTCTTCTCCCCCGGGCTGCCTCACCGCGTCGCCGAGCTCATCCTCGAGCACACCGGCGCCGCAGCCGAGCGCCGGCACCGTTCGGCCTCCCACGTCGCCGAGGACCTCAGCGCCGGGCCCGAGGCCGGGGACCCGCGTCCACTCCAGCCGGGCGGGTGGCCGGCGTAGCGCAGGGCCGTGTCGGGGGACGTTCATCACAGATCCTTCCGCGCCGCCGTTCCCGCGATCAGCAACCGCCACCTCCACGGCGTTGTCCCGGGAGAGCCATCGGCGATCGCCTGCGACAATCGGTGCGGCATCGGCCGAAACGGAGCATCTCCGTCGAATCGGGAGGGGCGCTTTGGCGACGACCGCGCGACCGTTGCGAAAGCTCGGTTTCCTGACCATCGGGTTGTTCGACGGAGCCGATCCCGGCCCGGGCCACGAGTCGACGCTGAACGTCATCGAGCTGGGCGAACGGCTCGGATTCGACAGCGCCTGGGTGCGCCACCGCCATCTGCAGTACGGCATCTCCTCCCCGGTCGCCGTCCTCGCGGCGGCCTCGCAGCGCACCAGCCGGATCGAACTGGGCACCGCCGTCATTCCCCTGGGCTGGGAGAACCCGCTGCGGCTGGCCGAAGACCTGGCGACGGTGGACCTCCTGTCCGGCGGCCGGCTCAACCCCGGCGTCAGCGTCGGGCCGCCCATGCACTTCGACCAGGTCAAGGGGGCTCTCTATCCCGACACCGCCGACGTCGAAGACTTCGGTTACGACCGCGTGCGGCGGCTGCTGGACTTCGTTCGCGGGGAACCGGTGACCCGGTTCAGCGGTACGGAGGGCTTCGAGGTGTTCTCCGACCGGGTCGAGCCGCATTCGCCCGGCCTGGCCGGCCGCCTTTGGTACGGCGGCGGAAGCCTGCGGTCGGCGCGATGGGCCGGCGAGAACGGCATGAACCTCCTGACCAGCAGCGTGGTGAAGGCCGAGGAGTCCGAGGACTTCGCCGAGATCCAGCTCTCCCACATCCGGGCGTTCCGCTCCCATCACCCCGACGGCGACCGTGCCCGCGTCTCTCAGGGGCTCGTCGTCATCCCCACCGACACCGCCTCGCTGGAGCAGCGCGCGAAGTACGAGGAGTACGCCCGGAAACGGACACCGCGTACGGCGGCTCCGCAGGGGCCGGCTCGGATGATGTTCGCGCCCGACCTCGTCGGCACCTCCTCCGAGATCGCCGAACGGCTGTACGCGCACGCCGCCTTCCGTGAGGTCGACGAGGTCGCCTTCGCGCTGCCGTTCGCCTTCGAGCACGAGGACTACGTCCAGATCCTCACCGACATGGCCACGAGGCTCGGCCCGGTGCTCGGGTGGAGCCCGCGCGCCTGAACCCACGGCTCCGCGGCGGGGGCTCTCAGCGAGCTGTCAGGGCATCTCAGGCTGATGTGCGTGGAATGTCAGGGCGATTCGCGACAGTGAGGTCATCACTTCACGTACCTCACGGGGAGAAGACTCCATGACTTACGCGATCCAGGCAGAGGGCCTGGTGAAGCGGTTCGGCGAGACGGTCGCCCTGAACGGTGTGGACCTCACGGCTCGCGCCGGCACCGTACTCGGCGTGCTCGGCCCGAACGGGGCGGGCAAGACCACCGCCGTCCGCATCCTCGCCACTCTGCTGCGGCCCGACGAGGGCCGCGCGCTCATCGACGGCCACGACGTCGTCCGGGAGGCCCACCAGGTCCGCCAGCTCATCGGCCTCACCGGGCAGTACGCCTCGGTCGACGAGATGCTGACCGGCACGGAGAACCTCGTCATGATCGGCCGTCTGCTGGGCCTGTCCCGGGCCGAGTCCAAGGCGCGGGCGGCGGAGCTGCTCGAACGGTTCGAGCTGTGGGACGCCCGCGACCGCGCGACCAAGACCTACTCCGGCGGCATGCGCCGCCGCCTCGACCTGGCCGCCAGCCTGGTCGGACGGCCGTCGGTGCTGTTCCTCGACGAGCCAACCACGGGCCTGGACCCGCACGCGCGCGGCGGCATGTGGAACACCGTTCGCGGCCTGGTCGACGACGGCGTGACCGTCCTGCTGACCACCCAGTACCTGGAGGAGGCCGACCAGCTCGCGGACGACATCGTGGTCATCGACAACGGCCAGGTGATCGCCAACGGGACGCCCGACCAGCTCAAGAACCAGGTCGGCGGGCAGGTGCTCCAGGTGCGGCCGGTGGACGAGCGGGACCGCGAGACGGTCGCCGGGCTGGTCAGCGTCGTGGTGGGCGAAGGAATGCAGGTCGAGGGCGACCTGGTCACCGCGCCCGTGACCGACCCGTCCGTGCTGCCGACCATCGTCCGCCGCCTCGACGACGCGGGCGTGGTCGTGGCCGAGCTCTCCCTGCGCAAGTCCACGCTGGACGAGGTCTTCCTCGTCCTGACCGGCCACCGCGCCGAGAGCACCGATGAAACCCCGGAACTCGTCACCGAAGGGAGCCGGGCGTGACCGCCTCCACCCTCACTGCACCCCGTACGCTGACGCGGCGCGTGAGTCCCGCCGCGACCCTGCGGCACACCGCGACGCTCGCCTGGCGCAGCCTGGTGCAGATCAAGCACAACCCGATGGAGCTGATCGATCTCAGCATCCAGCCGATCATGTTCGTGCTTCTGTTCACGTACGTCTTCGGCGGCCAGATGACCGGTGGTCATCCGGTGAAGTACCTGCAGTTCGCGCTGCCCGGCATCATCGCGCAGAACGCCATGTTCGCCACCATGAACACCGGCTTCCTGCTGAACACCGACATCACGAAGGGCGTCTTCGACCGGCTGCGAAGCCTGCCGATCGGGCGGATGGCGCCGCTGGCCGGCCGGATCGTCGCCGACACGGTCAAGCAAGCGTGGTCCATGGCGATCCTGCTCGCCGTGGGCATGCTCATCGGCTTCCGCGTCAAGACGAACGTCGGCGGCCTGCTCTTGGCGTTCCTGCTGGTGCTGGCGTTCGCCCTGGCCTTCTCCTGGATCGCGGTGCTGATCGGCGTCCTGGTCAGCGAGCCCGACAAGGTGATGATCTTCGGCTTCACGACGGTGTTCCCGCTCAGCTTCACGAGCACCGCGTTCGCGCGGGTCGACACGATGCCGGGCTGGCTGCAGGCCTGGGTCAAGATCAATCCGGTCACCCATCTCGCCGACGCGACCCGCGGTCTCATCAGCGGCGGCGCCGTCGCCTCCCCCGTGCTGAAGGCCGTGGTGTGGGGCGTGGGGATCGCCGTGGTGTTCGCGCCCTTGGCGGTGCGTGCCCTGCGCCGCCGTGTCTGAGACGGAACCCGAGCGCGGGCCTCGCACCGGCGGAGGCCCGCGCCCGTGTCCGCGCGTCCGATCGAAGACTCACCGAGCAGGGGCGGACGCCGCCGCCTCGTGATGGATACCGGCAGGCCGTTAGCGTGGCGCGGTGGATTCCGTCGACCGAGGTCTCATTCACGCACTGCACCTGGATGGCCGGGCGCCGTTCCGGACCATCGCCGAGGTGCTCGGCGTGTCGGAGAACACCGTGGCGCGCCGCTACCGGCGGATGCGCGGCGACGGCCTGCTGCGGGTGGTGGGCATGGTCAACGGCACCCGCCTCGGATACGTCCCCTGGACGATCAGGCTGCGCTGCACGCCGGACGCGGCCGGCAGGGTCGCCGAGGCGCTGGCCGCGCGGGAGGACACCTCGTGGGTGTACCTCCTGTCGGGCGGCACGGAGGTCTCCTGCAACGTGCAGGCGCGCAGCGCCGACGAGCAGGACGCTCTGCTGCTGCACAAGCTGCCGCGTACGAGCCGGGTCCTCGCCGTGTCGGCCCATCTGCTGCTGCGCGGGTTCGCGCTGCCGACCGGCTGGGCAGGCGTGGCCTGCCTCTCGCCGGAGCAGGTCGAGCGGCTCCGGCCACCGCCCGAGGATGTCGCCGACGGGCCGATCACGCTCGACGACGGCGACCGGGCACTGCTGGCCGCGCTGGCCCGTGACGGCAGGGCGTCGTACGCGGAGCTGACCTCGGTGACCGGCTGGTCGGAGACCACGGTGAAGCGGCGGATGACCGCACTGCGCCGCGCCGGGGTCCTCCTCTATCAGCTCGACGTCCCGCCCGCGGTGGTCGGCTTCCCCGCCGAGGCGCGGCTGTGGATGAGCGTCCGGCCGGCCAAGGCCGTCGAGACCGCCGAGGCGCTGGCGCTGCATCCGGAGGTCTCGTTCGCCGCGCTCACGACCGGCCCGACCAACCTCCTGGCGGCGGTCAACTGCCGCGACGCCGGGGATCTGGCGCGTTACCTCACCGAGCGGGTCGCCGCCCTCGACGAGATCCAATCGATGGAGACCGCGCCGATCATCCGCACCGTCAAGCGGGCGGGGGCGCTGCTCCTCGGGTGAGTCCGCCGGTGGTGATCGGCTCGATCGCCAGGTAGGCGGCGGCGTCCTCGAGCCCCATCGCGCGGCCGCGCGCGTACGCCGTGTCGAAGCGTTCGTCACCGAGGGCCTCTCGCGCCGCCTCCGCGATCCGGGGCGGGTCGGCCAGGGACCGGTCCTCCACGCCGCGTACGCCGATGGCGGCGCCGAGGAGCGTCGCAGCCCGCTCGTGGTCGCCGCCGCGGCCGGCGTGGTCGGCCAGGCCGACGATGGCCTGTCCGGCGACCGGCGCGTCGCCGGCGAACCACGCGGTCCGGAACGCCTCGACGTGTCGCTCGAGCGCCGTGTCGAGGTCGCCCTCCAGCCCGTGGATGAGGCCCAGCTGGGTGTTGATCATCGAGACGAACTGCGGCGGACCGCCGCTCCACGCGAGCATGGAGGCGTCCTCCAGCAGAGCCCGCGCTCCGGCCAGGTCGCCGCGGCGCCGGGCCGCCTCGGCAGTCGTGTACCGGACCATCGCGATGTCCCGATGGTCCCCGCGGCGTTCGGCTCCGCGCCGGGCGGCCTCCAGTTCCGCCTGGGCGGCGGTCTCGTCGCCGAGCGCCCGGTACGCGTCGGCCAGGCGCAGGCGCAGGTGGCTGGAGTCGTCGGGGCTGCCGAGCTCCAGCGAGCAGCGGAGGGCCTCTTCGATGTGGGCCTTGGCCGACATCGGGTCGCCCCGCCACAGCGCGATCTCGGCGAGCCCCGTCAGGGTCAGGGATGCCCCCCAGCGCTCCCCGAGCGCCCGGAACGCGTCGATCGCGCCGGTGAAGTGCTGGTCGATCCCCTCCACCCGGCCGAGGTTGATCAGTATGTGCCCGCGGAACATGTCGAAGGCCGCCCGGAGCCACGGGTCACGTACGTCACCGAGGCGGTCCAGGCCCGCGAGCGCCTCGTCGGTCCGCCCGTCGACCATCAGGAGACCCAGCGGAGCGATGCGGACGATGGGATGCATGTCCTCGGGGGGAAGGCCCGCGCAGCCCGCCAGGGCGGCCGAGATCCGCCGCCCGAGGTCCTCCTTTTCCCGCAGCAGGGGATCGTCGTCGACCGACCCGATCACCCAGAAGAGGGTGGCCAGGGCGAAGGCGTGGGCGGAAGCCTTCCCGGGCAGCGCGAGCGCGTCCCGGGCCAGCTGATGGCCCTCGACGCGCTGTCCGCGCAGGAACCAGAACCAGCCGAGGGCGGCGACGTAGCGGACGGCGAGTGCGGTGTCCTGGACCTCGATGGCCCAGCGCAGGGCGGAATGCAGGTTGTCGTACTCGGCGGTGAGGTGTTCGAGCCATCGCAACTGCTCCCGGGTGCGCAGCAACGGCTCGGCGGTCTCGGCCAACTGGAGGAAGTGGCGGGCGTGCGCGCGCCGCACTCTCGTGGCCTCGCCGGACTCGCCGAGCCGCTCGGCGCCGTACGCCCGGATCGTCTCGAGGACGCGGTACCGGCCCGTCCGGTCGACGCTGACGAGCGACTTCTCGACCAGCCCGGTGAGCGCGTCGAGCACGTCGAGCACGCCGCCGCCGCACACCTCCTCGACGCTGTCGAGGGTCGCGCCGCCCGCGAAGACCGAGATGCGCCGCAGCAGCGTCCGCTCGCCGTCGTCGAGCAGATCCCAGCTCCAGTCGACGACGGCCCGCAGGGTCTGGTGGCGCGGCAGCGCCGTACGGCTGCCGCCCGTGAGCAGGCGGAACCGGTCGTCGAGACGGTCCGCGACCTGGGTGGCGGTCATCGTACGGAGCCGGGCGGCGGCCAACTCGATGGCGAGCGGCATGCCGTCGAGACGGCGGCAGATGGCGAGCACCGCGGGCAGGTCCGTCTCGGCCGTGAAGCCGGGACGGACCGCCGTGCCCCGCTCGACGAACAGGCGGACGGCGGGATAGTCGAACGCCTCCCCGAGCGAGGTGACGCACCCGGGCCCGTAGGCGTCGGACGGGTCCTCCGGGGGGAAGGCGAGCGGCGGCACCGGCCAGAGGCTCTCGCCGGTGATGCCGAGGGCCTCACGGCTGGTCGCCAGGACGCGAACGCCGGGGCAGTCGGCGAGCACCCGGTCCACGAGGCGGGCGCAGGAGTCGATCAGGTGCTCGCAGTTGTCCAGCACGATCAGCAGTCGCTCGTCGGCGAGCGCGGCGACGAGCCGCTCGACGGGTTCGACGCTGGTGGGCGGCGCGCCGCGTACGCCGACGGTCAGCGCGGCCTCACGCAGGCCCAGCGTGCTCAGCAGCGCCTGCGGCACCTCGCCCGGGTCACCGACGGGGGCGAGCTCGATCAGCCGGACGCCGCCGGGCATGCGGTCGGTCAGGCGCGCGGCCGCCTCGATCGACAGCCGAGTCTTCCCGGCGCCGCCGGGGCCGGTGAGGGTGACGAGGCGGTTCTCCGCCAGCAGCTTCCCGACGCGTTCGATCTCCTCCTCACGGCCGATGAAGCTCGTGAGCCGGGCCGGCAGGTTGCTGCGGCCCCGCGACCGGGCGGGGGTCTGCTCGCCCCGGAGGATGGCGAGGTGGACCGCCTGCAGCTCGGGTGACGGATCCACGCCGAGCTCCTCGGCGAGCGTGCGGCGGGCGTCCTCGAACGTGGCCAGCGCGTCGGCCTGGCGGCCGGCGGCGGACAGCGCTCGCATGTACTGCGCGCGCAGGCGTTCGCGGAGAGGGTGCGCGGCGACCAGCACCTCCAGCTCGGCGGTGTCGGCGCGGCCGAGGAGCAGCAGCGTCTCGGAGTGGTCCTCGATGGCGCCGAGACGCTGCTCGGTGAGGCGGGACACCTGTCCTTGGGCGAAGTCGGCGTCGGCGACGTCGGCCAGCGCCGTCCCGCGCCACAGGCCGAGGGCCTCGGCGAGGGAGTCCGCCGCGCGCGCCGGGTCGTCGGCGAGGAGACGACGTCCGTGGGCGACGAGCCGGTCGAAGCGCCGCAGGTCGACCGCCTCGTCGTCGAGGACGAGCCGGTAGCCGGAGGGGTGGGACTCGATCACGGCGTCGGGCAGCGCGCGGCGCAGCCGGGAGATCAGGGACTGCAGCGCGTTCGGGGCGCCGGCCGGGGGATCGCCGCCCCACACGCCGCCGACCAGACGATCGGTCGTCACGACGCGGGGGGCGTCGAGCGCGAGCAGGATCAGCAGCGTGCGCAGGCGGGCACCACCGACCTCCACCGGCCGGTCGGCGTCATCGGTCACCTCGAGAGGGCCGAGCAACGAGATCCGCACGGGTCGATTCTCCCTTGTCCGTCCGGGGAGGCATCTACGTGAAGCGCGATATATCTCGATGAGTCTCCCACAAAAACGGCGGGCCGGCCTCTCGGCCGGCCCGCCGTCGACGGTGGAGCGAAGGTCAGGCGGCGCGATCCTGCCCGCTGGCCAGCCGGAACTCCGCGCGCGGCTGCTCGATGCCGCCGAGGGAGACGGTCTCGCGCCGGAAGAACAGCGCGAGCGTCCAGTCGGCCACCACCCGTACCTTGCGGTTGACGGTCGGCACCCGCGACAGGTGGTACGTCCGGTGCATGAACCAGGCGGCGAACCCGCGCAGCCGCACACCGTACACGTGGGCGACGCCCCGGTAGAGCCCCAGGCTGGCCACCGACCCGGCGTAGGAGTGCCGGTACGGCTTGCGCTCCTTGCCCCGGAGCGTGGCCACGATGTTGTCCGCGAGCCGCCTGGCCTGGCGTACGGCGTGCTGGGCGTTGGGCGCGCAGAACTCCCCGGGCCGGGTGAGGTCCGGGACGGCGCCGCAGTCGCCGGCCACGAAGGCGTCGTCGGCGCCCTCGACGGTGAGGTACTCGGTCGCGACGACGCGGCCCTGCCGGTCCAGGGGCAGGTCGGTGGAGCGGTTGAGCGGGTTGGGCTTGACCCCCGCGGTCCACACGAGCGTGCCCGCGTCGAACTCGGCGCCGTCGTCGAGCACGACGCGGCGGTCGACGGCGGAGGTCAGCCGCGTGTTCAGCCGTACGTCGATCCCCCGCCGACGCAGTTCGTCGACGGTGTAGCGGCCCATCCTGTCCCCGACCTCGGGCAGGATCCGGCCGCTGGCCTCGACGAGGACCCAGCGCATGTCCTCGGGGCCGAGGTCCGGGTAGTACGTCAGGGCGCCGCGCGCCATGTCCTCGAGCTCGGCCAGCGCCTCCACGCCGGCGAAGCCGCCGCCGACGAAGACGAAGGTGAGCGCGCTGCGGCGGACCTCCTCATCGGAGGTGGAGGCGGCGATGTCCAACTGCGCGAGCACGTGGTTGCGCAGGTGGATGGCCTCGGCGACGTTCTTGAACCCGATGCCGTGCTCGGCGAGCCCGGGGATCGGCAGCGTACGGGACACCGAGCCCGGCGCCATCACGATGAGGTCGTAGGAGATCTCGGTGGCCGGCCCGGAGATCGGGCGCACGGTGGCGACGTGCCGGGCGTGGTCGACGGAGACGACCCGCCCGTTCAGGATGCGCGCCTTGGGCAGCACGCGGCGCAGCGGCACCACGACGTGGCGCGCGGCCAGGTGGCCGGCGGCCACCTCGGGGAGGAACGGCTGGTAGGTCATGAACGACTGCGGGTCGACGATCGTGATCGTCGCCTCGTTCGACCGCAGGCGGCGCTGCAGGCGCAGCGCGGTGTACATGCCGACGTAACCGCCGCCGACGATGAGGATGTGGGGAGTGGTCCGGCTCGGATTCGGGCTCGTGGCCACGGAGGTTCTCTCCTCGGTTGATTTGTGAAGACTTTCACAAGCTATCGCATCGAACCGGACATACCGGCCGACCGCCTTGTGAAGATCAGCGAAACTTGACGGGGCGCCAAACTAACCGGGCTGTTCTGGTGTGAATCAGCTCATGTCTTCCGTACGCGGCCGACCGCCATCCACCGACCCTCCCCTTCGGGGCTCCGAACACGTCTAGGGTGAGCCGGACGCCCGGCGCCGATCCGCGGGTGAGGAGCGCCACATCGAGGGGTCCGCACGGCCCCCGATGCGGCGAATGCGCGGACGCCGGCCGGGCGCGGCGTACGATCGTCCCCCGGGAGCTGTGTATCGATGATGACCAGGTTGTGGCGGCCGGTGTGTCTGGCCGCCGTCGGAGTGCTGTCGCTGACGGGCTGCGGCCTCTTCGGGCATAACAAGATCATTCGGGGGAGCGTGGCCGAATCGATCACTGTGACCAGCCCGGCCTTCCGCGACGGCGCGCCGATGCCCGTCCGCTTCGCGTGCCCGCAGTACGGCGGCAAGGCCAAGACGCCGCCGCTGCGGTGGTCGGTCGCGCAGAGCGGCGTCGGATCCCTCGCGCTGATCATCGATGACCCCGACTCCCCCAGCGGCGCGTATGTCCACTGGGTGCTGTTCAACATCGACGCCACGGCGAACGAACTCCTGGAGAACACCACGCCGCCGCACTCCGAGCAGTCGATGAACACGACGCACAAGGGCGGGTACGCCCCGCCGTGCCCGCCGAAGGGCGAGGTGCACCGATACCGCTTTACCCTTTATGCGCTGAAGGAGAAGGTCCCGCTGAAGAACGGCGCGAGCCTGAGCGAGGCCCTCTCGGCGATCGCCGCCCGGACGATCGCGCGCGGCCGGATGTACGCGACATTCCGGGGAGCGGTGATGTGATGTCCTGAGAGACGGGCGTGCCGGACGCGTCAGGTGCGCGTCCCGCACCAGGGGCCACGGAGGCGAACGGACGGCGCTCGCGGGCCTCAGGGCAAGTAGGGTGAAACTAGATGTTCGCGAACCGTATGACAAGGGTCATAGCGGTCGGCAACAATCGGTCTAGCTCCTTGGGGGCCCCGGTGCCGGTGATCATGGGAAAAGGTCTCCGCGTCGGCGTCGACCGCTAGACCACGGCGTTGGGTGGTAGCTATGTGGGGTCTGATCGTTGTCCTCGGCCTGGTCGCGGTCGTCATACTCGTCGGGGTGCTGGTCGCCCTGGGGATGAGGGCGAGCCGATCCGGCGACGAGGACGACTGGATGTCCGACGAAGAGCAGCCCCGGGGCCGTCGCGCCGGCAGATCCCGCGGCCGCCGCGGTCAGGGTGACGAGTCGGAGGAGGATGCCTACGGCGGCAGCGACATGCGCGTGGCCGGCGCCCCCATCGCCCCCATCGCTCCCATGCCTCCGCAGCACCAGCTGCCCGCCGCGCCCATCGCCGGCCCCGGTGCCGGCCCGGCCCAGCTGCCGCCGCCGTCCCCGACCCCGGTCCCCGAGGCGCCTCCGCGGTCGAGCGATGAGATGGACGACGACGAGTACTGGTCGACCATCACCTTCGACAAGCCGAAGTTCCCGTGGCGGCAGGACGCCGGGCAGCCCTCCGAGGCGCGCGGTCAGGATCCCCTCGCCGGGCAGGTGCCGCAGCCGCAGCCGCTCGTGAGCGGGCCGCCCCAGGGCATGCCGCTGGCGGGCCCGCCGCCGCAGGACCCGCCGATCGACTCGCCGGCGCCGGAGACCCGGCCGCAGCCGGTCGTCCCGGCCCTCGACGACGCGCCCACGATGCTCGACACGCCGGCGACGCCGCTCAGCCCGCTCGACGTCCCGTCGGCGCTCGACGTTCCCTCGCGGGCGGGACAGACCGATCCCGGCGGCGCCATCCCGGCGTACGGCTCCGCCGACCAGAGCGGCGGCTTCGGCACGCCTGCGTACTCCAGCGAGCCGTCGCCCTACTCCAGCGAGCCGTCGCCCTACTCCAACGAGCCGTCCCCCTACTCGAGCGAGCCCTCGTACTCGAGTGAGCCCTCGTACTCCAGCGAGGCGTCCTTCCCGAGCGAGCCGTCCTACTCCACCGAGCACGCCTACGGCGGTGACCGCTCGTACGGCACGGACCCGGGGAGCGGATACGGCGACGACCCGCTGAACACCGGCGAGCGGTCGACCTTCGGCTCCTCGTCCCCTGCGGCGCCCACTCCGCCTCCCGCGCCGCCGGCGTCCTCTCCCCTGACCTCCCCGTCGCCGATGGCTTCCGCCGCCGGCGCGAGCGGGAGCGACGACGGCCCGGCCGTCCCGTCCGTCGACGATCTGCTCGCCAAGATTCAGCGCGAGCGCTCCGGAGGCACCGGCGCGGCATCGACGGGCTCGACCCCCGCGCCGTCCGCCGGCTTCGACCCGCTCACCGACCCGCTGGACACCGGGGAGCGCTCGTACGGCTCCTCCTCCACGAGCGGGGGCTGGTCGACGGGCTCCTACAGCACGAGCGGTTCGTCGTCGGAGTCCTACAGCGGGTCCTCCGGAGACTCCTACAGCTCCTCCTCGACGGGCTCCTACGGGTCGGACCCCCTGTCGGGCGGCTACAACGCGACCGGCGGCTACAGCACCGGGTCCTACGACAGCGGCTACGGCTCCACCGGCTCCTCCGAGGGCGGCTACGGCTCGACCGGCTCCACCGGTTCGTCCGACGGCGGCTACGGTTCGACCGGCTCGACCGGCTCGACCGACAGTGGCTACGGCTCCACCGGATCCCCGTCGTACGGCGGCGACTCCTCCTCGTACGGCTCGGGCGCCGGGCGCCAGGACGACCCGCTCGGCGGCGGGTACACCGGTTCGTCGTCGTCGGAGTCGTACGGCTCCTACGGGGCCGGCCGGGACAGCACCTCCTCCGGCGGCTACTCGAGCACGGGCGGCTACCAGACGCCCGGCTCGTCCTACGGCGACGGCTCGGGCTACTACGGGTCCGGATCCTCCACGCCGGGGCAGGGCTACGACCCGGCGTCCTCGACCCCCGGGGCCGGGCAGCCGTCCGACGACCCGAACGCGACGCAGGCCTACCCGAGAAGCCCGTACGGCACCTCGTACGGCGACCGGAAGAACGACGAGCAGCACCCCGACGGCTGGGGATCCTACGGCGGCAACAACAAGGGCTGACGCCGCACAGCGAAGAGGCCGTGGGCCCCGTGGTTCGTGAGAACCACGGGGCCCACGGCCTTTCGCATGCGGGGGGTCGCCATCGCCTCCCGGCGGCCGGTGCCGGGAGACAGGTCTTCCCCGGGATATAAGGATCCCGCCGGGGATCGGTTGGACTCCAATCCGATTGCGTGGCAATCTCTTGACCGGTTCATCACTCTGCGTGGACCTCCCATGTACGCTCCGTACACAGCATCGGACTCAGGAGGACAGCCATGTCCCTAAGATTCGTCGGGATCGATCCATTCACTAACGGGGATAACTGCCCCACCGTCTGGGTCGACGAAGCGACCAGCGAGATCGTCATCCAAGGCTGGACCGCCGACCCGGATACTCGGAGGGAATGCCTGGCGACCGGCCCGATACCCGACCACGAGACGGTGCTGCGGCTACCGGCGCGAATGGCACCGATCCTAAAGGAGGCGTGCGATGTCGCCGGAGGTCCCATCGTTCAGTGACCTGCTGGCCGAGTGCGACGAGTCGGCCGTCCACCTGGAGATGCGGGACGGCTACACGCCCTCCGACCCCGTCTTCCTCGACTGGAAGGCGGGAGTGCGGATCGACGGGGCGAAGCGCTACCCAGAGTGGTTCGGCCTGGTCCGCGCGACGGCCGCCCGTGGTGTCCAGATCCGGCGAGTCCGTATCGTGTCGGAACCACTGGCGGACTTCATCCGTTTCGAGTACGACGTAACAGAAGGGCTGAACGTCGCGGCCGGCGAGCAGGTACGGTGGCTGTCTCGTCGGCGGGCGTCGGATCTGGCCCTGCCGGGCAATGACTTCTGGGTCTTCGATGGCCGGATCGTCCGATTCGGTTACTTCGCCGGTGACGGGGAATTCGTCGGCCACGACGTCTGGGAGGATCCTGACGTGGTGAAGCTATGCACCTCCGCCTTCGAGGCGGCCTGGGAGCGGGGGGTCGATCACGATGACTATCGCCCTGTCTGAGCGGCCCCGACCACCGCGGAGAACGGCCCTGCCCACGACCTCACCGTCGTCGTCCGTCCAGGCGGCCCGTCAGGCCATCGCCGACCGGCTGCGAGAGCTCAGGGTCGACGCGGGCCTGACCGCCAAGGCGCTCGCCGCCGCCGCCGAGTGGAACCGCACCAAGGTCTCCAAGATCGAGCACGCCTCCCGGCCGCCGTCCGCCGACGACATCCGCCGCTGGTGCACCGTCTGCAAGGCCGACGACGAGGCCACCGACCTCGTGGCCTCGCTGCGTGCCGTCGAGGGCGCCTACGTCGAGTGGCGCCGCCTCCAGCGCACCGGCCTGCGCCGGCTCCAGGAGTCGCGCGTGCCGCTGTACGAGCGGACCCGCAACTTCCGGGTCTACTGCTCGCAGGTCGTGCCCGGCCTTTTCCAGACCCCCGCCTACGCCGGCGCGCTGCTGTCGGCCATCACGACCTTCCATGGCACGCCCAACGACGTGGAGGAGGCGGTGACCGCCCGGATGGCCCGCTCCCACGTCGTACGCGACGGCGACCATCGGTTCGCCGTGCTCGTCGAGGAGGCGGTGCTCCGCTACCAGGTCGGTGGCCCCGACACGATGGCCGGGCAGCTCCACCACCTGCTGGACACCATGGCGCTGCCGTCGGTGTCGCTCGGCGTGATCCCCTTCGAGCACGGCGGCCGCCGGATCTGGACCCTGGAGGCCTTCAACATCTTCGACTCCGAGCGGGTGTCGGTGGAGCTCCTGTCGGCGGCGGTGACGGTCACCACCCCCGGCGAGGTGGAGCTCTACACCAAGGCGTTCAGCGAGCTGACCGAGATGGCGGTCTTCGGCACGGAGGCTCGGGCACTGATCTCCGCCGCGATCGACGCCCTCGACTGAAGTCCGCGTGCCACACTTGGGCACACTCCTCGCGCACAGCGGCCCGGCGATTTTACCGTCACGGCAGGCGGCCAAGATCCCCCCGCGATGAGGAGACGGACATGGGCGAGGAGACCGTCACCGCGTTAATCTTCCGGCACCTCCGTGAGCTCCGCGGCGCTCTCGACCAAGCCGGTTTCGAGACCACTCTCGACCATCCCAACGGCGCGTCCCCCTATCTCCGGGCCACCAACCGGCACGCGCCCGTCATGTCGGAGACGATCCGCTGCGAGCACCACATCGTCGACGGCGACGCGTACTGGTTCTTCTACTCCTGGGGTCAGCCGATCTGTCCGGCGGTGGACAAGGCATTAGCGGCCCGGGAGATCAGTCGTGTCATCGGGAACCGCTGAAGACCGCTCACTCCCCTACCGGACGGACACATGAGCTACGACCAGGAACTGACAGAGTTCCGGCGAATCCTCGACGAGATGACCGTCGTCGGACACCTCCGCCGCGACGCCGAACTCGCCGAGTTGCACCGGCTGATCCAGCGCTACCCGGACGAGGCACGCGAGATCTGCGCGAAGTCCGGCGGTGCGTATGACAAACCCGCGTGAACGATCCGACGGATCGGGCCCACGCGCACGGACCGGGCCGCGGTGGCGGTGACCATGCCCCGCCTCCGCGGCTCAACCATGTGCGACGCCCTCCGGCATCGTGAAAGTTTCAGGCGTAAAGTTCGGCAACTCCACTTGTCAGGTTAACATCGGTGATCAGGTGCGCTCCCACCGTTCGATCTGTCCCCCCGAGACGGAGAACGCGCATGCACCACCGAGGTACCCGCCGGGCGCTCCGCGTCCTGACGCTGCTGTCCGCAGCCGTACTCTTCCTGGCCCCCTGGGCCGACGCGGCCTTCGCCCACGGCTCGGTCGTCGACCCGGCCTCCCGCAACTACGGCTGCTGGCTCCGCTGGGGAAGCGACTTCCAGGACCCCAAGATGCAGCAGGAAGACCCCATGTGCTGGCAGGCGTGGCAGGACAACCCGAACGCCATGTGGAACTGGAACGGCCTCTACAAGAACGGCCTGGCCGGTAACTTCCAGGCCGGGCTCCCGGACGGGCAGCTCTGCAGCGGCGGCCTGACCGAGAGCGGCCGGTACCGTTCCCTGGACGTCCCCGGCGCGTGGAAGACGACCGACGTCCACAGCACCTTCTCGATCCACCTGCTGGACCAGGCCCACCACGGCGCGGACTACATCCTCGTCTACGTCACCCGCCAGGGGTACAACGCCCTCACCCAGCCCCTGCGCTGGAGCGACCTCGAGCTGGTGCGCAAGACGGCCAAGTACGCGCCGGGCGGCGACTACATCGTCGACAACCTCAGCGCCCCGGGCCGTACGGGCCGCCACGTCGTCTTCACGATCTGGCAGGCCTCGCACATGGACCAGGCGTTCTTCTTCTGCAGCGACGTCAACTTCACCTGATCCCCCATCGCGGCACGCCCGGTCCCCGCGCCGACGGGGACCGGCGTACTCCCGGCAGGCGCGGCCCGTGACCCGTATCGGTCAACGCAAGATTCCCTTGAGAGGCCGCACGTAGCATCACCAATGTGATCACCACGCCGGAGAACGGTCCGCGTCTTCTCGCCATCAGCGACCTCCACGTCGCGTACCCGGAGAACCGGAAACTGGTGGAGGAGCTACACCCGTACTCCGGTGACGACTGGCTGCTCGTCGCCGGCGACGTCGGTGAGAACCTCGACGACATCGAATGGGCGCTCGACACGCTGCGCCGGCGCTTCGCGACCGTCGTGTGGACGCCCGGCAACCACGAGCTGTGGACCCCGCGCGGCGACACGACCGGGCTGCGCGGCGAGGACCGCTACCGGCGGCTGGTCGAGCTCTGCCGCGGCATGGACGTCCTCACGCCGGAGGATCCGTACCCGGTCTGGGAGGGCCCCGGCGGCCCGGCCGTGATCGCACCGCTCTTCCTGCTGTACGACTACACGTTCCGCCCCGAGGGCGCCGCCACCCAGGAGGCCGCGCTCGCGCAGGCGTACGCGGAGGGCATCGTCTGTACCGACGAGATCTTCCTGCATCCGGACCCGTACCCGAACCGCGAGTCCTGGTGCCGGGCCCGGCTGACGGCGACCGAACGACGGCTCGCGGAACTCGACCCGGAACTGCCGACCGTGCTGGTGAACCACTATCCGCTGGTACGGGAGCCCACCCGCGTCCTGCGGTTCCCGGTGTTCGCCCAGTGGTGCGGCACCGTGCACACCGCCGACTGGCACGTACGCTTCCGCGCCGCCGTGGCCGTCTACGGTCACCTGCACATCCCGCGGACCACCCACTACGACGGCGTACGGTTCGAAGAGGTCTCGGTCGGCTACCCGCGCGAGTGGCAGAAGCGCCCGGTGAAGCCGGCGCTACGGCAGATCCTTCCGGCGACCTCGTGATCGAGGAGTTGCTGCCGCCGGAAGCGGCGGCCGAGGAGACGTACGGCGACGCGCCCGCGACGACCCTGTTCCCCGAAGAAGAGGCACTGCTCGCCCGCGCCGTCGACAAGCGCCGCAGGGAGTTCACGACCGTACGGGCCTGCGCGCGGGCGGCCCTCGCGCGACTCGACGTCGCCCCGGCACCCATCCTCCCGGGGGAAAGCCGCGCCCCGATCTGGCCGGCCGGAATCGTGGGCAGCATGACCCACTGCGACGGTTACCGGGCGTCCGCCGTCGCCCGTGCCCGGGACCTCCTGACGATCGGCATCGACGCCGAACCCAACGGCCCGCTGCCGGACGGCGTACTGGAAGCCGTCTCCCGCCCCGAAGAGCGCGCCTGGCTGGCCGACCTGCTCGCCGCGGAACCCGACGTACGGTGGGACCGCCTGCTGTTCAGCGCGAAAGAGTCGGTCTACAAGGCGTGGTTCCCGCTGACCCGCCGCTGGCTGGGCTTCGAGGGCGCGAGCGTCACGGTGGACCCCGAGGCCGGCACGTTCGCCGCCGCGCTGACCGTCACACCGCCGGAGGTCGACGGCCGCCCGCTGACCGGTTTCACCGGCCGCTGGCTCGCCCACGACGGCCTCATCGTCACCGCCATCGCCGTCACCCGCTAATTCGACCGGTCCGGGTTCAGCCACCGCGATGCGCGTCCCTGTTGGTCGCCGGATGCCCGGACCGTTTCGAGGAGGCGGGCCTTCAGCGGCGCGGGAATGGCGGCGATGTCCCGCGCGTCCCGCAGAACCGTATCCAGGGCATCCGTTTCTGACATGAATCAGGACTACGATCTCTCAGAACCCACTGGTCAGCCACGCCGTCAACAAGATGGCCTTCTACCTGGAGTGTATTATGCACCACCCCTTGCATCGGTCACTCCGATTGCCGACCACATTTGTAGCGCTCGCCGCGTTTCTCATGGACGGATTGGACCCCGAAGACCCGGATGTGTGGAGCTACGCTTCGTGGATGGACAGGGGCGGAGACCTTTTCTGCGGGGACATCAGTTCGAGCCTTCTCGGCGAGCCACCCGGTAGCGACGATCCACGGATCCTGTGCGGGGAACTGTGTTACAGCTTTCAACCGCTTGAAATCCTTCCGTTCTGCTGGAACGGTGGCGACGGGTTGCATTACGGGTGGGCGGTGCTCGCTCCAGAACTGGATGCCGAGGACCACGTGTGCGTATCGTTCGCCCCGGGCGATGACCAGGCATTCTGGCTCGGCGATAACACGAGAGAGGCGTTGGAGAACCTTCTCGTCGGGGCAATGGCGAATTGGACGACGTGGGGGCGCGAGCAGGGACTGGCCTCGCCCGCCGAGGACGCCCGCTGGGCAGCGGTATGCCACGCCCTCGACCTGCGCCCGGATATCGGCTCAGCGCGGATCTCGCCGGGGGCCCGCTCAAAGCAGGCGATCCGTCCGCAGGTTCCCCCAGGATGGCGGTATGAATCGACCGATGACGGCATCGGCGTACTCGCACAGGCTTCGGCATTCGCGCCCGGCACCGTGCGGGTCGACCGCCCGTGGGACGTCGATGAGTACCTGCCGCGGGCCCGGCGATTTCTCACCGACGGGTATCCCGCCTCGGCGCTATGCGTGCTCAAATCTCTGATGTCGTACGACCGCGCGACCGTACAATTGATGCGCGAAGCATACGAACAACTCGGACGCGAACTCCATGCCGAACGCGCCGAACTCTGGCTCCGACTACACCCATCGGATTGATCACCCTGCTGAACCTCACCCGGATCCGTCGTCCTCGGGAGCGGACAAGCTCGGACCGTACGTAGGCTCAGGGGGTGATCTGGAGTCTTCTCGGGGCGATCTCCGCGGCCGTGTGTTTCGGCACGGCGAGTGTGTTGCAGGCGTTGGCGGCGCGCACCGCGCCGGCGAGCACGGGCGTCGACCCCCGCCTACTGGTCCGCCTGGTACGTCGGCTTCCGTTCGTCCTCGGTATGGGCCTGGACCTCTTGGGCTTCGCCGCCGAACTGGCCGCGTTGCGGTCGTTGCCGCTGTTCGTGGTGCAGGCGATGGTCGCCGGGAACCTGGCGGTGACCGCGGTGGTCGCGGCCCGGGTCCTGCACTTCCGGCTGGCGGTGCGAGAGTGGGCCGCCGTGGCGGTGGTGTGCGCCGGCCTGGCTCTGCTGGGGCTGGCCGCCGGGCACGAGAACCCGACGGCGGTGAGCCTGACGTTCCGGATGGCACTGCTCGGATGTGTCGCCGTGATCGCCTTGGTCGGGGTCGCGGCGGGGCGGCTGCGCGGGGCGGTCAGGTCCGCGGTGCTCGGCCTGATCGCCGGACTGGGCTTCGGCCTGGTGGCCATCGGCGCACGCGTGCTGGTGAGCCTGTCTCCGCTCGATCTCCTGCGCGACCCGGCGACGTACGTCGTGGCGGGCGGCGGGCTGGTGGCGTTCCTGTTCTTCGCCACCGCGCTGCAACACGGCTCGGTGACCACGACCACCGCCGCGATGGTCGTCGCCGAGACCGTCGTGCCCGCGCTGGTCGGGGTCCTCCTTCTCGGCGACGGCACCCGTCATGGGTACGCCTGGAGCGCCGTGCTGGGATTCGTCATCGCCGTCGGCGGCACACTCGCCCTCGCCCGCTTCGGCGAACCCGCCACCGAGCCCGACGAGGCGAGACCTTCCTCAGTGCGCCTTCAGTGAGCCCGCATCAGGCCGGGCACGGTTCACTGCGCCCCAGGTGGTTCGTTGGTGATGGACTTCCGCGAGCGGTGTCTCACCGAAGACGGGAAGATACCGGACAGCAGCGCGGAGAGGATGACCGGGTGCGGGTGTTCAACAAACGGTTCGCCACGGCGACAAGGCGGCTCGGACACGCCGAGACCGCGGTGCGGCTGGCCGGGGTGTACGCGCTGGCCGGTCTGGCCGACGATTGGCAGGACGGCCGACAGACCTGCATCGACGAGCTGTGCGCCTACCTGCGGATGCCCTACGAACCTCACCCGGAGGTCGGCCCCCCGGCCGCCGAACAGCTGGCGTTCGGCGGCAGCCAGGAGGTACACCACACCGTCATCTCGATCATCACCGCGCACCTGCGCGACAACGCTCGGGTCTCCTGGCGAGGCCATGACTTCAACTTCACCGGTGTCCGCTTCGACGGAGGCGACTTCAGCGGCGCGGAGTTCTCCGGCGGCACCGTCGACTTCCGCGACGCCGTGTTCTCCGGCGGCACCGTCGACTTCGCCGGCGCCGTGTTCTCGGGCGCCACCGTCGACTTCACCGGCGCCAGGTTCTCCGGCGCCTCCATCGACTTCACCGGCGCGACGTTCTCCGGCGGCCCCGTCCACTTCGTCGCAGCGGTGTTCTCCGGCGGCACCGTCCATTTCGGCGACGCGGTGTTCTCCGGCGCCACCCACTACTTCATCACCGCGGTGTTCTCCGGCGCCTCCATCGACTTCACCGGCGCGACATGCTCCGGCGGCGCCCTCGACTTCACCGGCGCGGAGTTCTCCAGCGGCACCGTCCACTTCACCGGCGCGGCGCTCTCCGGCGGCATCATCGACTTCATCGGCGCGGAGTTCTCCGGCACCACCGCCCACTTCAACGACGCGACGTTCTCCGGCGGCACTCTCGACTTCACCGACGCGACATTGTCCGGCGGCACCCTCCAGTTCGCCGACGCGGAGTTCTCCGGCACCACCGTCGTCTTCACCGGCGCGAAGTTCTCCGGCGGCACCGTCGACTTCACCGACGCGACGTTCTCCGGCCGCCGGGGCGGCCTCGGTAAGGACATCGCCACGGATCCGCCCGTGGGGCTACTGCTGCCTCCCGCATAGCCCTCGCGAGATCACGTGCCGATGTGCCCTGAGCAGGGCGCCTGACGTGCTGCGCCCCTGGTCAGGGGCGTGGATGACGGACGAGTCGGCCTGTAGGCCGGGTTCTGTGCCTCCGCTTTCGCGGAGCGACGGTCATCCATCTAGGGCCGCCGTTGCCGGCGGCCTCGAGCGGTCTACCCGCAGGCCTCGGGCGGGCCGCCCTCGAACGCCTGCGCGGGCCCGCCGGGGCGGGCCCTTCTTGACCTTGCTCCGGGTGGGGTTTGCCGAGCCGCCCCAGTCACCTGGGGCGCTGGTGGTCTCTTACACCACCGTTTCACCCTTACCTCCGGCATGCCGGAGGCGGTCTGCTTTCTGTGGCACTTTCCCGCGGGTCGCCCCGGGTCGGCGTTACCGACCACCCTGCCCGGTGGAGCCCGGACCTTCCTCGTCGGAGCAGAGCTCCGACGCGACCGTCCGGCCGACTCGTCCGTCTCGGATCATTTTACCAAAGGGCCTGGTTTTCGGCCGCCTCGTGCAGGTGGTGGGTGTCATTGAGGGACCGTACGACGGCGGGGCCGTCGGCGTACCAGTCGACGACCGACAGGGATCCGACGTCCAGGTGCATCCGGTACAGCGCGGAGGGCGGGGCGTCGAGGGCCAGGCGGAGGAGCGTCTTGATCGGTGTCACGTGCGACACGACCAGGACGGTCTGCTTCCGGTGGCGGACCAGCAGCTTGTCGCGGGCGGTGCGGACGCGCTTGGACGTGGCCTCGAAGCTCTCGCCGAACGGGGGTGCGACGGACGGGTCGGCGAGCCAGGCGTCGAGTTCGGCGGGCCAGCGTTCGCGGACCTCGGCGAAGGTGTAGCCCTCCCAGTCGCCGAAGTCGGTCTCGCGCAGGTCGTCCTCGGTGCGGACCGGGACGTCGATGACCTGGGCGATCTCCTGGGCGGTCTGCAGGGTCCGCTTGAGGGGCGAGCTCACGATCACGTCGATGCCCCGCCCGGTGAGGGCGTCGGCGGCGGCGCGGGCCTGGGCGAGGCCCGTGTCGGTCAGCGGGATGTCGCCGGTGCCGGCGAACCGGCGTTCGCCGGAGAAGGGCGTCTCGCCGTGGCGGAGCAGCAGCGTCGTCGTCGGCTCGGTCGTCGGCGGCGCCCATCCGGCGGGGGGCGGGTCCGGCTCGTCGGCCTCGGTGGTCGACGGCGCCCACGTACGGCCTTCGGCGGCGGCGTCCATGGCCTCGTTGGCGAGCCGGTCGGCGTGCTTGTTGCGCTCCCGGGGGATCCAGGTGTAGCGCACCGAGGAGAACCCGGCGGCGAGCCGCTGTGCCTGGAGGGCGAGCGGCTTCATGTCCGGATGCTTGATCTTCCAGCGGCCGGACATCTGCTCGACGACGAGCTTGGAGTCCATCCGGGCCTCGACGTCGGCGCCGGAGGCGAGCTGTGCCGCGGCCTCCAGGCCGGCGATGAGGCCGCGGTACTCGGCGACGTTGTTGGTGGCCACCCCGAGGGACTCGGCCCGCTCGGCGAGGACCTGCCCGGTCAGGGCGTCGCGGACCACCGCGCCGTACCCGGCCGGGCCGGGGTTGCCGCGCGATCCGCCGTCGGCTTCGACGATGAGTTTCACAGGCCGGATTCCGGTGTGCGGACGAGGATCCGGCGGCACTCCTCGCAGCGGAGGACCTCGTCCTTGGCCGCGGTGCGGATGGCGTTCAGCTCGACGGTGTTGAGCTGCAGGTGGCAGCCTTGGCACTGGCCGCGCAGCAGGGCCGCGGCGGCGACGCCCCGGTGCTGTTCGCGCAGCTTCTCGTAGAGCTTCAGCAGGTCGTCGGGGATGTCGCCGCCGACGCCGGCCCGGGCGGTGCGGGTCAGCTCGGCCTGGCCGTCGATCTCCTGGGAGGCGGCGTCGCGGCGCTCGGCGAGCTCGGCCAGCTCCTTGTCGGCGGCCTCCTTGTCCGTTTCGACGGCGCGCAGGCGGTTCTCCGCCTCCTCGCAGCGTTCCATCACCTCGAGCACGATCTCCTCGAGGTCGGACTGCCGCTTGTGCAGGGACACGATCTCGGACTGGAGGTTCTCCAGGTCGCGGGCCGAGGAGACCTGCCCGGAGTCGAGCCGCTTCTGGTCGCGCTCGGCGCGGGCGCGAACCTGGTCGACGTCCTGCTCGGCCTTCTTCTGCTCCCGGTCGATGTCGCTGATCTCGGTCTGGGCGGCGACGAGCGCGTCGGCGACGCCGCCGAGGCGCTCCTCGACCTTCGCGATCTCCGCGAACTCCGGGATGGTGCGCCTCCGGTGGGCGAGCCGGTCCAGTGTGGTGTCCAGCTCCTGCAGGTCGAGGAGGCGCAACTGGGCTTCAGGTGCTGCTTTCACGAACTTCCTTCATGGGATCGAAAGGTCCACGCGTCGGTCACGACGGTAGAGATCCGGGTTTCCACGCCAGTCTGGCGCACCAGGCTCGCCGCGTCGCCGAGCCACGGCCATTCCGTGGCCCAGTGTGCGGCGTCGACGAGCGCCGTACCCCCATCTTCGCGGAACTCCGACGCCGGGTGATGGCGGAGGTCGGCCGTGAGGTAGACGTCGGCGCCAGCCGCCTGGGCCGTGCCGAGCAGCGAGTCGCCCGCTCCTCCGCAGACCGCGACCGTACGGACCGGCGCCTCCGGGTCGCCGGCGACGCGGAGGCCGGCGGCCGTGGCGGGCAGGCCCTTGGCCGTGGCCTCGGTGAACTCCCGGAGCGTGACGGGGACGGGCAGCTCGCCGACACGTCCGAGCCCACGGCTCGGATCGTCGGCGGACGGGCTGAGAGGGCGCAGCGGGCCGGTGAGCCCGACGGCGCGGGCGAGCGCGTCGGACACGCCTGGATCGGCGACGTCGGCGTTGGTGTGCGCGGTGTACAGGGCGATGCCGGCGGTGATGAGCCGGTGCACGGCGCGACCCTTCGGCGTGGTGGCCGGAACGCCGTGCACGGGCCGTAGCAACAGCGGATGGTGCGTGACGATCAGGTCGGCCCGCCAGTCGACGGCCTCGTCCACCACGGCGGTCACCGGGTCGACGGCGAACAGGACCCGGTTGACGGCGGCGTACGGATCGCCGCAGACCAGGCCGACGGCGTCCCAGGACTCCGCCCAGGCGGGGTCGTAGCGACCTTCCAGGAGTGTGATGATGTCGGCCAGTGTGGTGGGCACCCTCCGCAGCGTACCGTCCGAGATCGCGCGAAGCGCATACCAAGATCACTCCAATGGCGCATACCATCGGCGGGGCCCCGGTGCGGAATCCTGGCGCCCGGCCGATCGTTGGAGGTTGCGTGAAATCACCGTTTCGACGGCGCCGCAGGCGTCCGCGTAAGCGTCCCGCTGTTGCCACCGAGCCGGAGGTGATCGACTGGCCGAATGACGGCAGTGGCAAGGGCAGCGGCCTGATGTCGGCCATTCGGGGCGACTCCTCGTCCGGCGCGGGGTTCGGGCCGGGCATGTTCGCGGACCTGCAGGCCGCGTTCGGTGGTGCGGGCAAGCAGATCCAGCTTGAGGAGCAGGAGAAGGAGAAGACGCGCCGGCATGAGCTGCACACGCACAGCACGCCGGGCCGCGACGACCTCGACTCCGGCACCATCAGGATCACGAAGCGCCGTGATGAGCCGAAGGACGAGGAGAAGTAGCCGCCCGCGTTATACTTCCCCTACCTTTACTCGAACATTCTTTCGAGTTGAACCTATTCTGACATTGTGACCGCGTACGTGCCGCCCGGCTGGCCTTCGGGAGTGCATCCACCGGGTACCGAGAGATTCGAGGACACGGCGGTGGCTTGGCTCTTCGACCTGGTGCCACCCGAATACCGCCGGTACGGCGTGCTGCGGCGCTATCCGGTCGTGCTCTCGCGCATGGCCCGTCAGCACGTCACCGCCGCGCTGGAGGCCGCACGCGAGGGATTCCGTACGGCCCGCGCCGAGCTGTCGGACCTCGTCCCCGCCCATGGGCTCGAGTCGGTGCTGGAGATCTACCGCCGCGAGGGCACCCGCCTGGCGGCGGTGGCCCGCGCGGTCGAACTGGTGGACACCGGGCTGCGCGGCGGCACGTTCACCCCCAAGCTCTGAACGGTCGGCACGATCCTCCCGCTCCGGGCTTCAGGGAACCCGCGACCCGGCTGCGAAAATCCTGAAGAGGTTCGTCCAGGGCCGTGAAAAGGTCAGCCGGACGCCCGGAACAGGTGGGCGGCCGCCCCGCGGTTGGACACGCCGAGCTTGCGCAGGATGCGCGACACGTGGACGCCGACGGTCCGTTCGCTGATGAACAGCGTCTCGGCGATCTGCCGGTTGGTCCGCCCGCTGCTGAGCAGCGTGAGCACCTCGGCCTCCCGCGCGGTCAGCCCCGGAACGGACTCCTCCGCCGGGACGAGGTCCAGCCGCGCCCGCCGCGCCAGGTCCTCGACGTGCTGACCCACGGCGCCGGCGCCGAGCGCGTCGATGGTCTCCTGCGCCGCGCGCAGCGCCTCGACCGCCTCCTCACGCGTGCCCCGCGCGGCCAGGATCGCCTCCGCCTCCCGGAACCGGCAGTACGCCACGCGGTAGGCCTCACCGAGGCGTTCCCACACCTCGATCGCCGATCGCCACAGCGCCGGATCCGGCGTGCCGAGACGCGTGGACTCCGCCTCGGCCTGCAGGGCGTACGCCTCCGCCTCGGGCGTGGCAGGCATCGCCGCCAGCAGTTCCCGGCACTCCGCCAGCAGCGGCTCGGCCTCGCCCCGTGCGTTCGCCTCGACGAGGATCCCCGCCGCGCACAGCTCCGGGCCGATCCTCGTGAACTCGCTGCCCCGGATGACGTCGAGCCCGGCCCGTACGTGCGTCCGCGCGGCGGGCAGGTCCTTGTCGAGGATCGCCAGCCGGGCCCGGCAGGCGTGGTAGGCGCTGGCCAGGTCGATGCCGTCGGTGCGGCCCACCGTCTCGGCGAGGCTGGCCAGGTGACGCCGCGCGCCCTCCGCGTCGCCCCGGCGCAGCTGCAACTCGGCCAAGGCGAGGGTGACGCCCCAGCGCTGCCAGGGCGGCGCCTCGATGTCCATCACCTCGTCGGCGAGCCGATCGGCGTCGGACCAGCGGCCGAGGCGGATCAGCGCGGCGAGCGTGTTGCCGGCGGCGCACATGCACGTCGTCCGGCCGTATCCGAGCCCCCGGCAGATACTGACGCCCTCCATGCCGACCTCGGCGGCCCTGGCCCAGTCACCCGCCCACAGCAGCGCGTCGGTGTAGTTGACGTAGGATCGGCCGATCTCCCACGCGTCATCGCGCTCCTTGGCGCCGCGCAGGGCCTCGGCGAGCTCTGTCAGGCCGGTGGTCACCTCGCCGAGCATGCCGAGGCTGACGCCCATGGTGTTGCGGGCGTGCCCCTCGATGTCACGAGCACCGACGGCGGCGGCCGCCTCGATCGCCTCCCGGCAGGAGGCCACGGACTCGCGGTACCGGGCCTGGATCATCAGGGCATGGCCCTGCAGCCCGCGGACCCGGGCGCGCTCGCGGGCCGACTCCCCGGCCGGCAGCAGCGCGATGGCCTCGTCGTAGGCGGCGGACGCGCCCGCCATGTCGCCGGCCACCCAGCGGATCCGGCCCATGAGCGTCCACAGGCTCGCCGCGCAGGCTGGCGCCGTCGCCGGGTCGACCTCGGCCATCGCCTCCGCGGCGAGCCGATCGGCCCGGTCGACCTCTCCGGCCGCCGTCGCGACCTCGGCGGCGCGCCGCAGCAGCTCGGGGTGCGGCATCCCGGCGCGGGACTCGGCGTCGGGCACCTCCGGCCACAGGCGGATCGCCCGTTCGTAGTGGGCGAGCGCGACGGCCCAGGCGTACGTGGCCTGCGCCGCCCCGGCGGCGCCGACGAAGCCGCTCAACGCCCGCGCCGCGTCGCCGGCGGCGTGCCAGTGGCGGGCCAGCTCGGCGGACGGGCCCCGCTTCTCCAGCGCCGTCGCGACGGCGACGTGCAGCCGGGCGCGCTCCCCCGGCAGCAGTTCGGCGTGCAGCGCCTCGCGCAGCAGCGCGTGCCGTACGTCGTATCCGTCGCCGGTGACGACGAGGAGCCGGTGGGCGACCGCCTCGTGCAACGCGTCGTCCAGCGCCTCGGGAGACAGCCGGGTCACCGCGGCGATCAGCTCCTCGTCGCTGACCCGGCCGATTGTGGCCACGGCGCGCAGCACGCGACGGGTCTCCGCCGCGAGGCGCTCGACGCGGGTCAGCAGCACCTCGCGGAGGCTGGCCGGCAGCTCCTTCGTGGTCGGCCCGGCGGCCACGAGCTCCTCGACGAAGAACGGGTTCCCCTCCGACCGGTCGAACAGCGAACCGACCTGCCGCGTCGCGGGCCGGGTGCCGACGATCCCGGTCACCTGGGCGGCCACCTCGTCCCGGGACAGGCCGGTGAGCTCGATCTGTTCCGCGTGTCCCGAGCGTTCCAGCTCCAGGACGGCGCCGTGCAGCGGGTGGTCGCGCCCGACCTCGTCGCTGCGGTACGTCCCGACGATCAGCAGGCCGGCGCGGCGCAGGTTGGCACCCAGCATCGACAGCAGGTCGGCGGAGGCCGGGTCGATCCAGTGCAGGTCCTCCAGGACGAGCACGGCCGGGCGCAGCGCGGCCATCCGCTGGAACAGCCCCAGGGCCAGTTCGTACAGCCGGCCGCGTTCGGCGCCGTCCCGGCGGGCCGGCGGACGTCCGCACAGCTCGGGCAGGAGGGCGCCGAGCTCGCGCGGCGCCTCGCCGAGGACGTGGGCCAGCTCGTCGGCCGTCAGCTGGTCGGCCAGCGGCCGGAGCGCAGCGACGAACGGCGCGTACGGCGCGGCCCCCTCGGCCAGGTCGAGGCAGCCTCCGGTGAAGACCAGTGCGTCACGCCGTCCGGCGCGCTCGGTGAACGTCGCGACCAGGCGCGACTTGCCGATTCCGGCGTCCCCCGCGACGAAGAGCAGGACGGACGAACCGCCCTGCGCCTGGGTCAGGGCGGCGTCGAGTCGGTCGAGCTCGGCTGCACGGCCGACGATCGTGGGACACGAAACACGCCTTGTCACATGGCGAGTATGAGGCACATACGTCGTACACGTAGTTGAAAAGTAAGCAATTATGCTGATGCACTCGATCGAGGGCCTCGTGATCATTAGGCCATCAGCAGTCGACACGGAGGACGACGATGGGGACCGTTCAGGTCCAACCGCACGACCGCACCGCACGTACGCGTGTACGCGAGGAGCAGGTCCGCCCCCTGTACGCCGCGACCCTCGCGGCGCTGGGAGCGGAGCCCGGCACCCGCGTGCTGCACGTCGGATGCGGAACCGGCACGGCACTGAGCCTGGTGGCGTTCACCGGCGCCGACCTCGCCGGGACCGACCCCTCGGCGGACCTGCTGTCGATGGCGCGCGACCGGCTGCCCGACGTCGACCTGCGCGCGGCCGAGACCACCGAGCTGCCCTACGACCGCGGCTGCTTCGACCAGGTCATGGCGTTCGACGCCATCCAGTACGCCGCGTCCCCGGCGGTGGCCGTGACGGAGCTGGCCCGCGTCACCCGCCCGGGAGGCATCGTCGCGATCGGCCTGTGGCACAACTGGTCCGGCCGCGAGGCGAGCGCCTTCCTGAGCGCCGTACGGGGCCGGGTGCCCACGCCGCCCACTGAGGGACCGCCGGTCCACGACCTCTTCCGGCTCCGGGAGGTCATGGTGGAGGCGGGGCTGGACGTCTTCGCCAGCGCGGAGGTCACCCACCGGCACGACTTCGCCTCCCTGGACGACGCCTGGAACTCCATGACGGCCTCGCCGAACGTCGCGCGCGCGATCCAGATCATGGGCATCGAGGCCGCGCACGAGATCTTCATGGCGAACTTCGCGACCATGCAGCGCACCGACGGCTCGATCCAGCAGGAGCACCTCTTCCAGTACGCCCTCGGCCGCGCCACGAGCTGAACACCGCCCCCCGGCGCCGTCCTGGATCGGCGTGTCGGGCGGTGGAAGCGGCGCTATCGTTACCTCTCGCATGACCGACGGTAAAGAGCGGGAGGACGACCAGATGCCCGAGGGCCATCCGCTGCGACCGGGCGACCCGTCGCGGCTCGGGGCCTACCGGCTCGTGGGACGTCTCGGGGAGGGCACCCAGGGGGTCGTCTTCCTCGGCCAGGACGCCTCCGGCGCGGACGTGGCGATCAAACTGCTGCACGCCCGCATGGCGGCCCACCCCGACGCGCGCAACCGGTTCGTCCGCGAGCTGGCCGCCGCCAAGAAGGTCGCCCGCTTCTGCACCGCCCAGGTCCTGGACGCCGACCTCGCCGGCGACCAGCCGTACATCGTCAGCGAGTACGTCGAGGGCCGGTCGCTGCGCGCGGAGATCCTCACCGAGGGAGCGCGCTCCGGCGGGGCACTGGAGCGGCTGGCGATCAGCACGCTGACCGCCCTCGCCGCGATCCACCAGGCCGGGGTCGTCCACCGGGATTTCAACCCGCAGAACGTTCTGCTCGGAGCGGACGGGCCCCGGGTCATCGACTTCGGCATCGCCCGCGCCCTCGGCGCCGCCCGGAAGAACGAGAGCAACAGCCTCGGCACGCCCGCGTACATGGCGCCGGAGCAGGTCACGGGCGGCGAGATCGGCCCCCCGGTCGACATGTTCGCCTGGGGCGCCACGATCCTGTTCGCCGCGATCGGCCGCCCGCCGTTCGGCAACGAGTCGGTGCCCGCCGTGATGGACCGCATCGTGCGCGCCGACCCGGACGTCACCCCCCTGCCCGAACCCCTCCGGTCGGTCGTCGCCGCGTGCCTGGCCAAGGACCCGGCCCGCCGACCCACCGCCCAGCAGGCCCAGGCGGCCCTGCTGGGACAGGAGCCCGTCGGCGAGCTGACCCCTCCCCCGGCGTTCGGCACCGCCGGCGGCGGGGCGTTCGCCGCTCCCGGCGGCATCACCGCCGACGGAGGCCCCGCGGCGGCCGAAGGCATCAGCGGTGCGCCCGCCGCCGGAGGCTCTGCGGGCAGGGCGGCCGTAGGCATCGGAGGGGTACTCAACGGCCCCGGCGGCATGACCGCCGAGGGCACGCCGACGGCCCCCGGAGGCGCGCCCACCGGTCTGGGCGGCGGCGTGGCGGATACCGCGAGCCCGGGCGGGCCGCCGGATGCTCCCGGCGGAGGCCGCGCGCCGGGTCCCAGCGGCGCCGACGGGCCGTCCCACGCCGAGACGTCCCTCGTGTCACGGCTCTCCACGAGGCGCTGGGTGGTCGGCGCCGGAGCCGTGAGCGCCCTGGCGGCCGTCGCTCTCGCCGTCGCCCTCTGGCCCGGCGGCAGCGCCGCGGTTCCCCCCAAGACGGTTGCCGCCGCCGCGACGCCGTCGCCGCAGTCGTCCTCCTCGGCACCGAACACGCCTCCGAACGACACCCTGTCGCAGAACCGCTCGCCTCACCCGTCCGCGACGCCGACTCCCAGCCCCAAGGGACCGGGCTGCAAGGACTACACCCGCGCGTACGGCCTGCCCGGCACGGGGACGGTGCTGCTCAAGGGCACCGTCTGCCGGACGGCCTACTCCGGCACCCTCGTCCTGGTCGACACGGCGCCGAAGGACCAGTGGCAGGCCTGCGCGCAGCTCAGGGGCCACCTCACCGGCTCTCCGGGCGGCTTCATCAGCACCGCGCTCATCGCGTCGAAGAGCGGCGCCGTCCAGTCCTTCGACAACGGGCCGACCGTCCGGTTCGGCGCGAAGACGAAACGCACCGAGGACTGGGTCCAGCTGAACGCCGGCCGCTGCCGGCGCTCCGGCGGAAAGCTCGTCTCGTCCTGGCAGACCCACGAACGGCTCTCCACCGACTGAGCCCGGCCGGCCCCGTTCCCTCGATTCGGAACGGCCCCGGGCTTCGTCGCCGAGGGGTCTGTCACGAGTCGTCCACTGGAAGTTGTCCGGTCTGTCAGCGGCGCGTCTCGTTACCCTCAGCAGCGGGATTTGAACTGTAGGCGTGGATCTGACACGCCGCACCTTCCTGATCGGCACGGCCGGAATGTCGCTGGCTGCTCCCCGGCGGAGGGGCGACCCGTTCGCCCTGGGGGTTGCCTCGGGCGACCCCACTGCCGACGGCATCGTTCTGTGGACCCGGCTGGCGCCCGACCCGCTCGCGGACGGCGGCCATGGTGGCATGCCCGACCGGAACGTCGACGTCGAATGGCAGCTCGCCGAGGACGAGAAGTTCACCCGCGTCGTACGGTCCGGCACCGTCACCGCGCAGCCGTCCTGGGCACACAGCGTGCACGTCGAGCCGTCCGGGCTTCAGCCAGGCCGGGAGTACTTCTACCGGTTCCGCACCGGGGGGCATCTCTCGCCGACCGGCCGGACGCGGACCGCGCCCGCCCCGGGCACCGCTCCGGCGCTGGCGTTCGGCGTCGTGTCGTGCTCCAACTACGAGCAGGGCTACTTCACCGCCTACCGGCGGCTCGGTGAGCAGCATCCCGACCTCGTGCTGCACCTCGGGGACTACATCTACGAGTACGCGCCGGGCGGCTACAAGAACTCCGACGGGAAGATCGTTCGTTCGCACACCGAGCACCGGTGTCAGACGCTGACCGAGTTCCGGCTCCGGCACGCCCAGTACAAGACCGACCCGGACCTGCAGGCGATGCACGCCCTCGCCCCCTGGATCGCCGTCAACGACGACCACGAGGTGGAGAACAACTGGGCGGGCGTCCACCCCGGCACGTCGGGCAGGCCGAACTTCACTCAGCGCAAGGTGGCGGGCTATCGGTCCTACTACGAGCACATGCCGCTGCGCCGTACGTCCCTGCCGCACGGTTCCCGCATGCAGCTGTACCGGCGGCTGGCCTGGGGCGACCTGGCGACCTTCCACGTCCTGGACACCCGGCAGTTCCGCGACGACCAGCCGTGCGACGACGGCGTGCGGGCCAATTGCTCCGATCGCCTGCTCACCGGCCGGGTGCTGGTCGGGGCCGAGCAACGGCAGTGGCTCGCCTCGGGGCTCCAGGCCTCACGGGCGCGCTGGAATCTCCTGGCGCAGCAGATCTTCATGGCCCAGCACGACTACCACCTCGGCCCCGGAAAGGAGGTCGTGCTCGACACCTGGGACGGATACACCGCCGAACGGGATCGCGTGCTCGGCGACCTGGTCGCCTCGGGCGCCCGGAACCCGGTCGTGCTCACCGGTGACATCCACTGCCACTACGCCAGTGACCTGCTGGTCGACTTCGACGACCCCGACTCGCGGCGGGTGGGCGTCGAGCTGGTGACGACCTCGGTCACGAGCGACGGGGACGGGTACGACGCCCCGGCCGGGCGCGCGATCGAGCTGGAGGAGAACCCGCACATCGCCTACGCCGACCAGCGGCGCGGCTTCATCGCCGCCCGGCTGACGCCCACGGAGCTGCGGGCGGACTTCCACACGCTCCCGTACGTGACCCGCCGGAACGCGCCGAGCACCGTGACGGCGAGCTTCACCGTCTCCGACGGCGCCCACCGCCTCTCCCGGTCGAACGCGACGGCCACCCGCGCCCCGCAGGCGGCAGCGGCCGCCGCGCCGCGCTGGTGATGGGCAAGGGATCCGGGTCTGGTTCAGCCGCTCTCCCGGCCGTACGGGCCGTGCGCGTCGAGGCGCCGCCGGTGAGGTAGGACGGTCGTCCGCACGCAGCCCGGAAACGGCCCCGGCCGGTGACGTACTCCCCGGCCGGGGACGTTCGGCGCTTTATCGTGAACCGGATCAAGCGAAACTTCCCAATAACGGGTGTGACGACAGAACAACGCGCCCGGCCGAGCGTTGACGCCGAGCCGACCGACGCGGAGCTCATCGATCGGTCGCGGCGGAATCCTGAGGATTTCGCCGCGGTGTTCGACCGATACGCGGACCGGGTGCATCACTACCTGGCACGCCGGGCAGGCGTGACGGAAGCCGACGACCTGCTGTCGGAGACCTTCGCGACGGCGTTCGATCAGCGGGACCGGTTCGTTCCCGAGCGCAGCCCCAACGGGGCGCTGCCGTGGCTGCTGGGCATCGCGACGAACATCCTTCGCAGCCACGCGCGGTCCCAAAGACGGCGCTGGCAGCTCTTGGCCCGCTCCACCGCGGACCCGGACGAGCCGTCACCGGCCGACCGGGTCGCGGCTCGCATCGACGCGAACGCGCTGGCCAAGCCGCTGATCGACGTCATCGCCGAGCTTCCGGACGGCGACCGGGACGCCCTGCTGCTGTTCGCCTGGGCGGATCTGAAGTACGAGGAGATCGCCTCGGCCCTCGACATCCCCGTCGGCACCGTACGGTCGCGGATCCATCGGGTCCGCACCCGGCTACGCGGACTGCTCGGCACCACCACCACTCAAGATCAGGAGTCAGCATGATGGATGAGATCGACCTGCTCGCCCGGATCGGCGCCGACGTGGCGCCGCTGAGCGATGAGGCCCGGGCGCGCACGCGCGCTCAGATCCTCACGCGAGCGCACCGGGAACGGACCGGCATGCCGAACAGCGGCGACATCATCGAGCGCCCCGCGGCGGCTCCGCGCCGACGTCGGCGGATGGCGTTTCGAGTCGGGCTCGCGACGGTCGCGGCCGCAGCGGCGGCCGTCGCCGTCGGGCTGCCGCTCACTGGACCCACGCCGGCGTACGCGGTGACCAAGAATTCTGACGGCACCGTGGACGTGGTGATCCGGCAGTTCCTCCAGCCGAAGAAGCTGCAGGCCACCCTGCGCGACGCCGGTCTGCGCGCCGTCGTGGACTACGTGCCCGTCGGGCAGCGGTGCCTGCAACCGCGCGGTCTGCCGGTCCCGCAGGACATCGAGAAGGTTCACCGCCTTCCCAAGCCGGGTGGGGGGCGGAAGGGCGCACTGACGTTGCGGTTCTCCACGACCGGTCTGAAGCCGGACGAGACCCTCCTCCTTGAGGCGTCGTTCGCCAGGGCGCACCCGGAAAGATCCTCAGCCGTCACGATCGGCGTCATCCGTGGCCCCGTGGCCGCGTGCCGACCGGTCTCCACCTCGGAGCCTGCGCCGATCATGGACGGCCCTGACGGGCCGTTCACCGCGCCGCCCAAGACGCCCGGCACCGTCCGCCCGTCTTCAGTCCCGTCGCGTCGCTGACCGTCGTCGGGCTGTCGCCTGTCCATCCCGCTCCCGTCCGCGAACCCGCGGAACGGGTTCGCGGACGGGAGCCGTGTTGGACAAGGCACCAGGTCGTGGCTCAGGAGATCGCATAGCCGAGCAGTTCGCCCCCCGAGCCGGCCTGCACGTTCGTCGCACGCGAGCCGTGCACCAGGAGGATCGAGCCGCCGAATCCGCCGGTTCCCGGAGCGCCGATGAGCAGCTCACGTCCCCGGGCCGCCAGGGACCAGCCGAACTCGGCCGTGCCGCCCGCCGGAGAGGTGATGAGGGCGCCCCGCGTCAGGCCGCGCCGGCGGCGGCCGTCGAGGACCTGCACGACGCCGGCCCCGGCGCCGGGAGCGCCGGCGGCGAGGTCGTCGATTCCGTCGCCGTTGAGGTCCGCAGCCGCCAGGGCGGACCCGAGCCGGTCCGCCGGGCCCGTCTTGGGGAGGTTCCACACGTCGTCCTCGCCGCCGGACCCGTACAGCACGTGCACGGCGCCCTGGGCGAAGTTGTCCGGCATCTTGGTCTCGTCCTCGCCCGGCACTCCGACGGCGAGGTCGTCGATGCCATCGTGGTCGAAGTCGCCGGCGGCGAGGGCCGCGCCGAACTCGTCGTAGCGCTCGGGGACGCCTCGTACGCCCCGGCTGTCCTCGGTGATGCGCCGCGATCGGTGCGCGGCCGGGTCGATGACGGTCACCGCGCCCGACGCCTCGGTGCCGTCACCGGGCGCGCCGACGGCGATCTGGGGATGCCGGCCGCGGCCGAATGCACCGAAGTCGCCGATCGCCAGGGCCTCGCCGAAGCCGTCGGTCTGGCTGGAGCGCTGCCCCACCCAGGAGGTGTGCTGGGTGATCAGCCGGGCGGTGCGGAGACCGCGGGTGAACACCCCGATTCCGCCGCCTCCCGCGAGGCCGGGCATGCCGACCACGAGGTCGTCCCGGCCGTCATGGTCGAGGTCCCCGGCGGCGAGGGCCGCGCCGAACCGGTCGCTCCCCGGCGAGCGTCCGAGGGTCCGCACGCTGAGGGTGACCTGCGGCCGCAGCCCGCCGGGCGAGCCGAAGTAGACCGTGACGGTGCCCGTACCGTCGGCGCCTGGGCGCGTACGGTCCTGGTCGGAGGCCGCGACCGCCAGGTCGGCACAGTGGTCGCCGTTGAAGTCGCCCGTGGCGAGCGTGCCGCCGAACCCCGCGCCGGCCTGGGCCTGCTGAGGCGAGAGCCAGGTCGGCCGGTCACCGTACCGGACGGCGACCGCGCCGGCTCTGTGGCGGCCGCCGCTCGTGGCGTACGGGGTGCCGATGACCAGGTCGCGTACGCCGTCTCCGTCGAAGTCCGGGGCGGCGCCCGCGCGGCAGCGCCGGGCGGGCTCGAACGCCGCTCCGACGACCGGAATGCCACGGTGCACCGGCTGCGCCGGAATCGCGGCCGAGGCGCAGGTCAGCAGGAGGACGGCGGCGATCACGCTGAGGCGGGTGAGGCTCACCCCCGCAACGTGCCCGCGCGGTGGAACCGCCGCCTTCCGGGAAAATGACCAATCGCTGACTTCTGTCGGTCGATGCGGCGTCAAGGGCCAGTGGGTCGGCGCGTCAGCGGCCCGTACAGGGTCCCGGACCGAGGGCGCTCCCTGGACGGTCGGTCGGAGCGTCAGCAGTCCGCACGGCCTCCCGAACCGAGCGCGCTCCCCGGACGGTCGGTCGGAACGTCAGCAGTCCGCACGGCCTCCCGAACCGACGGCGCTTCCCAAAACGGTGGGTCGGTGCGTCAGTGGTGCAGGGCGCTGCCCTTGAGCCACTTCTTCCAGGGCATCTGGTAGAACGACCAGCCGTTGTCCGGTTCGACCTGCCGGTCCGTTCCGGTGGCGATCACGGGGTCGCCCGCCTGGGAGTGCTTGTAGTACCAGATCGCGTCGCTCGCCGGCTGGCGGATGCAGCCGTGGCTGCAGTTCCGGACACCGAGGCAGTCCTCGTCGCCCGGCGTCTGGTGGAGGTACTCACCGGCGTTGGAGACGCGGACCGCGTAGTGGATCAGCTCCTGGTAGTAGCCGGCGTCGCCGGGGCTGCGGCCGGGCGAGGTCATCATGACGTCCTCGTCCTTCTCCATGTTCAGGTGGATGCCGCTGGTCGTGGTGTACTCCTGGGTCTCTCCGTTGCCGGCGCTGATCGGGATGGTGCGCACCGGGCGGCCGTCCCAGTCGACGCGCATGTGGTGCCTCTTGATGTCGAGGTGGGAGATCTGCGCCTTGCCGATCCGGTAGGTACGCGTGAAGTCCTTGGTGCCGTAGTGGCCCTCCTTGCCGAGGGGCACCCCCGTGAGATGGGCGACGAGCCGGATCGTCTGGTGGGCCGGCCAGAACATCTTGGCCCGGTAGACGACCTGCTTGCCGTCGTCGAACCAGTGCCACGCCCCCTCGACCGGTTTGTCGGCGATCACCTCGAGCGACTTCTCGACCGCCGCGCGGTCGGTGATCGACTTGTCGAAGTTGAGGATGATCGGGAGCCCGACGCCGAAGGTGCCATGTCGCCGGTCCTCCAGGACGGCGTCCTGGGAGACCGTGACGGTGCTGGGCGTCCCCGTGGTGCGGAAGTGACTCACGGCCGTGGCCCTGCGGCCGTCGGCGTTCCTGGCCACCGCGCGGACGGTGACGTCCGCCCCCGGGTCGAGCGCCCATCGGGCTCGCCACTCCGTACGGTCCCGGTTGAGGTCGCCCTCGATCATTCTGCGGCCGCTCTCGAGCACGACGCCCTCGAGGCGACCGCCCGCGGCGCGGACGACGACGGGCTCGTCCGGCCGTACGGTGGCAGTGCCGCCGGCCGGTGTGATCACCACGCGGGCGGGCGCCGCCTCGACGTTGACCTTGTGGGCGCTCTCCTCCGCCGCCGTCTCCCCGCCGCCGCAGCCCGCGGCCAGCAGCGCGGTGCCCGTGACGGCGGTGAGCGCCAGTCGCCCCCGAATGGCATTGACGTGCATCTGCTGCCCTTCTCGCGGCCCATCCGACAGGAAAAGATGATCGACTACGAGATACCCATCGGGGATGGTTAGAATGCAGCCGACTTCGCCCGTCACCTGCCGTCCGATAAGAGAAAATGCACGTCACTGCCGTTTCCGGGCAGCGAACAACGCCGGGGACTTGTGGGGTTTTTACCCTCTGAGGCCGATCATTGCCGTGTATCAACCGTGATTGCCCGATTTTCGTAACTTGCCGCGAATCCGCGGCTGAACAGTTCCAGCGACCGGCGGACGGCCGATTCGACCTTCGCCCGCTCGCCCTCGTCGCGGACGGTCAGCTTGATCAGCTCGAACGCCTCCCGAGGATGGGCGTCGTCGTACTCCGCGTGCTCGGTGAGCCAGCGCAGCGCCCGTTCGTCGTCGCCGTACCGCTCCCGGAAGGCGGGCAGGACGATACGCGTCCACTCCCCGGTCGTGCCCTCGATCGCGTAGTTGACCGCGCCGAACGCCTCGGCCAGAGTGCCCCGATAGCAGACGGACCACAGGTAGTCGTACAGCGCGCCGACCTCCGGGCAGGGCCGGTGCGAGACGAGCTCCTCGAACCCGATGCCGTGTGCGGCGGCCCAGTCGGCGTACCACTGGGCGTGCAGCGCCTCGGTCCGGATGTTGCCGATCAGCCAGTCGCGGGCGAGGTGGTCGCCCGGGATCTGGCCGAACGTGGTCTTGGCCAGATAGACGCCCATGTACTTCGGGAATGCCTCGACGATGCAGAAGAAATCAAGGAGGATCCTCCGCCACGCCTCATCGGGGAACGGTCCATGAGCGGTCTCGGTAAAGATCCCCTCCTCGAGCACCGCCGACCAGTCGGGCCGAACCGAATCGACCATGGCCTGCGCCCAGGCCGGATGCGGCGTCTCGGTGAGTTCGTCCTTCACCATGCGGTGATGACGGGTCCGGGATGGCGCCCGCGAAAGATGGCCGGTAGTGGTCGTCATGATCCGACTCCTCGCTCGGTTATCCGAGTATCGGCACGCCCTTCACATACGGTCAATACGCACGTTTCATAGTGTCCGTACCTTTCTCCCTCTCCTTGGTCCCCCGCGTCACCGGAGGCCGTACGTGAAACGCGAACACGCCGTCGTCCTGGGCGGAAGCATGGCCGGTCTGCTCGCCGCTCGCGTCCTGAGCGCCCACTTCGACCGCGTCACGCTGATCGAGCGCGACCGTTTCCCGGCCGAGCCGGTGTTCCGCGCCGGAGTGCCGCAGGCCCGGCACGTCCACGTGCTGTGGACCCGTGGCCGCGAGGTCGTCGAGGTGCTGTTCCCCGGGCTGGAGGACACGTTACGAGCGGCGGGCGCCGTCGAAGTCGGCGTGCCCGCAGACGTCCTCTGGCTGACCTCGGCCGGGTGGCGGCGACGGTTCGACGTGACGGGACTGCTCTCGTGCAGCCGTCCGCTCCTCGACTGGGCGGTACGACGGCGGCTCTGTGGGTCGCCGGACAACGGGCGGGCCCCGGTGGACGTCCTCGAGGGCCACCACGTGACCGGCCTCCTCCCCCGGGGTCGCGACGTCGCCGGGGTCGTGCTCGGCTCCGACGGCGAACTGCGCGCCGACCTCGTCGTCGACGCCACCGGCCGCGGGTCGCAGGCCCCGTCGTGGCTGGCGGCGCTCGGGTACCCGGCGCCGCCGGAGACCCGGGTCGACCCGCTCCTCGGCTACGCCAGCCGCTATTACGCGATACCGTCCGGCTTCGACCCCGGCTGGAAGGCGCTCTACATCCAGGCGGACCCGCCCGCGACCCGGCGCACCGGCGGCCTGTTCCCCCAGGAGGGCGGCCGCTGGCTGTGCAGCCTGTCCGGCGCGGGACGGGACTACGGCCCGACCGGCGAGGATGCCTTCCTGGAGTTCGCCAGAGGACTGCGCAGTCCCGTCCTGTACGAGGCCATCCGCGACGCCGAACCGCTCACGCCGATCACCGCCTTCCGCCGTACGGCCAACCACCGGCGGCACTACGAACGCCTGCGCGCGTGGCCTCGAGGGTTCGTCGTCACCGGCGACGCGGCGTGCGCGTTCAACCCGATCTACGGTCAGGGGATGAGCGTGGCGGCCGTCGCGGCCCTGGCGCTCGACCGCTGCCTCCGCGAGCCCGGCACCGGCTTCGAACGACGCTTCCAGCGCGGCGTCGCCCGCAGCGCCGCCGGAGCGTGGCTCGTCGCCACCGGCGAGGACCTGCGGTACCGGGAGACCGAGGCCGCACACGTCCGGCTGCGCACCCGCGTCATCAACGCGTACGTCGACGAGGTCGTGGCCACCGCCAACGTCGACCGGCACGTGTGCGAGCGCCTGGTCCACGTGCTGGCACTCATGGCCGCACCGACCTCGCTGTTCGCCCCGGCGGTCCTGGCGCGCGTCGCCGCCAACCGCGTACGGCGCCCCGCCCCCGTCCCCATGCCGGTACCGTCCCGGCCGTCCCACGACCGGAACGCGGAGGCGGGCGATCGCGCCGGCCGAGACCGGTGACGGGCACGGGCTCACGGCGCCGCACGCCCGCCCCGCAGGTCAGTCGTCGGACGGTGGTGGGGGGAAGCGGCGGCGGAACCGGTCGAATCGGCCGGTCGCTTCGCCGGCATCCTGCCCGGGGGGAGGCGGGAACCGCGGGTTCGCGGGGCCGTCCGCCGCCCCGGCGCCGGTCGCGTCCGGGCCGCCTGGGGCAGCCGATGCGCCGGGACCGCCGGGTGCCCCCGGTCGACCGGGTCCGCCCACGTCCCCTGGCGACGGCGGCATCCCTCCCGCGTCCGGTGGAACGGGCGGGGCCCCTGCCGGGCCTCGTGGCGGGAACGTCGCGCCACCGAACGCCGAGGGCGCGGTCCCTCCCGGGACGGGCGAGGACGGTCCGGATCCCGGGAACGGCGGCGGAGGCGGTGGCACCGGGCCCTGGCCGAACGGCGACGGGGCCGGTCCGCGCGGATCGGCCGGAGGTCCGGACTGGATGCGGGGGTCGACGGGGGGCTGAGCGGGCCCTCCCTGGTCGGCCGGAGGCTGAGGTGACCCGCCGGGGTCGGCCGACCGCTGAGCAGACCCCCTCGGATCGGCCGGGGGCTGTGCAGGGCCCCTCGGATCGGCCGGGGGCTGTGCAGGGCCCCTCGGATCGGCCGGCGGGCGGCCGAACCCACCAGGATCAGCGAAGGGCTGGGCGGATGCGCCCGAGTCACCGAAAGGCTGCGCGGAACCGCCGGGGTCGGCCGACGGCTGTGCGGGGCCCCTCGGATCGGCCGGCGGGCGACCGAACCCACCAGGGCCCCCAAAAGGTTGCGCGGAGCCGCCAGGGTCGGCCGACGGCTCACCGAACGGCTGCGCGGGTCCCCGCGGGTCCGTTGACGGCCGACCGAACCCACCGGGCTCACCGAACGGCTGAGCGGGGCCCTGCGGGTCCGTCGATGGCGATCCGCCGGGCCCGCCCAACGGCTGTTCGGACCCTCCGGGGTCGGCCGACGGCTGACCGAGCATCTGCGGGGCGCCCGGCGGACGGCCATGACCGAGCGGTTCGGCCGCGCCTTGCGGCTGCCCGACCGGCCGATCGTGGGCGCGTGCTTCGGCGGACCGCCGCGCGTGCCGGGCCGACGACGTGGGCCGCAGGTGTCCCGTCGTGAGCTGCTCCAGCCGAGCCTTGGCCTCCTCCGCCTCAGCGGTGGCCTCGTCGGCCCGGGCGTGAGCCTGGCCGGCCCGGGCGTTGGCCGAGTCGACCTCGGCCTTCACCTTTTCCGCCTGAGTCTTGGCCTCCGCCGTCTCGGCCTTCGCCTTGTCGATCTGAGCCCTGGCCTCCGCCGCCTCGGCCTCTGCCTTCCCTAGCTGAGCCTTGGCCTCCTCCGCCTCGGCCTTCGCCTTCCCCGCCTGAGCCGTGGCCTCCTCCGCCTGGGCGTTCGCCTTCCCCAGCTGGGCCTTGGCCTGCTCCGCCTCGGCCTTGGCGCTGCCGATCTCAGTCTTGGCCTCGTCGGCTTCGGCCTGTACGGCGTCGCGCTCAGCGATCATCGTGGCCAGTGCGGCGCGAAGCTGGTCGAGCATTCCGGAACGTTCCCTGGCCTGGAGCTGGTACTGCCCGAGACGGGTCTGCGCGTCCTCCAGCTCGCGGCGGACCGACTCGATGTCCGCGGTGAGCCGCTCGCCCTCGTCCAGGCGAGGCCGCGTCGTCTGCAGCTCCTCGCGCGCGGCCCGGGACTCTTCGCGGGAGGACTCCAGGTCGGCCCGTACGGTCTCCAGCTCACCGCGTACCGTCTCCAACTCGGCGCGGGCCTCGTCTCGCTCGGCAGACGTACGTTCCAGCTCGCCGCGGCTTTCCTCCAACGCGGCCACTGCCGCGTCCCGCTCGGCGCTCACCTCGTCGGCATGCGCGCGGGCCTCCAGGGCCTGCCGATCCGCTGCCGCACGTGCCTGCTCCGCAGCGGCCCGGGCGTTCTGCGCGAGCTCGGCCGTGGTCCGCATCTTGTCCAGTTCGGACTCGGCGGCGCGGAGCCGGGAGCGCATCTCCTCGATCGCGATGGACCGCTTCTGAAACTCCTTGGCCTCGGCGAGTTCCCCCCGGTACCGCGCGATCTCGTCGCGGGCCAGGTCCAGCGCGGTGGTCAGCTCCTCCAGCCGCCCGGTGAGACGGTCACGCTCCTCGCGTACGGCCGTGATCGCCTCGGTCGCCGCCTCCGCCGTCCGTGTCGCCTGCGTGCCGAGGTCTCGTGCGGCTTCCCGTTCGGTGTGGGCGGTCTCCAACTGTGCGGTGAGCTCGGCGGCGCGGGACTCGGCCCGCTCCACGCGGTGCCGTACGTCGCCGAGCTGGGCGAGCACGTGTTCGGCCTCCAGCCGGGCCGCCTCCCGGTCACGCTGCGCCGCGGCGATGCCTGCGGCCGCCTCCGCTCTGGCCTCCGCGATTCGCCGCTCGACCCCCGCGACGCTCAGATCCGCCGTCAGGGACATCGCCAGGAGCTCGGCGACGTCCTCGAGCCGTTCGACCATGTCCCAGGTCCGCGCGACCTGTCCGGAGAGGCCCGGAGAGTCCTGGTCGCGGCGGCGCCGGTCGGCCGCCGCACGGGCGCAGGCGCCATCGTTGTCGAGGCAGTAGCGCACGACGGGCCCGTCCTCACCCGGCTGGGGGATCGGGCGTCCGCAGTAGGCGCAGGGCCGCGTCACCTCATCGTCCCCGACGAGCGGCGCGGACGGCCCCTCCCCCGGCCGTGGACCGTCCTCCCCCGGCTGTGGGCCGTTCTCCGCCGCCTGTGGACCGGCCTCCGCCGCGTGTGGGCCGTTCTCCGCGGATCCCGGCGACGCCCCCGGCTCCGCAGACCCCCGTGACGCCCCCAGCTCCGTAGGCCCCGGCGACGCTCCCGGCTCCGCGGATCCCCACGGCGCTCCCGGCTCCGCGGGACCCGCCTCGGGCGTCTCCTCCTGCGAGGCCTGCGGAGGAGGCTCAGGGGCGTTTCCGTCCGGGCCGCCCTCCGCTTGGGAATCGGCCGAGGCTGGGACGGTGTCCGCGTCGGCCTCGGAAGGTGGGGCCGTGTCCGAGGGCCGGGCCGGCTCGGAAGTCGACTCCGTACCCGAAGGCGGAGCCGACTCGGAAGACCGGGTCGCGCCGGGCGAAGCAGCGGGGTCGGATGCGTCGTCACCGGACGGCAATGCGGCATTCGACTCGGGCACGTTGTCGTCCGTCGGGCCGGACACGCTCATCCCCCCTGCGATCCGTAATCGGGATGATCTCTACTGTCAGCTCGAAGACCGTATCCCGCTTCGTCCCTTCTGTGGAACGCAACGGCGAGGTTCGGTGCCCGGACATTGCGAAGGGCCCGGCAGCGGCGGCGTACCGGGCCCTTCTCTTTCCCACTTGGCGGCCTGGAGGCGCGGATTCGGGCGATGAAGAGGCGGGATCACGATGGATCCTTGACGGGTCATCCGTATCTCCAGGTACTCGCGACGGTAACCCCGCAGGTCCACGCCGAGGAAGCCATGGACCGTTTACACAAATTCACAACCTCTGTTCCCACCTGGCCGCAACTCCCCGACGGCGGGCACGACCGGCCCGTGAAGAGGATTCCGGCGTGCGACTGAGTACCGGTGACCGCCGAACGCCTCGGAAAGGCCGGATATGACAAGGCGCCATCGATGACCGCTCCCCCCGGCGTCGTTCACTCGAACGGCGACGACGCCGCGGTGATCGAGCGATCGTGGCATGAACCCGATCGGTTCAGAGTGATCTACGACAGGTACTTCCCGGAGATCTACCGGTACGTGGCCGGACGGCTCGGCCGTGACGTCGCCGACGACGTCGCGGCGGAGACGTTCCTCGCCGCGTTCCGCAAGCGCGACCGCTTCGATCCGGCGCGCGGTGCCGTACGCCCCTGGCTGTTCGGCATCGCGACCAACCTGGTCGGACAGTACCGACGCGATGAGAGCCGTCGCTACGCGGCGCTCGCCCGTATGGGCGGTGACCTCCTCCCGAGCGGGGGCCACGAAGATCGCGTCGCCGCCCAGGTCACGGCCGAGGGCATGCGACCGCAGCTCGCCATGGCTCTCGCGGCGCTGCCGGAAGGCGACCGCGACGCGCTGCTCCTCGTCGCGCTGGGCGGCCTCGGCTACGAGGAGGTCGCGCAGGCGTTGGAGATCCCCTCGGGAACGGTCGGATCGCGACTGAGCAGGGTTCGAAAGAAGTTGCGGGAGGCACTGGGCGGGACCGATCCCACATCTACAGAGGAATCCCATGGATGACATGCGAAGGGTCACCGAGCTGCTCGACGAGGGCGGCCCGTCGCCGACGGTGGCGGCGACGGGCCGGCAGAGGCTGGACGAGCTGATCGCCCAGGCGCCGGCCGCCGGTCGACCCCGTACCGGCGAGTCGATCGGCCAGGAGCCGGCCGGGAACAGGCCGCGGGAGGTCCCGAGTACCCCGGCGCGGGTGCCGAGCACACCGTCGCCGCGCCGACGGCGGATCCGCTGGGCGCTGCCGGGGCTCGGACTGGTGGCCGTCGGGGCGGCCACCGCGATCGCTCTGACGGTCACGGCGACTCCTCCGGCCCGTCCACCGCACCCTGTCCCGTCGGAGACGGCCCAACGGCTGTCCGGCCGGGAGGTGCTGCTGACCGCCGCATCGAGTGCGGAGTCCGCGCCGCCGGCGACCGGAGAGTACTGGCATATCCGATGGATTCACGCCATCACCGTCAACAACGCGCGTCCAGTGGGGAATGTGTTCGAGACCTGGGCCGCCAAGGACGGCCGGTGGTACATGGGCACCGCCACCCTGGACGGCCGCGGGCTGGGGTTGAACAAGGAGAAGCACAAGAACGGCGCGTCCTTCGAGCTGGAAGACCACATGCTGTCCTTCGATCAGCTCCGGCGGCTGCCGGCCGACCCGCAACGGCTTACGGCCTGGACGCGGACGTTCTCCCGTGGGCTCAATGCGAGCTGGCGGAAAAAGGACGTGGAGGACTCGGTGACCGGCACGCTGAGCGCGCTGCTGTACGCGGTCCCCGTCTCTCCCAAGGTGCGGGCGGCCGCCTTCCGAGCGCTCGCGCAGCGGCCCGGGGTGACGACCGGCGGCCGGGCCAAGGACGTCCGGGGACGCGTGGGACAGGCGGTCTCGATCGGCTCCTTCCACCTGATCATCGATCCGAAGACCGCGTTCGTCCTGCAGGAGACCACGGGGACGGTGGACACCAAGACGTCGTCGACTCTCTACTACGAGGTCGGCTGGACGAACGAGGAACCGCACGTGCCGAGCGCCTCTTGATCGGCTGCGGAGGCTCGGCCGACGGGCCGGGCCTCCGCCCTGTCCCCTGTCACTTCCCGCGGTGCCGTCGGCCGGCCGTCGGCACGCTGGAAGGCGGATGCCCGTGCTCCAGTCGATCTTCGACCATCTCGCCATGGTCCTCGGGCCCGATCCGGACCCGCACGCCGGAGACGATTCGCGCGGCATCGCCCCCGGAGATGACGGCGATGAGTTCTGGTGGGAGACCACCCGAACGCCGACGGCCGGGGCGCCCCCAGGGGCACCCCGGCCGTCTTCACGTCCGGTGTCTCAGCCGACGCTCATCGTGTCGGTCGAGCTCTCCGGCGGGGTGCTGTCGGCGCCGACGACGACCTCGGCGCCCTCGCCGAGCTGGTAGCGCTCGATGGCCTTCTGCAGGACCTCCTGCTTGATCTCACCGCGCCGGGCCAGCCGGGTCAGCACCGCGAGGGTGATGGACGCGGCGTCGACGTGGAAGAAGCGGCGGGCGGCGGCCCGGGTGTCGGAGAACCCGAACCCGTCGGTGCCGAGCGAGGACCAGTCGCCCGCGACCCACGGCGCGATCTGGTCGGGAACGCCCCGCATGAAGTCGCTGACGGCGACGACCGGGCCGGGCTGCCCGTCCAGGGTGCGGGTGACGTACGGGACGCGCTGCTCGCCGTCGGGGTGGAGGAGGTTCCACTCGTCACAGGCGATGGCCTCACGGCGCAGCTCCGTCCAGGACGTGGCGGACCAGACGTCGGCGGCCACGCCCCACTCGTCGGCGAGCATCCGCTGGGCTTCGAGGGCCCACCGGACCCCGACGCCGGAGGCGAGGATCTGCGCGCCCGGCGCCTCGCCCTCGACCTGCGGGGCCTCGGCGTAGCGGTAGAGGCCCTTGAGCAGGCCGCCGACGTCGAGGTCGGCCGGCTCGGCGGGCTGCTGGTACGGCTCGTTGTAGACGGTGAGGTAGTAGAAGACATCCTCACCGTTCGGGTGCTCCTCGCTGGAGCCGTACATGCGCCGCAGCGCGTCCTTGATGATGTGCGTCAGCTCGAACGCCCAGGCCGGGTCGTAGTAGACGCACGCCGGGTTGGTGGCGGCGAGCAGCGGCGAGTGACCGTCGTTGTGCTGCAGGCCCTCGCCGGTGAGGGTCGTACGGCCCGCGGTCGCGCCGAGCAGGAAGCCGCGGGTCATCTGGTCGGCCATCGCCCAGATGCTGTCGCCGGTCCGCTGGAACCCGAACATCGAGTAGAAGATGTAGACGGGGATCATGTGCTCGCCGTGCGTGGCGTACGCCGTGCCCGCGGCGATCGCCGAGCCGACGGCACCCGACTCGCTGATGCCCTCGTGCAGCATCTGGCCCTGCTCGGACTCCTTGTAGGAGAGCAGCAGCTTGCGGTCGACCGCCTCGTACGTCTGCCCGTGCGGGGAGTAGATCTTCGCGGAGGGGAAGAGCGAGTCCATGCCGAACGTGCGGTACTCGTCCGGGGCGATCGGCACGAACCGGGCGCCGATGTTCTCGTCCTTGATCAGGTCCTTGAGCAGCCGGACGAACGCCATCGTCGTCGCGACGTTCTGCTTGCCGGAGCCCTTCTTCAGCTCGGCGTACACCGGGTCGCCGGGCAGCTTGAGGGGCTTGGCCCGTACGACGCGCTTGGGCAGGTAGCCACCGAGGGCCATGCGCCGCTCGCGCATGTACTGGATCTCCTCGGAGTCCTCGCCCGGGTGGTAGTACGGCGGCAGGTCCGCCTCAAGCGCCGAGTCGGGGATGTCGAGGTAGAGCCGGTCGCGGAACTCCTTGAGCTCGGCCTTGGTGAGCTTCTTCATCTGGTGGGTGGCGTTGCGGGCCTCGAAGTCCGGCCCGAGCGTCCAGCCCTTGATGGTGTGGGTGAGGATGACCGTCGGCTGCCCGACGTGCTCACGCGCGGACTTGAACGCGGCGTACACCTTGCGGTAGTCGTGACCGCCGCGCGACAGCTTGCGGATGTCGTCGTCGGACATGTGCTCGACCATCTTGCGCAGCCGAGGGTCGTCGCCGAAGAAGTGCTCGCGGATGTACTCGCCGGTCTCAACGGTGTAGGTCTGGAACTGCCCGTCCGGTGTGGTGTTCATCTGGTTGACGAGCACGCCGTCGACGTCCTGGGCGAGCAGCGGGTCCCAGTCGCGGCCCCAGATGACCTTGATGACGTTCCATCCGGCGCCGCGGAAGAACGACTCCAGCTCCTGGATGATCTTGCCGTTGCCGCGGACCGGCCCGTCGAGCTGCTGCAGGTTGCAGTTGATGACGAAGGTGAGGTTGTCGAGCTCCTCGCGGGCGGCCAGGCCGATGGCGCCGAGCGACTCCGGCTCGCCCATCTCGCCGTCGCCCAGGAACGCCCACACGTGCGACCGCGAGGTGTCCTTGATCTTCCGGTTGTAGAGGTAGCGGTTGAACCGGGCCTGGTAGATCGAGTTGATCGCGGTGAGGCCCATGGACACCGTGGGGAACTCCCAGAAGTCCGGCATCAGCCGCGGGTGCGGGTACGAGGAGAGGCCGCCGCCCGGGTGGGAGATCTCCTGGCGGAAGCCGTCGAGCTTGTCCTCGGGCAGCCGGCCCTCGAGGAACGCGCGGGCGTAGATGCCCGGCGCCGCGTGGCCCTGGATGAAGACCTGGTCGCCGGACTCGCCGTGGTCCTTGCCGCGGAAGAAGTGGTTGAACCCGACCTCGTACAGGGACGCCGCGGAGGCGTACGTGGCGATGTGGCCGCCGACCGACAGCTCCGGGCGGTTCGCCCGCGACACCATGATCGCGGCGTTCCAGCGGATGTAGGCGCGGATGCGCCGCTCGACGTACTCGTCGCCGGGGAACCAGGGCTCGCGCTCCGGCGGGATCGTGTTGATGTAGTCCGTGCTGCGCAGGCCGGGCACGCCGACCTGCTGCTCTCGAGCCCGCTCCAGCAACCTCAGCATGAGGTAACGGGCGCGCGAGCGGCCCTCGGTCTTGATCACCGTGTCGAGCGACTCCAGCCACTCCCGGGTCTCATCGGGGTCGATGTCCGGAAGCTGGCTGGGGAGGCCGTCGCTGATGATGGAAAAGCGCTGGCGTCCGGAAGCCACGGGGTCCCCTTCGCTTCGTGCCCACCCAGGTCAGGTGATGGATCGTTGCTGTCCTGACCATCGTCGTACGTCAGGACCGTTAACGCATCTCTACCGTTGGGTAACCGTCCCGATATGGCTTCCCATCAGCCTCGAGCCGTACGAGGCTGTGTGGAGAGCCACCGCACAGGGGATACCCGCCGTCGGGAGGTGAAACGACGATGCACGCGGCCGTAGGCGACCGGTTGCACGTCCACGGCAACACCGTCGGACAGGCGGACCGGACCGGAAAGATCATTGAGGTGCGCGGCGCCGCCGGCGAGCCGCCCTATCTCGTTCGTTTCGACGATGGGCACACCGGTTTGGTGTACCCCGGGCCGGATGCCGTGATCGAGCCGGACGAGTAGACATGTGCGTATGAACACTGAAGTGATAAGCGTGGCCACCGGGAGCAAGGAGGCCGTGCACGACATCACCGGCGAATGCCTGAGATTCCTGCGCGACATCGGGGCGTCCGACGGATTGCTGAGCCTCTTCGTTCCGCACGCGACCGCCGGCATCGCGCTGATAGAGCTGGGGTCGGGCAGCGACGAAGATCTCCTGTCCGCGCTCCGCGAATTGCTGCCCGCGGACGATCGGTGGGTCCACGCGCACGGATCTCGCGGGCATGGCCGTTCTCACGTGATGCCGGCGTTCGTCTCGCCCTACGCCACGATCCCGGTGATCGGCGGGAAACCGGCGCTGGGCACCTGGCAATCGGTGGCTGTGGTCGACCTCAACGTGGACAATGTCGTGCGCAAGGTGCGACTCAGCTTCATCAGCGGTAGTTGAGAGAAGTGGCCGTGTTCGCTCACTTGCGGGCCAGACACTTGCGCACGGGGTGGTCCGCCGTGTGAACTGTCCGGCAATGCCGCACCCGGAAGGTCGGGCGGTAAAGAACAACATGGGCATGTATGACAATCGCGGCCCACAACACAGGGAGGACGTTCGTGAGCGCGACCGCGGGTCAGGCGCAGAGCAGCCTGGCCGAACGGCTCGGCATCAAGCCGAACCAGGTGGTGCAGGAGATCGGCTACGACGACGACGTCGACGAGGAGCTGCGCAGCTCCATCGAGTCGGTCTCGACCAACGAGTTGGTCGACGAGGATTACGGTGACGTCGTCGACGTCGTGCTGCTGTGGTGGCGCGAGGACGACGGCGATCTGTTCGACGCCTTGTCCGACGCACTCACCACACTGGCGGACGGCGGCCACATCTGGCTGCTCACGCCGAAGGCGGGGCGCGAAGGCCACGTCGAGCCGAGCGACATCCTCGAGGCCGCGCAGACGGCCGGACTGTCGCAGACCAAGAGCATCAGCGCGGCCCAGGAATGGTCGGGCACGCGTCTGGTGTCACCCAAGGCGCGGCGTTGACCTTTACCGCCGAGGAGCGGACCGTGCGGGGAGAGGGCTGACCGACGTGTGATGCGTTTCATACGTCGGGTGTCCCGTGATCCGCCGTGGCGTGCAGTGGCAGACTGGCGTCCGGCCACAGACTCGGCGAGGAAGGGTTCACGACATGGCGGTTGAGGTCGGCGACACCGCACCGGACTTCGAGCTGACCGACCAGCACGGCACTCCGGTCAAGCTGTCGGACTTCCAGGGGAAGAAGACCGTGGTTCTCGTCTTCTACCCGCTGGCGTTCAGCGGCGTGTGCACGGGCGAGCTGTGCGCCATCCGCGATCAACTGCCCACCCTGGGCGGCGACGACGCGCAGGTTCTCGCCGTGTCGGTCGACTCGGTGTTCGCGCACCGGGCCTGGGCCGACCAGGAGGACTACCAGTTCCCGCTGCTGTCGGACTTCTGGCCGCACGGCGAGGTGGCGAAGACCTACGGGATCTTCGACGAGAACAGGGGCGTCGCGACGCGCGGCACCTACATCATCGACAAGACCGGTGTCGTGCGGTGGAAGGTGGAGAACGCCATCCCCGACGCCCGTGACCTCGACGAGTACCGAAAGGCGCTCGCCGACATCTCCTGACCTCCTGTGACCGGGCCCGCACGGGCCCGGTCCCGGATCCCACCGGAGGCGCCATGCCCTGCTACCGCTGCGGGGCCCGGCAGACGGACCCGGACCACGGCCCGAGCCCCTGGCGACGCGGGGTGCGCGAGGACCGGCAGGTTCTGGTCTGCCCCGACTGCCAGAACGGCCGGGACTGGGCCGGTGAGCTCGATCACTGTACGGCGTGCGGGTCGACGACCCTGGTGTGCCGCCTCGGCGAGGTCGAGTGCCGCACGTGTGGGCAGATTCGCGCCGCCGAGCGCACGCCCGAGACACGCGTGTCCGCCGGCGCTCCGGGGCTGTCCGAGGAGGTCGCCGCGGCGCTCAGCCGCGTCCTGCGCCGGGGTCCGAACCCTGACCGACCGGGATAAACCGACAATTAACCAAATTTCAACTTAACGTATGGCATGATCCTCTCGCTCTGCGGCGGATGACCGCAGGACTGAGGGGGAGCGAGCATGGCGGGTAGCCCTGCGCGTGCGATCGCGGGTCTGGCCGCGGCGGCGACATGTGTCGGTCTTCTCGGGATCGCGAGTCCGGTACGGGCCGCGCAGGGGCAGACACTCGCGGCGCGGACCGGGTTCGTCCAGGTAGTCGCCCACCCGGATGACGACCTTCTGTTCATGTCCCCGGACCTCGCGCAGGACATCCGGCGCGGCGAAGGCGTCACGACGGTCGTGCTGACCGCGGGCGAGGGACACGCCGGGATCAAGGACCACCACGACCCCCACGCGTACGTCGCGCAGCGCCGCCAGGGACTGCACGCGTCGTACGCCGCCATGGCCGGGGTCCGGGACGGTTGGCGGGTGGAGACCGTACGCTCCGGCCGGGTCAAGGTCGAGGTGCACACGCTCACCGCGCGCCCCGACATCCATCTGGCGTTCCTCAGCCTGCCCGACGGCCGCGACCCCCGCCCCCGCATCGGCAGACGGGCGACCGCCCAGCTCCTGGCGGACCACCGCTCGGTCAAATGCGCGGCGACCGTGACGCCGAAGCACTCGCCGTACGCCCACTGCTACACCCACGCCGACGTCGTCCACGCCCTGGTCACCCTGTTCCAGCGGTACCGCCCCACGGTCGTACGGACGCAGGACCCGGCCCCCGACCGGCGGTACACCGCCGACCACACCGACCACGTGGCGGCGGCCGGGTTCGCCACCGAGGCGGTGCACTCCTCCGGACAGCCCCTCGTCCAGGTCGACTACCGCGACTACAACCTCACCGACACCCCGGTGAACCTCGGCAAAGCCGACCGTACGGCCAAAGAGCGCTACTTCGCCGACTACCGGGCCCACGACTACCGGATCAACCCCGAGGCCCAGAACTTCGCCTCGTGGCAGGAGCGCATGCGCTACCGCTGGCCGCGCGGAGCCTCCTGGACGACCCTCGCGGGCAACGGACGACTCCAGGCCTTCGCCGTCCTGTCCGGCCGCCTCTACACGTGGTGGCAGACCCCCACCGGGTGGGCCGGTCCCGCGTCGCTCGGCGGCAGCGACCTCGACCCGTCGCTCACCACCGCCGACGGCCAGGTCTTCGCCCGCAAGGGCGGCGCGCTCGTCGCCGTCCGGCCCCGGTACGCCGGCGGACGATGGACGGCGACCTGGACCTCCCTGGGTGCCGCGACCGGCACCCCCGTCGCCGTGTCCGGCAAGAACGGCGGCAACGCCGTGTTCGTCCGCAACGCCAAAGGCGGCGTCAGCGTGAAGTGCCAGGCGGCGAACGGCTCTTGGACGCCGTCCTGGCAGGAACTGCGCGGCCCGGCCGCCAAGGCCGTCCAGAGGCGCGCCGTGGCGCCCTCCTCCCCCACGCCCCGCACAACGGCCCCGGCCACCCCGCCGAGCAGCGCCTCCCCGTCGTCCTCCACGACCCCGAGCGCCTCACCGTCCCGGCGTCCCCGGCACATCCTGCCCTCGCTGCCACTGCCCGGCACGGGCACCACCCCGGCGACCGGCGGCACGCCGTCGCCGACCCCGCCCCGGCCGGCACCGGGAAAGAGCACTCCGGCCTCACCGGCGCCCACGACCACCGCCCCTTCCGGCGGCCCGACGACCACGCCTCCGACCGCCGCGCGTAAGCGCACCCGGACGATCCCGCCTGGCCGGGACATCCAGGACGGCATGGACGCCGTGGGCGGCAACGCCGGAATCGAGCTCTTCGCCCCGACCCGTACGCAGTTGCTCCAGTGGCGACAGAGCCGCGGATGCACCTTCGTGTACGCCGGTGCGGTCCCCGGCGTACGGCCGGGCGGCCCCGTCACCGCGACCCGCGACGCCGGCGGTAACCCGACCCTCGTGTACGAAGTAGGCGGTTCGACGGCGATCCGCCAGGTCAAGGAGACCGGCCACAGGTGGAGCGACCCCGCGACCCCACTGCGCGCGGTCTTCCACAAGGTCGGCGAGGCCCCGGTCCCCACCGGCAGCCGCGTCCCCCCGCCCGCCCTCCCATTCCCCGCGATCGGCGTCCCCATGGTCGCCACCGACGGCACCGGCCAGGTCTTCGCCCTCGCCCTGGCCGAGGACGGCCGCCTCTACGTCTCCTCGCGCGGCGCCGGCGGCATCTTCGGCGCCTGGCGGCCGGTGGCCTGATTTCGTTTCGCAGGTAGGGGGAAGATCCCGGTAGGCTGTGGCCGGTCGCCGGTTCCCCCGGCAGCGGGCGCATAGCTCAGTGGTTAGAGCACTGGTCTTACAAACCAGGAGTCGCTGGTTCGAATCCAGCTGTGCCCACCCCGTGATCAACAGTGAAAACGGCGTTCGACCTGCGATTTCGAGGTCGGACGCCGTTCGCTTGATGTCCGGCTGTCCCTGGCCACTACCGGCTGGCAGCGGTCGGCTGTGCCGAATACGTGCCGAAGATCAGCCGACGTTCCTCAGCGCCTACGCGATGCGCCGTTTGGCGATCTCGTCCTGTCCTTCGAGGCACGAGGCGTAGATCCGTAGCAGCACATCGACGCCGTGGCCGGCCCATTTGGCCACCTGTGCGGCGGGGACTCCTCCGTTGAGCCAGGTGGAGACGCAGGCGTGCCGTAGGTCGTACGGTCGCCGAGCGAGCGGCGAGGCGTACTGCTGCGCGCTGAGAACCTCTCTGCGGGCTTCCCGCCAAGCACGCCGGTACGTGATGGCCGGCAAATCTCCACCACGCACACCGACGAAGAGACGGGCGTCAGGGGCCTCACCAACGTGGTCCTGAAGATGTGTCCGGAGAATGACCGTCAGCTCGGGAGGGCAGGGCACACGCCGCTCCTGGCCCTCCGCGCGGTGCTTGAGTTGCCGACGTTGTTCGCGGTGACTGCCGTCATCGGTCCACTCTCGGCCGGCGGCCCTGCAGAAGCCATGGCCGAAAGGGGCGGGCTACCGGCCAACGTGTGGGCGGGCGGCTGGGACAAGCTCTGGGTTACGGAGTGGTTTCTGCAAAGCTGCTCCCGCTGGGGAGACCCTGCTCACGACGACCTGATGCGGCGAGCGATCAGCGTTCATCTCGCGGAGGCAGTCGAATGTCTGACCTGATACAGGTACACCCGACACAGCGCCTCATCACCCCTGGCGGCGTCGAGGTCGATATCGACGCCGAGATGGTTCCGCTCGTCCAAAGACTGTGGGAACTGGGCCTGACGACGAAGGGGTGTTGCCAGGACTTCGGCGATTCGATCCTGAACAACGGGCACCGGTCGACCTCACCAGACGATGCCCGGCAACGGTTCGCCGACTTCTACAGCGGCCAAGCGTGGCTCAAGATGCCGACCAACGACGCCAAGCTGCTTATTTCGACGCTCGGATCCCATCCGACGTTCGGCCCGCGCATGCGGCGCTGGACGCACCCCGAGGCGTGGATGAACATCCTCTACGTCTTCCCCGGCGACAAGAGCGGTGCCGATCTGGCCGACGCGGCACAGCTCCACTTCCCACGCGAACAGCTGCCGGAACTAGTCGAAGCGCTCACGTGGAACTGGTCACCACCAGCCGAGTGAGCGCATGACGGCCCAGAGCCCCGAACCCGATCATCACGGGGTTCGGGGCTCTCGCGTCACGCGACCCGCTTGCCGGGAGTTCGCCGAGTCGAAAACAGGTGCCCACACCGGTGCCGATTCGCCGATTTGCCCGGACGAAAGCGATCAAGTCGCCTTGATCGCCGGTTTTCGCCGGACGAGCGCCCTACGCTGTCGGACACGGCCTGACAATCGCGGACAGAGGGAATGGCGCGTCATGGACGAGCAGGCGGCGGGTGACCTGAGGCGGGCGATCTCGCTGTACGAGGCGACCCTGGCTGACTACGTGCGGGTACTGGGCGAAGACCACCCCACCACACTGACCTCCCGAAACAAACTCGCCAGCGCGTATGCGTCGGCGGGTGACCCAGGGCAGGCGATGGCACTTTTCAAAGCGAACCTGGCCGCCCGGACACGAGTGCTGGGCGAGGACCACCCCGACACACTGACCTCCCGAAACAACCTCGCGTACGCGTACAAGTCGGTGGGTTACCTGGGGCAGGCGATCTCGCTGTACGAAGCGAACCTGGCCGCCCGGACACGAGTGCTGGGCGAGGACCACCCCGACACGCTGAACTCGCGGAACAACCTCGCCGGCGCGTATGCGTCGGCGGGTGACCTGGAGCGGGCGATCCCGCTGCACGAAGCGAACCTGGCAGCCCAGACACGAGTGCTGGGCGAGGACCACCCCGACACGCTGAACTCGCGGAACAACCTCGCCAGCGCGTATGCGTCGGCGGGTGCCCCGGAGCGGGCGATCCCGCTGCACGAAGCGAACCTGGCAGCCCAGACACGAGTGCTGGGCGAGGACCACCCCAACACGCTGACCTCCCGAAACAACCTCGCGTACGCGTACAAGTCGGCGAGTGACCTGAGACGGGCGATCCCGCTGTACGAAGCGAACCTGGCCGCCCGGACACGAGTGCTGGGCGAGGACCATCCCGACACGCTGGTTTCGCAGTACAACCTCGCCAGCGCGTATGAGTCGGCGAGTGACCTGAGGCAGGCGATCCCGCTGTACGAAGCGAACCTGGCGGCCTACGTGCGGGTGCTGGGCGAGGACCATCCGCTCACTAGAAGCGTCCGCAGCCACCTGGAGTCGGTGGCCGGGTGATAGACCAGGTCGTCTCGTCTCGGGCTGCGGCAATGCGCTGCCCGGCGACCGCATCCTGACCTTCGAGGTACACGGCGTAGATCCGCAGAGGTACGTCTACGCAGTGTCCCGCCCACGCCGCTACCAACCCCGCCCCGACTCCGGCCGACGCCGACCTGGTCTTCGCGTGCCTAATACATGCCGAAAGCTGAGCGCGACGGGTGGGTCCGGTCGCGTTTTAGCAGCTCAGCACCGATTCCATCGCTTGATGAACGTTGGTCTTACAAACCAGGAGTCGCTGGTTCGAATCCAGCTGTGCCCACGAGGCAGGTTCGGCCTGCTCGTCGAGCTCTGCTCGACTTCGCCACGGCCCGCGACTCCGCCCGGGGGGCCGAGCCCCCCAGACCCCCGCGATCGGTGGTTGCTGTCGCTGTTACGGCGTGCTGCGGTGCCGGGCGGCGCGGAATGATCTTGCCGCTTCCCGGTGCTCGGCTCGGGAGCGGTTCTTGACGCGGGCGGCGGCCGGCGCGCCGCGCGGCCACGTGCAGGTCCCCCCGCTCGCTGCTCTACTTCCCCGACCACAACGCCCTGGCCGTGTGGGCCTGGGCGACGTACGAGACGCTCATGCCGCAGCGGCAAGCCGAGGGCCTTCGATGCCACCGTCGGCCGTCTGGGAGCCGTCTTGACGGCCTCGGCGGCCACCGGACGCCGCCGCCTGGCCGAGCTGGAGGCCACCGGGCTCGTGGAGGCGACGGAGCAGCCGGGCGGCTGGCTCTCGATCCACGTCATCCTCGACGCCGACGATGCCGCCGAGACGCCCGCGAGGGCCGGCAGCGTGTCCAGCCGCGCCGGGATCCCTCGCATATCGCGGCACTCACCCCCGGCAAGAACCGGCAGTCACCCCTTGCAGGTTCCGGCACTCCACAGGAGTCACCCACCAGGGAGACACCAGTTGAGGAGGCACCGAGGGTTCCCGCCGTAGGCGAACAGACCCGCCGTTACGCGCGAGCGCGCGCGGCGGCCGAAGCCGGGAAGCCGAAGACTCCGCGGAAGGGACGGCCGACGCCGAAGCGGCCACGGCGGCGGGTGCCGTGCGCGGCCGCAGAGCTGTACCGCACGCTGCCCGCGGAGCTGACCCAGCGCATCCCCGAGCACGGCTCCCGGCGCGTGCTGTCAGCGATCGCCGCCGAACTGGAGCAACACGCCGACGCCCGCAGCGCGTGACGAGCCCGATCAACGAAGCGAAGAACCTGCGATGACCACCCCCAAACGACCCGCCAGCTACGAGCCGGTCCAGAGGAGTGACGACCTTGGGTATCCGCCGGTGGCAGTTCGAACGAGCCGTCAAGCTTGGGTTGATCTTCACCGCGCTGGCTGCGCTGGACGGGCCGGTGCTGGCCGTAGCGGCTTTCATGGTCGTCTTCATCGGATGCCACCGGTCGGGTGGCCCCGGGCGTCTCAGCCCGGGGCTCCCACAGAACCGTGCGTAACAATCTCTCGTTACACGGCTCTTGTCGTTCTGGTCACCAGACGGTTGGGGCCGTGTTCACCCAGATCCAGTGGGCGAAGAGCCTCGGGCGTGCCTTCACGACCGTCTCCCACTGGGCCTGGGCTTTCTTGCGGCCCCGGAGCCGTTTGTACTTGTTGCGCGACCACCGCATCAGGTAGGCGTTGATGCGGGCCAGGAGGGGATACAGCGCAGAGCGGTAGAACGCCCCGTAGTACTGCATCCAGCCACGCACGACCGGATTGATCCGTCGTGCGAGGTCGTGTTCGGAGGATCCGGTGCGATGGTGAAGCCGCCAGGCTCGCACCGTCGCGCTCATCTGTTTCAATGCCTCCTTGCTGACCGCCGGGTTGAAGCCACAGCGCATCTTCCCGGTCTTCGTCCGCACCCCTCGCGGCTGGAAGGTGAACCCCAAGAACGTGAACGATGTGTGCTCATGCGAGCCGCGCCGTCTGTCGTCCTTGCAATACACCACCCGGGTCTTGTCCGGGTGCAGTCGCAGCCCGACCTCGGCCATCCGTCCCTTGATCGCCGCAATGACCCGTTCGGCCTGCTCCAGGCTGGAGCAATGCACGACGGCGTCGTCGGCATAGCGCTCGAACACCATGTCCGGGAATTCCCGGGCCATCCAGGCGTCGAACGCATAATGCAGGAACAGGTTCGCCAGGACGGGTGAGATCGCCGACCCTTGTGGGGTCCCGCGATCCCGATCGCGCAAGGTCCCGTCGGGCAGTGCCAGCGGTGCGGCGAGCCACCGTTTCACATACAGCACCACCCACGGCAGGTCGGTGTGCGCCTGGACCGCCTTGACGATCAGGTCCCACGGCACGGAGTCGAAGAACTTCTGGATGTCGAGCTCGACCACCCAGTCGTACTCCCAGCACCGTTGCCGACAGGCCCCGACCGCATCCAGCGCCGAGCGGCCCGGCCGGTAACCGTAGGAGTCCGGGTGGAAGACCGGTTCGACCTCCCTCTCCAGCACCCCGGCCACCACCGTCTGCGCGATCCGATCGGCCACGGTCGGCACGCCCAGCATCCTCGTGCCCCCGCCGTATGCCTTCGGGATCTCCACACCCTGGACCGGCGGCGGAAAGTACGTTCCCGAGGACATCCGATTCCAGATCTTGTACAGGTTGTTCTTCAGATCTTTCTCGAATTCCTCGATGGACACCCCGTCCACCCCGGCCGCACCCTTATTGGCCTTGACCTTCTCCCACGCCTCCACAACAGCCAGCTTCGAGATACCGAACGGCTTGCCTGGCGCTTTCAACTCGTTCACGCGACTCCTCCCGGACCCCGTCCGGTTGATCGAACAAACGGGTCACGAACAACCCGGCCCCTTCGCTCCGGCCCCATTACAGGACCTTCATCACTACTACGGGCCGGTCCGCCGGCACGCATGGCGACGGGTACTCTGACGCCGACTCCAGGTTTCCCGGAAAGCGCGGCTCTCCCCTGGCGCCCACCCTCGTGAGCAGTGTCCATACGCGCCTTCTCCTGTTCCGCTCGAACGCCGCAGACCGAGCTCGCGCCGCCTCCATGCCGGACACCGCCTGGCCAGTAAGCGGATTCCCGCCAGGCTTCATCCCGGAGTCGTATTCACTCTCCGGTTTCGATGTCATCTGTTCTGGTTTCGACACGTCATCAGCGGTTCACTTGCGTTCGCCTTCTCGGTCCCCACCTGACGCCTTTATCGACGCCTTTTCCTCATCGCTCACCACGACGGTCTTCAGCCAACGCAGCATGAGGCGGTTTGGAGCCTCCCTCCGCAGGGCGACTCCGAAGGGCCAAACCTTCATCGTCCGAGCAGCATCGCTCCAGATCATTCGCCTACATCGAATTCTCCTTCACGTTCAGGACACACGAATACGGCAGAAACGGGCCGCTGTCTGAGGTAGCTGCTGGTCAGCGTTCTGCGAGTGCCGCGTAGGCGGTGGAGCGGGCGATCTTCAGCGTGCGGGCGGCCTCGGTGACGCTCACGCCTGCCTCGTCGACCAGGCGCCGCAGCATGGCCAACTCGGCCGGGCCGACCGCGCGGGGGCGCCCGGTGTGTTTCTTGCCGGGCAGCATCCGCCCTTCGGCCTCGCGGCGGTTGGCCGCGGCGATCCCTTCGGCCTGGCGCTCGGCGCGCAGCTCGTGCTCATACTCGGCCGCCGCGGCGAGCACGGCGAACATGAACCGGCCTTCCTTCGTCTCCAGGTCAAAGTTCTCCGTCAGCGACACGATCCGCACGCCGCGCTCGCGCAGTTCCTTGACGACGCTCAGCACGTGCGCGGCCGACCGGCCCAACCGGTCGGACTTCCAGAACACCAGCGTGTCGCCGGCCGTCAGCTCCTCCAGGCAGGCCCGCCACCGCGGCCGGTCCGTCCGGCGGCCGGACGCCTGCTCCTCGAACAGCGTGTCGTACCCGTGCTCGCGCAACGCGTCGAGCTGGAGCTGGGGGTTTTGGTCCCGGGCCGAGATCCGGCAGTACGCGATCGTGCGCCCGCTCAACGGCGCGGCCGGACGGGACGGACGTGCGGGGTCTCGGCCGCAGGCCACGCGCACTCCAGCGCGAAGATCGGGTCCGGCTCCAGGTCGTACCCATCGCCCAAGCCGATCGAGCCGCTACCGGGCCCCCTCCTAACACCAGGCACGCTGGTTTCCAGGTGTCCTCGTCTGTGTAGGAGACCGGGGAGAAACCGTGTGACGATCAGGCCACGAGGCTGAGGGGTTGGTCTGAGCTGGCCAGTCCGGCGTACCAGCGGGTGAAGTCGCCTTCGAGATCGCCACTGAGGACGCGGGTGAGGTCCGCACCACAGCTTCAGCGCGGGATGGTGATGGTGTGCAGGTCGGGTCGGTCGGCGAGGAGGGTGGTCGAGCCGTTGTTGTTCAGAAGGCTGATCACGCCGTCTGTGGGTCCTTCGATTCCGCCGCCCATGAATCCGTAGTCGGACAGGGGGATGTGGGCGAGCTCTCGGCCGGTGCCTGCGTCCAGGACGGTCAGTTGCTGGACTTCTCTTTCCTTTCCGGTGCCCATGCAGGCCATCGCTACGTATACGCGGCGGCCGTCGACGACGGTGCCCCTGTCCCCCCAGGGCTGGTCGCAGGTGGGGTGGCCGGGCGGGCGTTGGAGGTGGGTGTGCCACAGCGCCTTGCCCGTGGCCGGGGCGTCGCCGCACAGGTCCTGGGCGTGGACGCTCTGGGAGCAGAGGCTGATCTGGATGGCGTCGCTGAAGGCGATGGGCGACCGTCCGTCCGCCCAGTGGCGGCGCCCGGTCACCGTACCGGTCACCGGGTCGAGGAGGGTGATGGCGCCGCCGACCCCGACGGCGAGGCGGCCATCCACCGTCCAGATGCCGTCGAGGTAGTTGTCGTCGTAGTACCCGTTGTCGTTGACCGGCTTGAGGTCGGGGAACAGGTCCGAAGTTTGAAGGTTCCAGCGCAGGGAGCCGGTCCCCGGGTCGAAACCGAGGACCGATTTGTTCGGTGCGTTGAGATCGTTGCAGGTGACGGCGATGGTACCGGCAGCGACGGCGACGTGGAGGGAGTGGTCGCCGCCATCGAAGTGACAGCTTGCCGGCCAGACCTTGGTCCAGCGGACCCGGCCGTCGGCTCGGTCGATCCCGGCGACACCGTCCTCGCCGATAATCGTCAACGCTCCGGCATCGGCGACAAGGCGGTCGGGCAGACCGTAGCTGAGGTCGGCCTCGGGCGCCTTGACCAACCAGCGGACGCGGCCGGACCGTATGTCGATCAGGGTGAGGCGGGTGCCGAGGAGGAACAGGCCGCCGGTCGCCCGGTCGATGGCCATCAGCGAGGCATCGCGCTGATAGTGCCAGTAGAGTTTGCCGGTAGCGATGTCCACCGCCCGCACGCCCCTGTGGGTGTCGAGCGTGGAGCTGTTGATTATCGCCAGCCCGCCAAAGACGATCGCCGCTCCGCCAACCCGGGCCACCGGCCGTGCCGAATGCAGTGGCGGCTGCGCCGCGACCGCCGACGGGAACTGCCCATAGGGGCCGCGCATACCATCGCCGCCGAAGGGGTTGCCGAATAGCTGGACCAAGCCCCAGGCTGCCAGGACCACACCGGCCACGCCCGCCGCGACCAGGCGTGAACGCCAGAAACGTCCCCGCGGGGCCCCCGGGCCGTCGATCACCACCGGCACGACGACCCGTCGCTGCGGGCGCGAGGAGGTGCCAGCCGGGGGCCTCTCGCCGTCATAGGTCATCAGAAAGTCCAAACAGGTCCATGGAGCGTGACCGTGGGCAGGTTCATGTTCACTCCCAGGTTGCGTGGGACGCTGCTTTTGCATGCGTCCAGGGCTGTCGACTGCCGTAGATGACCGTCCGGGAAAGCCTTGGTGGCGCAACTCCGGCCGCCCGTTTCACCAGCCGCGACATCCTGCGTGCGGAGCGGACCAACCTGGCGGCCGCATGGGACGGCTACGGCCGCGACCTCGCGGTCGTCGACCCGCGCGTCGCCGACCTCGCCATCAGCGCGTTCTACGCCGCACGCGGCTTCACCCCATCCGAAGAACAGGCCGAAGTGCTGGAGCGGCTGGTCAGCGCCGGGCACGGCGTCGACGCCGTCGTCGGGGTCGCCGGCGCGGGCAAGACCACGCTCATGGCGGCCGCCCGTACGGCCTGGCAGGCGGCCGGGTACACCGTCGCCGGCGCGGCCAC
>NZ_JBFAJC010000056.1:0-66886 GCF_040655075.1 Actinoallomurus sp. NPDC050550 | reverse complement strand
CGGGACGGCACGGTTTGCCGTCCCGCGCGCCGAGAGGGGGCGGGCGCGGGCCGGGATCAGGCGGCGGCGCCCTCCCGGCCGAGCTCGGCGGCGGTGATGTCCTCCAGCCGCCGGCTGCGGGTCTCGATGGTCACGAACACCGCCAGCAGAACCGCCAGCACCAGCGGGACCGCGCCGAGCGCGGCGGTCACCCGCACCGACGGCAGCGCAACCCCGGCGACCACGACGGCGATCACCAGCACGCCGCCCGCCTTGGACATCCCGGCGGCCAGGCCGCTGCCCCGGGACCGGATCCGGGTCGGGTAGACCTCCGCGCCGTACGCCGACAGCACCGCCACCACCGAGCTGGACCCCCAGATCGGGATGACCAGCAGCGTCCGCAGCAGGGCGGAGTCGTCGGCCGCCGAGTCGCCGAGCGCCACGAAGCCCAGCAGTGCGGCGGCCACCACGGCGGAGAGCCCGATCAGCGTCCACCGGCTGGAGCGGTGGTACAGGTAGGCCACCAGGAAGTTCAGCGGGAAGCCGATGAGGGACGAGTCGCGCAGCACCCGGTCGGCCGTCACGTCGGTGTAGCCCAGGTGCCGCAGGTTGGTCGGGAGCCAGAGCTGGAACCCGTACAGCATGAGCCCGATGCCCGCGCCGACCAGCGCGAGCACCAGCGTCAGGCCGGTCCAGGGCGAGCGCAGCACCTGGAGGTAGTTGCCGCGTACGTCCCGCTCGGCCGCCAGCTCGGACTCCTCGATCGGTACGATCTCGGCCCCGTAACGGTGCAGCACGCGGCGCGCCTCGTCCTCCCGCCCGACCGCCAGCAGGTAGCGGGGCGACTCGGGGACCCACCGGGTGAGCAGGATGAACAGCAGCCCGGTCGGCAGGCCGATGAGCCACAGGATGCGCCAGCTATAGGTCGGGGTCAGCGACTCGGAAGCCCAGCTCGTCAGCACGTACGCGCCCGCGATGTCGCCGCCGATGAGGACCATCAGCCAGCCCCGGTGCCGGGCCGGGATGGTCTCCGACAGGAGGGTGAACGCGACCGGCAGCACGCCGCCCGCGCCGAGCCCCATGATCAGGCACATCAGCAGGTTCAGCTCGTAGCTCGGCATCGCCCCGCAGATGGACGTGCCGACGAACAGCACCCCCGCCAGGAGCATCGCGGCGCGCCGTCCTATGCGGTCACCGAGCCAGCCCCACACCAGCGAGCCCAGCACCGTCCCGGTGATGCCGAACAGCGGGAGCAGCGCCGCGGCCGGGTGGCCGTGCGGGTTGAGCGCGGTCTTAAGCCCGTACTCCTTGGCGAACCCCGGCACCACGAACGCCAGCGAGGTCGGCTTCATCACGTCGATGGTCACGGCGGCCGCCATCACCAGCAGCAGGCCGACGTGCGTCGCGCTGATCCGCGCCTCGTCCAGGGCGCGCACCCGCAGCCGGGCCGTGGCCGAGAAGTCGGCCCGGCGGGGCAGCAGGCCGAACCCGGTCGCGACGAGCCCGACCACGATGAGCACCATGCCGGTGGACATCGTCGCGTCCATCTTCATCCCGGCCATGTGGTAGTGCATGTCGCGGGCCTGGAAATACATGGGCAGATGCAGCACGACCCCGAGGGTCACCAGCGCCGCGCCGGTCCAGAACAGCGCGGGCCGCCGGCCTCCCGGCGAGTTTTCCGTTGCTTCGCGCAATATTTCCCTTTCGCCGTAATCGGTCATTTTGCAGATCGTAAGAAGAGCGGCCGCCCGACATATCTTCGAGAATGCTCGAAGCGGGGTCTTGACATTCGGGGATTGCGCCGGCCGGGACCGTGCGAGCGCATCCGGACCGCCGCAATACAGCATTTTCGCGGAACGCCTTTCGGGACGGCCGGGGTCATGCTGGCCACTGCATCGACCCGCCGAGGAGAGGACCCGGCCCGTGACGGACCTGAAGGCTGTCATCGCCGACCTGACCGCCGAGAGCGAGCAGATCGACCACATGGTCGAGGGTCTGCCCGCCGACCGCTGGGAGGCGCCGACGCCCGCCCCCGGCTGGACAGTCGCCGACCAGGTGGCCCACCTGGCATTCATTTATCGGCTGGCCGGGACCGCCGCGTCCGACGCCGAGGCGTTCCGGGCGCTCACCGAGCGCGCCAAGGGCGACTTCGACGGCGCGGTGAACGCCGCGCTGGCGCAGTACCCGCGCACCGAACCGGACCGGTTGCTGCAGCGGTGGCGCGCCGAGCGGGACGCCGGGATCGCCGCGCTCGCCGCGTTCCCCGAGGACGGCGCGGTGCCGTGGCTGGTCAACCCGCTGCCCCCGGCGATCCTGTGCTGCGCGGGGATCATGGAGACGTTCGCGCACGGCCAGGACGTCGCCGACACCCTCGGGCTGCGGCCGGAGCGCACCGACCGGCTGGAACACCTGGTCGGCTTCGCCGTGCTGACCCGCGACTTCGGCTACCAGTCCCACGGGATGACCCCGCCGGACTTCCCGTTCCGCTACGAGATCACGCTGCCGTCCGGACGACTCTGGGAGTTCGGCCCGCCGGACGCCGCGGACCGCGTTTCCGGCCCGGCCGAGGACTTCTGCCTGCTGGTCACCCGGCGGCGGCACCGCACGGATCTGCGGGTGAAGGCGGAGGGCGCGGAGGCGGGCCGCTGGCTGGACATCGCCCAGGCGTACCGGGGGCCGGCCGGGGCGGGCCGCGAACCCGGCCAGTTCAGCCGACCGCGATGACCAGGATGCTGGTGACCGGCGGGGCCGGGTTCATCGGCGCGAACTTCGTGCGGCACACCGTCCGGCACCATCCCCGGTACCGGATCCGGGTGCTCGACGCGCTGACCTACGCCGGGGACGAGCGGGCGCTCGATCCGGTCGCCGACCGGATCGAGTTCGTGCGCGGCGACGTCTGTGACGCCGGGCTCGTGGACGAGCTGGTCGCCGACGCGGACGTCGTGGTGCACCTGGCGGCGGAGTCCCACGTGGACAACTCGCTGGACGACCCGTCGCCGTTCGTCCGGACGAACCTGCTGGGCACCTTCACCCTGCTGGAGGCCGTCCGGCGGCACGACCGCAGGCTGCACCACGTGTCCACCGACGAGGTCTTCGGCGACCTCGGGGCGGGCTCGACCGAACGGTTCACCGAGACGACGCGCTACGACCCGTCCAGCCCGTACTCGGCGACCAAGGCGGGCTCGGACCTGCTGGTGCGCGCGTGGGTGCGGTCCTACGGCGTCCGGGCGACGCTGTCGAACTGCGCCAACAACTACGGGCCGTTCCAGCACATCGAGAAGTTCATCCCCAGGCAGGTGACGAACCTGCTGCTGGGGAGGCCGACCAAGCTGTACGGGACGGGGGAGAACGTCCGCGAGTGGACGCACGTGGACGACCACAACGCTGCCGTCCACCTCATCCTGGAACGCGGCCGGATCGGCGAGACCTACCTCGTCGGCTCCGGCGGTGAGCAGACGAACAAGCAGGTGCTCGACCTCGTCCTTGAGCTGATGGACCAGGCGCCCGGCTCCTATGAGCACGTCCCGGACCGGCCCGGCCACGACCTGCGCTACGCCGCCGACTCCACGAAGCTGCGAACGGAGCTCGGCTGGCGCCCCCGGCACGCCGACCTGCGCGCCGGGCTGACCCGGACCATCGAGTGGTACCGCGCCAACGAGTGGTGGTGGAAGCCCGACAAGGACACGACCGAGGCGCGTTACCGGAGGCTTGGCCGCTAGAGCTCGTCTCAAAGCCGGATGCCCTACTGCGCGACGCTCGCCACGGGCGCCGACTTCGAGACTCGCCCTAGGCGCGCCCCGGACGGCGGGAGCGTTCCCCATGGAAGCATCATCGGTCAGCCACGTCAGCTACGACCTCTCCTGGTCGCTGGTCACCGTGCCCGGCCTGCGGACGGACGGCCGGGACCTGGCGCGGACCCTGTCCGCCGTCGAGGCGGGCGGGGCCACGGCGGAGATGCTCGGGCTCCGCCCGCTGGACGGCGGGTTCGAGCTGACCTTCGTCATCGGCCGCGCCGCCCGCGAGCCCGTTCTGGCGGCGCTGGCCCGGACCGCGGACCGGCCGCCCGCCGTGCGGTGCCGGGACGACGTGGTGCGCCTGGCCCTGCACGGCGAGGGAATGCGGGTGGACGCGCGGCCCATGCCGGCGTTCCACGCCGCGCTCATGCGCGCGGGGGCGGCGACGCTGGCCACGGCCACCACGAACTGGGCCATCGAGGCGGTGTGCCCGGCGGACGCCCTCGACCGGGCGGTGCGCAGCCTATGCGCGGCCTTCGTCGTCCGCCCGGTCCCCCCGGCCCGGCCGCCCCGCACCGGCAACGGCGCAGGTGGACGCAACTTCGGAGATGCACGGCCGGTGACGGCCCGCCGATGATGGTGGCGATCTTCGATGGCCGCCGCGCCATCGCGATATCCGAGAGACGAGCAGGATTCATGCGATCTCAGCTCCATTCCGAAAACCCGCTCCTGGACTTCTGGGAGTCGACACGGCTGAGTGCGGACGAGGCCCTCGACCCGCCCGAGCCGGAGCGCCCAGACGCCGCCACGGCGGCCGACCAGGCGCTCCGGGTGGTGCTCGCCGACGCGCTGGGACGCGGCTGCGGGCAGCGGCCCGGCACGGTGCTGGCCAAGGACGGCACGTTCGTCCAGGCCCGCACCACCCCCTCGGCGGGCGCGCTCTACCCGTTCGAGGTGCTGGTGAGCCTCGGCCCGGGCGGCACCACCTACCTGTACGAGATCGACGCGGGACGGCTCAGCCCGCTGGCGTCCGGCCCCCCGGTCCCGCCGGATGAACTGGCCGCCGGAGCCGGGATCGGCGGGCGCGGCGGCGCGGTCCCGCGCGCGGTCGTCGTCTTCGCGGCGCGGCCCTGGCGGTCGATGGCCAAGTACGGCGTGCGCGGCTACCGCTACACCTTCCTCGACACCGGGCACGCCGCGTCCAACCTCGCCCTCGCGCTGCGCGACGCGGGCCTCTCCGCGACCGTCCACCTGCGGTTCCGGCGGCAGTGGCTGGCCCACGCGCTGGGCCTGGCCGGGACCTGCCGGGAGCCGCAGGCCGTGGTGACGGTCACCGGTACCCCGGAGCCGCCGACCCGGGACGCGGACGCGGCGCGGCCGGTGTGGCTGGACCGGGGGCAGGCGCGGCTCGATCCGCCGGACGACGCCGAGCGGCGCAACTTCGCGACGCTGCGCGGCATCAGCCTGTCCTACGGCCCGGCGACGCCGCCGTGGCCCGGCCAGGCCACGTCCCTCTCCGAGGCACGCCACGGGGGCCGCGCCGCCGGTCCAGGTGGGCCGGGCGGCCCGGCCCCGGTGTGGCTGCCACGCCGCAAGGCCGGGCCCGGCGACCGCGCGGAGCTGATGGCGCGGCGGGAGTCCGCCAAGGGCTTCCTGCCGGACCCGATCCCGCTCGCCCGGCTCGCCGCCCTGCTGGACGGGGTGAACGGCGGCCTGGACGCCGACTTCGCCGACCCGGAGCTGGGCGTGGCCGTGCGGATCGTGGCCCGCGCCGTCGAGGGCCTCGCGCCGGGCGCGCACGCCTACGCGCCGAGCGGGCACATGCTGCTGCCGATGGGCGAGGGGGAGGTGGCCGAGGCCGACGTGCTGGAGACCTGCCAGCGGCAGGCCGGGCTGCGGCACGCCGCCGCGCTGGTCCTGCTGCACGCCCCGGTGCCGGAGGTGCTGCGCGAACACGGCCGCGGGGGCCTGGCGGAGCTGCACTTCCATGCCGCGCACGTGGCCCAGCGGATGTGCCTGAACGCGACCGCTGCCGGGCTCGGCCTCACCTGCGTCGGCGGGTTCGACGAGGCGCACGGCGCGCGGCTGGGGCGGCTTTCCCGCGACGAGGAGATCGTCTACCTGCTCGCCGTCGGGGTGCCCGACCCCGCCGCGCGCAAGACCGACCGGGAGGCGGTCGCGTACAGCCACGGCAGGACGGTCGTGGACGCGGGCGGCCCGCCCGTCCGGACCGGCGGCGCGGCGGCCGGGGAGGTGGACGTCGCATGCTGACCGGACAGCCGTCCGGCGCGCTGACCGGCGAACCGACCGAGCTGGTGGCGGGGCTTGCCGCCGGCGCGTTCGCGGGGTCGCCGCCGACCGAGCGGCACCGGGAGCTGGCCCGCACGGCGCGCACCATGTTCACCCCGGACCGCCTGGCCGGGTGGCGGGACGGACCGGACGGTCCGCTGACCGCGCGCGCCTGGCGCGACCTCGCCCGGCACGGCCTGCTGGGCGTGCCGCTGGCCGCCGAACTGGGCGGACGTGGCCTGGGGATGCTCGGCAGCCTCGTCCTCAGCGAGGCGATGGCCCCGCTCGGGGACGCCGGGATCATGCTTGCGATGCACGTCCACAACGACGTGGCGACGCAGTGGCTCGCCGACGCGGATCCCGCGCTGCGCGACCGGTACCTGCCCGGCCTGCTGGACGGGACGCTGAGCGCCTGCCAGGCCGACACCGACCCGTCCGCCGACGAGCCCGCGACCGCCTGTCGGACCGGCGGCCACGTCGTGCTACGGGGCGCGAAGCAGTACGTGATCAACGGCGCGGGGGCGGGGCTGTGCTTCGTCAGCGCCCGGCTCGACGGGGAGCGCGCGCTCGTCCTGGTGCCCAAGCAGACCCCCGGCGTGTCCGTCGCGCACGTCTATGACAAGTTCGGCACCCGGTCCGCCGACTCGGCGCGCATCGAGTTCGACGACGTTCGCGTCCCGGCCGACCACGTGCTGTCCCGGGGTGGGGTCGGGCAACTGCTGCGCTGGAACCGGGTGATGTCCCGGATGCGCTACCTCATCGCCTTCGACGCGTACCTGATCCACCGGCGGCTGCTCGACCACGCCGTCCGGCACGTCACCCACCGCCGGCTGGGCGGGCGGCTCCTGGGCGACTGGCCCGCCACCGCCCACCCGCTCGCCCGCGCCCGCGCGGACGAGGAGCTGATGGCGGCCGGGATCGCCGCGCTGGCGGGCCGCGTGGACGGGCCCTCCGCTCCCGTCCCCGAGGTGGCGGAGCTGAAGTGGTTCTGCGTCGAGCGGGCCTGCGACCTGGCCCGGCTCTGCTGCGACCTCGAAGGCGGCGCGGGCTACATGTGGGACAGCCCGTCCCTCCGGGCCTACGCGCAGCTCCGCGGCCTGCGGATGGCGGGCGGCAGCCAGACCACGATGCTCACCCTCGCAAACCACAGCTTCGCGAGCCGGGCCGAACTCGACGGCCTCGGCGAAGCGGGCACGCGGCGGCGGCCGGCCCCGACGGGCGGCTCCGGAAGGGGACGCGACCATGCGTGACCGGCAGCTCGACCCGATCGTGCGCGAGGCCTGCGCGCGCTTCGCGTCCCGGACGGCGCTGAGACAGGGAGACGAACGGCTCAGCTACGCCGAGCTCGCGGACCGGTCCGCGCGGCTCGCCGTCGTCCTGGACCGCATGCTGGACGCCGGGACCGGACCCCGGCGCGACCGCGTTGCCGTCTGCGCCCGCAACAGCGTCGACTACGTCCTGTCCTATCTCGCCCTGCTGGCCACCGGACGGGTGCCGTTCCTGGTGGACGTGGCGTTCGGGGAGAACGAGCTGGAGGCGATCAGGACCGGCTGCGGCGTGACCGCCTTCCTGGTGGACGCGGGCACCGCGGACCGGTTCCCGCTGCCCGGCACCGTGACGCCGGTCGCGGGCGGCGGGCACGCGCTGGTCACGGTCGAGGCGGCCGGTGCGCCGCCCGCGCTGCTTGCGGACACGGCGGTGTGCCGGTTCACGTCCGGGACCACGGGCGTGCCGAAGTGTCTGGAGTTCTCCGGCACCGCCGTCTTCAGCGCGGCCCGCAACTGGGTCGAGGGCACCGGGCTGGACGGGACCGACCGCACCCTCTGCCTGGCGGCCTTCACCAACGGCTTGGCGTTCAACACGTCCCTGCTGTCGAGTTTCCTCGTCGGCGCGGAGCTGGTGTTGCACACCGGCCCGCCCACCTCGGCGCGGATCGCGCGGGCGGTCGCCGACTCTGGCGCGACCCGGCTGGTCGCGTTCCCGCTGGTGTATCGCACGCTCGCCGCGTCCGACCTGGCGACCGCCCGGCTGGCCCGGCTCGACCTGGCGATCTCGGCGGGCGCGGAGCTGCCCGCCGAGACCCGCGCCCGGTTCGAGGAGCGGTTCGGGGTGCGGATCGCCGACTACTACGGCGTGGCCGAGGCCGGGCCCTGCACCTTCGAGCGCGACCCCGGCTACCGGCGCGGGCTGGGCACGCCGCTGCCCGGGGTGACGCTGCGCCCCCGCCGGCGCCCGGACGGCGGGACGGAGATCCTGCTGCGCACCGCGTCCATGGCGAGCCGGTACCTGAACGCGCCCGGCGAGCTGGAGGGGCGGCTCGACGCCGACGGCTACTACCGCACCGGCGACCTCGGCCACCTGGAGGACGGGCGGCTGTTCGTCACCGGACGGGTCGCGGGGGTGATCAACCTGGCCGGGCGCAAGATCGACCCGCGCGAGGTGGAGCGGGTCGTCCAGGCGATCGACGGGGTGCGCGACGCGGTGCTGTTCGCCGACACCGACGCCGACGGCCAGATCACGCTGCACATGGCGGTGGTGGGCGACCGGCCGCTCGCTCGCGCGGACATCCTCGCGGGCTGTCGCGGCCGTCTGGCTGCCTACAAGGTGCCGCAGCGGGTCAGCTTCGTCGCCGAGATCCCGCGCTCGTCGGCGGGCAAGGTCCGCATCAACGACCTCCGCGCCACCGTCGCCGCCTCCGCCGGAGCCGGACCGGACACCCAGACGCCCACGCGAGGACGGGAGAGCATGCGATGACCGACGCGGACACGCGAACCGGCGCGACCGGCGCGATCGGCGTGACCAGTGCGATCGGCACGGCCGAGCCGGGACGGGCCGACGACGGCCTGCGCGAACGGGTCGAGGCGCTGGTGGTCATCGCCACCGGACGGGTGGTGTCGGCGGACGACCTGCGCGGTGCCGGCGGATCGCTGGTCGAGGCCGGGGTCAACTCCATCGCCTACATCAACCTGCTGGAGGCGCTGGAGCGACTGTACGGGGTCGAGCTCGACACCGAGCGCGACCCCGAGGCGCTCGCGACGGTGGACGGGATCGTCCGGCTCGTCCGCGCGGCCGGGCGCGGCGGCGATGGGACGCCGGCATGAGCGCCGAGCCCGGGACGGTCCGCCGTCTGCTGGCCGATCTGCTGGCGGACGGCCGTCCATGCCCGGAGGCCGTGCTGTCCCGGCTGCTCGCGCCGGACGACGAGGTCTCGTTCCCCGATGCCGCCACCGTCCTGGAGCACACCACCGGGGTCCTGCCGCTGCTCGATCTGTTCGACCCGACCGACCATCCGCTGCCGGACGCCGTCCGCCGGGGGGCGTCGCCGTGCGCGCTCGCCCTGTTCACGCCGGGCATGGAGCTGTCGCCACGGGTCCCGTCGGTGCGTGCCCGCAGCGTCGGCGACCGGGTCGTCCTGGACGGCCGCCACCGCTACGGCAACGCGGCGGTGGAGGCGGTCCTCGTGCAGGTCGGGTTCGGCGACGGGCTCCGGCTCTGCCTGGTCTCGCACGACCATCCGGCGGTGTCGGTCGGCGGCGGGGGAGCGGGCGAGGGCTGGGGCTGGGCCGAGTCGGCGGAGGCCGTGATCGACTCCCGGCTCGTCTCGCCGCCGGTGACCTGGGACGCGGGCTCCCCGGTGGTGGCCGCGCTCGACGCGTACACCTGGAGCTACGTCACCCTCGCGGTCGCACATGCCGCCTCGGTCGTCGCGGGGCTCCGCCGGGTGCTGGCCGTCCCGTCCGGGGACACCGCGCCGCTCAGTGGCTCGCAGTTCCTCGCGCACGAGCTGTCCCGGCTGGACATCGAGCTGAGCCTGCTCGCCGAGCTGGCCCGCCTCGGTCCGCGGCTGCGCGGCCCGGACCGCGGCGGCACGTCCGCCGCCGCCGCGCTGGCTGCGTGCACTCGGCTCACCCAGCGCACCGCGCGGATCGCCGCCGACTTCGCCGCCGAGCTCGGACTGGCCCGGCCCGACGTGTGGCCCGCCGCCGCGCACGCCCACTTCGGCGGACGCCGCATGGCCGAGGCCGAGCTCGCCCGACGCATGGGCCTGCTCGAAGGGAGGCGCTGACATGGGTACGCCCGTCCTGGTCTGCGGGCGCGCCGGAAGGATGGCCCGCCTGGTCGCGGCCGCCGTCCGGGACGCCGCCGATCTCGACTTCGCCGCCCACCTCGACCTGCGCGACGGGACCGCCCGCGACCTCGCGGACCGGCTGCGCGCGGTGCCGGGCGGGCCGCCCGTGGTCGTGGACTTCACGAACCGGGCGGCGACCGCCCGGCTGCTGGCGGCGGCCGAGCGCACGCCCTGCGCCCTGGTCATCGGCACCAGCGGCCTGACCGGCGCGGACCACGCGCTGCTGCGGCGGGTGGCCGAGCACCGCGCCGTCGTGCAGGAGGCCAACTTCAGTCTCGCGCTGGCGCTGGTCCGGCGGTTCGTCGCCGACCTCGCCGGGACGCTGCCGTCCGGCTGGGACGCGGCCGTCGTGGACATCCACCACGCCGCCAAGGTGGACGCGCCCAGCGCCACCGCCCTGGCGCTGTCGCGGGCCTGGGGCGAGCACCGGGGCGACGCGCCGATCTCGTCCCTGCGGTTCGGCGACGCCGTCAGCGAGCACCGGCTGCTCGCGGGGGGCCCGGCCGAGCAGATCGACGTCGGGCACCGGGTCAACGACCGGTCGGCGTTCGTCCCAGGCGTGCTCGCGGCCATCCGTTTCGCGGGCCGGGCCGCGCCCGGCCGCCATGCCCTGGAGGAGGCGCTATGCGGCTAGCCACACCACACCATCTGCGGGATCTGGTCACCGAGCGAACCCGCGAGCGGCCGGACGGCATCGCGCTGTGCGCGCCGGGACGGCCCGCCCTGACCTTCGGTGCGCTCGCCGGGCAGGTCGCGGCGACCGGGCGGCGGCTGCGCGAGCTGGGAATCGGCCCCGGGGACGCGGTGGCCCTCGCGCTGCCGTCCGGCCCCGACCTCGCGACCGCGTTCCTCGGCGTCGCGACGCACGCCTCGTGCGTGCCGCTCAACCCGGGGCACCGGCTGGAGGAGTTCACGCACTTCCTCGCCGGGACGCGGGCCAAGGCCCTGGTGGTCCCGCCCGGCGACGAGGGGGACGCCGTGGCCGCGGCCAGGCGGCTCGGCGTGCCGACGCTGGAGATGGCCGTCCGCCCCGGGGATCCGGCGGGCGTCTGGACGCTCGCGGGCGACCCGGTCGGACAGCCCGTCCCCGACGCGGAGACCCGGCCCGAGGACGTCGCCCTCACGCTGTTCACCTCCGGCACGACGGCCCGTCCCCGGATGGTCCCGCTCACTCACGCCAACCTGCTGACCGCCGCGTGGAACACCGGCCGGGCGCTGGAACTGACGCCCGACGACCGCTGCCTCAACGTCATGCCGATGTTCCACGCGCACGGCCTCACCAGCACGCTCCTGGCATCCTTCGTGCACGGCGCGGGGATCGTGTGCCCGCCGGGCTTCGACGCCACCGCGTTCATGGACTGGCTCGACGAGTTCCGGCCCACCTGGTACACGGCCGTTCCCGCGATGCACACGGCCCTGCTGGACGAGGCGGACCATACCGGCAGACGGCCGGGCATCCCGCTCCGGTTCATCCGCTCGGCGTCCGCGCCGCTCCCGGACAGCGTCCTCGCCCGGCTGGAAAAGCTCTTCGACGCCCCGGTGGTGGAGGGGTACGGGCTGACCGAGGCGGCCTCGCTGGTCACCTGCAACCCGCTTCCGCCGCGTCCGCGCAAGGTCGGTTCGGTGGGCGTGCCGGTGGGCGGGCCGGTCGGCATCCTGGACCCGGACGGCCGCGCGCTGCCGCCGGGCGACGCGGGGGAGATCGCGATCCGCGGCGGCAACGTGACCGCCGGGTACGCGGGCGACCCGGCCGCGAACGAGGCCGCCTTCACCGGCGGCTGGATGCGCACGGGCGACTACGGCTACCTCGACGCCGACGGCTACCTGTTCGTCATCGGCCGGGCCAAGGAGATCATCAACCGGGGCGGCTCGAAGGTGTCGCCCGCCGAGGTGGACCAGGCGCTGACCGGGCATCCCGGCCTCGCCGAGGTCGCGGCGTTCGGGCTGCCGCACCCGACGCTGGGCGAGGACGTCGCGGTCGCGGTCGTGCCGCGCCCCGGCATCCAGGTGGATGAGCACAGCGTGCGCGCGTTCGCCGCGCGGCGGCTGATCGACCACAAGGTGCCCAGCCGGGTGTTCTTCGTGGACGAGTTGCCCCGCAACACCACGGGCAAGGTGCAGCGGGTACGGCTGACCGAGCGCTACACGACGGCCGCGCGGCCCACGCCCGCACCGCCGTCCCCGGTCAGGGACACCGAACGCCGGATCGCCGCCATCTGGGTCGCCGTCCTGGACGTGCCCGAGGTCGATCCGACCATCAGCTTCTTCGAGCTCGGCGGCGACTCGCTAGCGCTCGCCCGCGTGGCCGAGCGGCTGCGCGAGGAGACCGGACGGGCCGTCCCGAAGTCGACGCTGCTCATGTACAGCACGGTCCGCGCGCTCGCCGAGCATCTGGACGGGACCGCCGCGGAGGACACGGCGGGCGACGCCGACGTGCGGCGCCTGGCCGCCGGGCGGGAGCGCCTCCAGGCCCGGCGGCGCCGGCGCGGCCCGGTGGCGGGGGAGGACCGTTGACGGAGACCGGCCTGGAGATCGCGATCATCGGCATGGCGGGCCGGTTTCCCGGTGCGGGCGACACCGGCCGGTTCTGGCGCAACCTCCGGGACGGCATCGAGTCGATCACCCGGTTCACCGACGCCGAGCTGGCCGGGGCGGGCGTGCCCGAGCGCGTCCTCGCCGACCCGGACTACGTGCGGGCGCAGGGGGTGCTGCCGGACGCCGACCGGTTCGACGCCGAGTTCTTCGGCATCAGCCCCCGCGAGGCCGACCTCATGGACCCGCAGCAGCGGGTCCTGCTGGAGTGCGCCTGGGAGACGCTGGAGGACGCCGGCTACGACCCGGACCGCGTCGGCGGCCCGGTCGGCGTCTACGCCGGGACCTACTACAACTCCTACCTGCCGCTGCTGCCGCCGACCGACGACGACGGCGAGCGGTTCGCCCGCGCCATCGCCAACGAGAAGGACTACGTCGCCACGCGGCTGGCCCACCGGCTCGACCTCACCGGCCCCGCGCTGACCGTGCAGACCGCCTGCTCGACGTCGCTGGTCGCCGTCCACCTGGCCTGCCAGGCGCTGCTCAGCGGCGAGTGCGACCTCGCGCTCGCGGGCGGCGCGACGGCGCGCGCCGCGCAGGTCACCGGATACCTCTTCCGGCCCGGCGGGATCTTCTCGTCCGATGGCCACTGCCGGGCGTTCGACGACCGGGCCGAGGGCACCGTTCCGGGCAACGGCGTCGGCATGGTGGCACTGAAGCGGCTGGCGGACGCGCTGGCGGACGGCGACCAGGTGCACGCCGTCATCCGGGGCTCGGCGATCGGCAACGACGGCGGCGACCGGGCCGGGTTCACCGCGCCCGGCGTCGCGGGCCAGGCGCGGGTGATCGCCGCCGCGTACGCGGCGGCCGGGGTCGATCCGGCCACCGTCGCGTACGTCGAGGCGCACGGCAGCGCGACGCGGCTCGGCGACCCGATCGAGGTCGAGGCGCTCACCCGGGTGTTCGGGGCCGCCGGGGCGGCCCCCGGCGGCTGCGCGCTCGGCTCGGTCAAGACCAACATCGGGCACACCCACGCCGCCGCCGGAGTGGCCGGGCTGATCAAGACGGTGCTGGCGCTGCGGCACGGGCTGATCCCGCCGAGCCTGCACCACGAGCGCCCGAACGCCGAGATCGACTTCGCCGCGGGGCCGTTCCGGGTCGTCCGCGAACCCCGGGACTGGCCAGACCGGGACGGGCCACGCCGCGCCGGGGTCAGCTCCTTCGGGATGGGCGGCACCGGGGCGCACGTCGTGCTGGAGGAGGCCCCGCCCGCGCCGCCGCCCGGCCCGCCCGGCGTCCGGCTGCTGCGCCTGTCGGCGCGCACCGAGCAGGCGTTGGAGGAGCAGACCGGTCGGCTGGCCGCGCACCTCGCCGCGGATCCCGGCGCCGACCTGAGCGCCGTCGCGCACACCCTGGCGCGTGGACGGCGCGCGCTGCCGCACCGCCGGACGGTCGTCGCGGCCGACCCCGCCGAGGCTGCCGAGGCGCTCGCCGCGCGGGACCAGCGTGCCGTCCGCACCGGCGGACCGGCCTCGTCCCGGCCGTCGGTGGCGTTCCTGATCCCCGGCGTCGGCGACCAGCGCCGGGGGCTCGGCCACGGGCTCTACCGGACGCAGCCCGTCTTCCGCGCCGTCGTGGACGAGTGCGTGGACCTGCTCGAACCGCTGCTGGGCCGGGACCTCCGCGAGCTGCTGTATCCGGCGTCCGGCGAGGCCGCGCCGAACCGAACGGACCTGCGCGCGATGCTCGGCCGCCGCGCCGCCGAGCCCGCCGACCCGCTGCACCGGACGCGTTACGCGCAGCCGGCCGCGTTCGTCACCGGCTACGCCCTCGCCCGCCTCTGGGCGGCGCACGGGATCCGCCCGGACGCCCTGATCGGCTACAGCCTCGGTGAGTACGTCGCGGCGTGCCTGGCCGGCGTCTTCACGTTGCCGGACGCGTTGCGCCTGGTCGCGCGGCGTGCGGAGCTGATCGACGAGCTTCCTCCCGGTGCGCTGCTGGCCGTCCCGATGGCCGAGCAGGACGTCGCGGAGTACCTCCCGCCGGACGTGCGGGTCGCCGCCGTGAACGGTCCGAACCTGTGCGTCGTCGGCGGCCCGGCGGCCGACGTCGCCGAGGTCGGGCGGCGGCTCGCGGACGCGCGCGTCGCGTTCCGGCGGCTACCGGCGACGCAGGCGTTCCACACGCCGATGATGGCCCCGGTCGTGGACGACTTCACCGAGCTCGTCGGCACCGTCCCGTGCCGTCCGCCCGAGGTGCCGTACGTCTCCAACGTCACCGGAACCTGGGTCACCGCCGAGCAGGCCACGGACCCGGCGTTCTGGGGCGCGCACCTGCTGCGGCCGGTGCGGTTCGCGGACGGGCTCGCCGCGCTGGACCCGTCCGCCGACCGGCTGCTCGTCGAACTCGGCCCCGGCCAGTCCCTCGGCAGTCTCGCCGCGCAGGTGAGCCCCACGGCCGAGCCCGCGGTGCCGAGCCTGCCAGGCGCCTTCGACACCGACCCCGAGGAGCGGCACTTTCCGTCCGCCGTGGGCCGGTTGTGGCTGCTCGGCGCAGAACCCGACGTCCCCGTCCCCGAAGGCTGGACGCCCCGGCGGGTGTCGCTGCCGACGTACCCGTTCCAACGCCGTCGGCACTGGGCGGCGGTGAGCGGTCAGCCCGCGCCGGCTCCGGCCCCGGCACTGGTCAGGAAGACCGACGTGGCGGACTTCTTCCAGGTGCCGTCCTGGCGGACGCTTCCCCCACAGCCGGTCGGCAGGCCGTCCGGCGGGGAGCACTGGCTGCTCTTCGTGGACGACGCCGGAGTCGGCGAAGAGCTGGCCGCCGCCCTCGCCGACACCGCCGCCTCGGTGACCACCATGACCCGCGCCGACGCCGGCGACCACGCCGAACTCCTGACCACGCTGCGCCGTGACGGCCGCCGCCCCGACCGGATCGTCCACCTCTGGACGGTCGGCCTCGGCCCCGACGCGGACGAGCCGGACGGCTTGGACCGCGGCTTCGGCAGCCTGCTGGCGCTGGGTCGGGCGCTCGGCGGCGAGCCCGCCGACGAACCGGTGGAGCTCACCGTCGTCACCGACGACCTGCACGTGGTCGCGGGCACCGAGGCCGGGTCGCCGCTGAGCGCCACCGTCCTCGGTGTCTGCCGGGTGCTGCCGCTGGAGCACCCGCACCTGCGTTGCCGCAGCGTGGACGTGTCACTGTCGAGCGCGACGCCCGCGCAGGCCGCCCACCGGCTCATGGCCGAACTGTCCGAGCGCGAGGCGACCGCCGTGGTCGCGCTGCGCGGCCGGCGGCGTTTCACCACCGGCTTCGAATCCGTCCGGCTGGAGCCCGCGGGCGACGTCCCGCCTGGGCGCAACTACCTGATCACCGGTGGGCTGGGAGGGGTGGGCCTCGCCATCGCACGTGAGCTGGCCCGCGTCGAAGGGGCGGGGCTCGCGCTCGTCTCGCGGACCGGCCTGCCACCCCGCGACCGGTGGGACGACCAGGACGGCGAGACGGCGACCCGCGTCCAAGCCGTCCGGGAACTGGAGCGGCTCGGCGCACGCGTGGTCGTGCTCGCCGCCGACGTCACCGAACCCGGACACCTGCGACGGGCGGGAGAGCTGGCCGTCGCGGAGCTGGGCCCTGTGCATGCCGTCGTCCACGCTGCGGGCGTCGCGGGCGGTGGCCTCGTCCGGTTCCGGGATCCCGCCGACGCGGCCCGCGTCCTCGCGCCGAAGGTGCGCGGCGGCCTCGCCGTCACCGCCATGGCGGGACACATCGGCGCGGACGCCGTGGTGCTGTGCTCGTCCACCCTCGCCCTGACCGGCGCGGTCGGCCAGGCGGACTACGCGGCGGCCAACGCCTTCCTCGACGCGCTCGCGCAGCACGCCGCCGCGAAGGACGGCAAGCCCCAGGTCATCTCGGTCGACTGGGACGCCTGGCAGGACGTCGGCATGGCGCAGCGGCACCTGGCCGGCGAAGCCCCGCCCGTCCCGGACCATCCGCTCCTGCGCGCGCGCCTGGAGCGCGCCGAGGCGCAGGCGGTGTACGACGCGTCCGTCAGCGGCGCGACCGCCTGGCTGGTGGACGAACACCGGATGCTCGGCGACCCGGTCGTCCCGGGCACCGGCCACCTGGAACTGGCCCGCGCGGCGTTCGCCGACCTCACCGGCGCGGACCAGGTCGAGCTGACGGACTTCCGCTTCGCGACCCCGGTCGTCCTCGACCGGAACGGCGAACGGCCGCTCCGCGTGGTCTTCGACCTGTCCGCCGAACCGGCGTGGGTCACGGTCGTCGGCCCGCGCCCGGCGGACGGCGAGTCCCGCTGGCAGGTGCACGCGACCGGCCGCATCGCGCCGCGGGACGACCCGCCGCCTCCGGACCGTCCGATCGACGAGCTGACCGGCGGTATGCGCGACCTCGGCCTGCCCGAGCACACCGATCTGATGAGCTTCGGCGGGCGCTCCCGGTGCCTTCGCCGCGTCTGGCAGGGCGACCGGGAGGCCCTGGCGGAGCTGGTCCTTCCCGACCCGTACCTGGACGACCTCGACCGGCTGCACCTGCACCCCTCGCTGCTCGACCTCGCGGCCGGGTTCGTCGGGACGCGGCTGGCGGAGACCTTCCGCATCCCGATCTCCTACGGGCGGCTGCGGCTCTACCGGCCGCTCACCCGCCGGATCTTCAGTCACCACTGCTACACCGAGGACGACCGGCCGGAGAACGAGACCCGGACGGCCGACATCACCCTCTACGACGAGGACGGCCGGGTGCTGGCTCAGATCGACGACTTCGTCCTCAAACGGGTGGCCGACCTGCGACGAACCCTCGACGACGCCCGCGCCGGCACCGGCCCTGACGCCGCGTTCCTCGAATACACGCCGCGAACGACGGCCGTGCCGGGTCCGCTCGCCGGGCACCTGGCCACCGGGCTGAAACCCGCTGAGGGAGCCGACGCCCTGCGCCGCCTGCTCGCGGCCGGGATCGGTCCGCAGGTGGCGGTGGTCGCCAAGGATCTCGACGCGGTCGCCGCCGACATCGCCGCCTCAGCGCTGACGCCCGGCGCGGAGCGGGCCGTCCGGCGGTCGGCACCGCACCCGAGACCGCGGATCGGCACGCCGTACCGTCCTCCCGCCGACCCGCTCCAGGAGAAGCTCGCCGCGCTCTGGCAGGACCTGCTCGGCATCGATCGGATCGGCGTGGACGACATGTTCTTCGAGCTGGGCGGGCACTCACTGCTCGGCCTGGAGATGGTCAACCGGATCGGCCGCGACCTCGGGCTGACCGTTCCGCTCGGCGCGCTCTTCGAGGCCCGCACGGTGGCCCAGCTCGCCGACCTGCTGCACCGCGAGGCGGCACCGTCCGCCGAGTTCGAGACCCGGGAGGAATGATGGGGCGGTTCACGACGGTCGGCGTGGTGGGCGCCGGGGTGATGGGGACCGGGGTGGCCCAGGCGGTCGCCCAGGCCGGGATGGACGTCGTCCTGGTGGACACCGGCGACGACATCCTCGACCGGGCCCGCCGGGCGATCGACGAGGGCCTGCGGATGCGCCGCCTGCTCGCCCGCGACGCCGTCCCCGGCGGCGACCGCGCCGAGATCCAGAAGCGCATCGACTACCGGACCGACCTCGCCGCCCTCGCCCGCGCCGACTTCGTGGTGGAGAACATCACCGAGGACATGGCGCTCAAACAGGGCGTGTACGAGCGGCTGGACGAGGTCTGCCCGCCGGACACCGTGTTCGCGGCGAACACCTCGGTCATCTCGATCACCGCGATCGGCGCGATGACGGGCCGTCCGCACGCCGTCCTCGGCATGCACTTCATGAACCCCGTCCCGATGCGTCCGATGGTGGAGGTCATCCGCGGCCACCACACCTCGGACGCCACGGTCGAACGCGGAAAGGCCCTGCTGGACGCGCTGGACAAGGAGGCAGTGGTGGTCGCGGACTCGCCCGGCTTCGTCACCAACCGGGTGCTGATGTTGACCGTCAACGAGGCGGCGTTCCTCGTACAGGAGCGGGTGGCGGAGGCGGCCGAGATCGACCGGTTGTTCCGGGGCTGCTTCGGCCACCGGATGGGGCCGCTGGAGACCGCCGACCTGATCGGCCTGGACACCATCCTGGCGTCCATCGAGGGGCTGCACACCGCGTTCGCTGACAGTAAGTACCGGCCCTGCCCGCTGCTGCGGCGGATGGTGGCCGCCGGGCTGCACGGCCGCAAGAGCGGCCGGGGCTTCTACGTCTACGACCACGCGAAGTGAGGAAACCGATGGACGACGTCCGACCCCGGGTCCGCGACTTTCTCGCCCAGTACATCCAGGGTTGGGAGATCGCCGACGACGAGGACATCTTCGCCGCCGGGCACGTCAACTCCCTGTTCGTCATGCAGCTGGTGCTGTTCGTCGAGAACGAGCTCGGCTGCGAGGTGCGGGACGAGGACCTGGTGCTGGCGAACTTCAGCAGCGTGAACGCGATCGCCGCCCTCACCGCCGGACGACCGGAGGCGGTGGGCGGATGAGGACGCCCCCGGACACCGCTTCGGACCTCACCGAAGCCCAGCGAACGGCGCGGGCGGGGTTCGCGGCGTTCGCCGACGAGCACCTCGTCCCGTACGCCGACCGCTGGGACCGTGAGGAACGCCTTCCCCGCGAGGTGACCGAACACCTGGCCGCCGAGGGCCATCTGGGCGCGGCGGTCCCCATCCGGTACGGCGGCGCCGGCCTGGACGCCGTCACCTTCGGGCTGCTGCACGCCGAGGTCGGACGCGCCTGCTCGTCCGTGCGCAGCCTGCTCACCGTGCACAGCATGGTCGCGCACGCGCTGGACCGCTGGGGCCGGCCCGAACAGCGGCGGCACTGGCTGCCCCGGCTGGCGGACGGCACGGCCCTCGGCGCGTTCGCGGTCACCGAGCCCGACGCGGGCAGCGACCTGCAGGCCGTGGCGACCACCGCCCGGCGCGACGGCGATGACTACGTCCTCTCCGGGCGCAAGCACTGGATCACCTTCGGCCAGTACGCCGACCTGTTCCTCGTGCTGGCCCGGCTGGACGACAGGCCCGCCGCGTTCCTGGTCGAGCGCGACCGGGGCGGCCTGGACGTGCGGCCCATGACCGGCGCGCTCGGCACCCGCGCGTCCATGCTGGCCCGCGTCCAGATGGACGGCTGCCGCATCCCGGCGGCCAACCTTGTCGGACGACCCGGATTCGGGCTGTCGGCCGTCATCGCGACGGCTCTCGAACTCGGCAGGTACAGCGTCGCCTGGGGCTGCGTCGGGCTGGCCGAGGCGTGCCTGCGCGCCGCCCTCGGCCACGCGGCCGCGCGGCGGCAGTTCGGCAGCGCGCTGCGCGGGCACCAGCTCGTCCAGCGGATGCTGGCCGACATGGGCACCGGCGTCACCGCCGCTCGCCTGCTCTGCCTGCGGGCCGGACGACTGCGCGAGGCGGGCGACCCGGCCTCGGTGCACGCCACCTGGATGGCCAAGTACTTCGCGTCCACCGCCGCCGCCCGCGCCGCCGGTGACGCGGTGCAGATCCACGGCGCGCGTGGCATCGGCCCAGACGAGCCGGTGCAGCGGTACCTGCGCGACGCCAAGGTCATGGAGATCATCGAGGGCAGCACCCAGCTCCAGCAGATCATGCTCGCCGAGTCCGCCTACCAGATGTTCCCGGTTGACTCGTACGACACGGAAAGGACGAGCGGATGACCGCCGACCAGGCGAGCCCGGTCCGCCGCACGCTGAAGTGCGTCGTCTGGGACCTGGACAACACGCTCTGGGACGGGGTGCTGCTGGAGGGCGGGGCCGACCGGCTGCGCCCCGGCGTCGCCGAGGTGCTGCGCACGCTGGACGAGCGCGGCATCGTGCACTCGGTCGCCAGCCGCAACGACCCGGACGCCGCGCTCGACAACCTGCGGCGGCTCGGCGTCGCGGACTACTTCCTGCACCCGCAGATCGGCTGGGGCGTGAAGTCCACGTCCGTCGAGGCCGTCGCCGAGGCGCTGAACATCGGGCTCGACGCGATCGCCTTCGTCGACGACGACGCGTTCGAGCGCGAGGAGGTCGGCTTCAAGCTGCCGCAGGTGCGCTGCATCGACGCGGCGGACGTGGCGGGCCTCGCCGACCGTCCGGAGTTCACCCCCGAGGTCGTCACCGTCGACGCGAGGCGGCGCCGCCTGATGTACCGCGCCGAGTCGGAGCGGCGGGCCGTCCAGGAGCGCTTCGACGGACCGGCCGAGGAGTTCCTCGCCACCTTGGACATGCGGCTGACCATCGCCGAAGCGGGCGTGGACGACCTGCGCCGGGCCGAGGAGCTGACCGTGCGCACCCATCAGCTCAACACCACCGGCCGCACCTACTCGATGGCCGAACTGGACGCCTTCCGGAACTCCGAACGGCATCGGCTCTACGTCGTCCGCCTGGAGGACCGGTACGGCCCGTACGGCACGATCGGGCTGACCCTGCTGGAGCGGGACGGCGCGGACTGGACGATCCGGCTGCTCCTGATGTCTTGCCGGGTGATGTCGCGCGGCGTGGGGAGCGTCGTCATCACGTTCCTCCGCCGCCTGGCCCGCGACGCCGGGGCCCGGCTGCTCGCCGAGTTCGTGCCGAACGGCCGCAACCGCATGATGTACGTGACCTACCGCTTCAACCAGTTCACCGAGATCAGCCGGGGCGGCGAGACGCGGCTCCTGGAATGCGACCTCACCGATGTCCCCTCGTTCCCGGACCACCTGCGGGTGGAGACCCCGGGCGGCCGCTGATGCCGGCCGAACCGGCCGTGGGCGCACGGGCCGTCCCTTCCGCGATCGGCCTGGTCAGACCACGGCCCCGGCCCGGCGCGGCGGTCCGGCTGCTGTGCTTCCCGCACGCGGGCGGCGGCGCGGCGGCCTACGCCGACTGGCCGGACGGCCTGGGCCCGGACATCGAGGTCTGCGCGGTCCAGCTGCCCGGCCGGGAGGCACGGATCGGGCTGTCGCCCTTCCAGAACGTCGAAGAGCTGGTGGCGGCCCTTGAGGCGAGTGTCGGCGCCGAGCTTGACCGGCCATTCGCGCTGTTCGGGCACAGCATGGGCGCGCTGGCCGCCTTCGAGTTCGCCCGCCGGCTGCGGGAGGGCGGGCGGCCCATGCCGGTCCACCTGTTCGTCTCCGCCCGGCCCGCGCCGCACCTGCCGCCGCCCCGGTCCGGCGCGCACCTGCTCTCGGACGACCGGCTGCTCGAACGGGTGCGCGAACTCGGCGGCACCCCGCCGGAGGTGCTGGCCGACGCCCGCCTGATGCGGCTGGTGCTGCCGGTGCTGCGCGCCGACTTCGCCGTCAACGACGGTTACCTGCACCGGCCGGGGCAGCCGCTCGACTGCCCGGTCAGCGCCCTGGGCGGACGCGCGGACGCCGAGATCTCCCCGGCCGCGCTCGCCGGATGGCGGACGCACACGACCGGGTCCTTCCGGATGCGCCTGTTCGAGGGCGGCCACTTCTACCTGCGGGACGAGCCGGAGGCGGTGCTCCGCCTCGTCCGGGACACCCTTTCCGCCCGCTGAACGCCGAACCCGTTTGAAAGCGAACCCCGTCTGAAACCGAACCCCGTCTGAACGCCGAAACCCCGTCCGGCCCGTGCCGCGGCCGGACGGGGTTTCGGCGTCCGCGATGCGCTCAGTACCCGGAGCGCGCGATCCGCTCGTCGGTGAGCCGGTCACGGAGGTCGGTGCGCAGCGCCTTCTTGTCGAGCTTCCCGATGTTGGTGCGGGGCAGCTCGTCCACCACGACCAGGCGTTCGGGGAGCTTGTAGGGGGCCACCTCGGCGCGCTCCATCTCGGCGCGGACCTCAGCCAGCTCCACGCGCGCGCCCGGCTGGAGGACCACGTACAGGCAGACCCGTTCGCCGAGGTCCGGGTCCGGCATCGCGACGGCCGCGGCCAACGCCACGCCGGGCACCCGGTAGGCGAGGTTCTCCACCTCCTCGGCGGAGATCTTCTCGCCCGCCCGGTTGATCATGTCCTTGTCCCGGCCCTCCACCACCAGGTTCCCGTCCGGACGCCTGCGGACGATGTCCCCGGTGCGATACCAGCCGTCGTCGGTGAACGAGACCCGGTTGTGCCCGTCCGCCCGGTAGTAGCCGCGTGGCGTGTACGGGCCGCGGGTCAGCAGCACGCCGGGCGTCCCGTCCGGCACCGGCCGGCCGTTCAGGTCGACGATCGCGATCTCGTCGTCCGGGGAGATGGGCCGCCCCTGGGTGTGGCACACCACCTCGTCCGAGTCGTCCAGGCGGGTGAAGTTGAGCAGGCCCTCGGCCATGCCGAACACCTGCTGCAGCCCGCAGCCGAGGGTCGGCCGCACCCTGACCGCGACCTCGTCGGCCAGCCGCGCGCCGCCGACCTGGAGCACCCGCAGCGAGCCCAGGTCGTGGCCGGGCCCGGTCTCCTGGAACGCCAGCCAGCTCTGCGCGACCGCAGGCACGGCGGCGGTCACCGTGACCCGCTCCCGCTCGATCAGGTCGAACACGCGCTTCGGCGCGGGGGACGGCGCGACCACCACGCGTCCGCCGGAGAGCAGCGCGCCGAGGACGCCCGGGCAGCCGAGCGGGAAGTTGTGCGAGATCGGCAGCGCCGCGAGGTACACCGTGTCCGGGCCGAAGCCCGAGACCTCGGCGCTGCGCCGCACGTTGTAGGCGTAGTCGTCGTGCGTGCGCGCGATCAGCTTCGGCAGGCCGGTGGTGCCGCCGGACAGCAGGAACAGCGCCACGTCCCGGCCGTGCGGCGCGACGGCGTCCAGCGCGTACCGGGCCGCGTCCGGGTCGTCCGCCGGACGGCACAGCGCCCGCAGGTCCACGGTGTCGTCGTCCGGGCGGTCCCCGGCGGCCAGCACGCGGGCGACGCCGGGCTGCTCCGCGCGGATCCGCCGCGCGAGGTCCTGGTGGTCGAAGCGGGCGTTCCCGGCGGGCACCGCGAGCGCCCTCGCCTCCGCCCGCTCGGCCAGGTGGGAGATCTCGCGGCGGCGGTGCGCGGGCAGCGCCATCACCGGCAGGATTCCGGCGCGCAGGCAGGCCAGTGTCAGGACGACGAACTCCCACCGGTTGTCGAGCTGCATGATGATCCGGTCGTCCGGCCGCAGGCCCAGCCCGAGCAGCCGCAACGCCGCCCCGTCCGCCCGCCGCACCAGCTCCCGGTAGGTCATCCGGACGCTCCCGCTCACCAGAGCCACGGCGTCCGGTGCGGCGTCGGCGACAGCGTTGACCAGCTCGCCCAAGGGACGCCCCTGCCAGTATCCGGCGGCCTCGTACCGTTCCGTCATCTCCGGCGGCCAGGGCGTGACGCCCTCACGGCTGGGCCGGCTCCGCTCTCCCGTCACAGCGTCCCCCTCGGGCTGGGCTTTCTCCGAATATCTCCGGGGTGCTCCGCCGGGGCATCTCCGAATTTGCCGAGGTCACGGCAAGGACGAACGCGGGCCGGAACGACGACTGCCCGCGCCGGAGAACGGCGCGGGCAGTCGAGATGGCCGGGCGGCTGAGAGCCGGGCGGCCGAGGTGGCCGGGTGGTGGTCGGGTCAGGCGGCCGAGGTGGCCGGGCGGTGGTCGGGTCAGGCGGACTCCTCGCGCAGCGTGGAGTAGTGCGCGACCAGATCGTCGAACTCCAGCTTGCCGTCCCGCGCGGCCGGACGCCCGGCCTCCTGGCCGAGCATCTCATCCATGCCGTCCAGGGACAGGTGGAAGCCCGCCGCGCTGTAGGGCATGTGGCCCGGGTCGCCCAGCTCGTTCTCCATGACGACCCGGCAGCCGTCCCCGTCCGGGGTCAGCGTCCACCGGTAGACGTCGCCGCGCCCGGTGTAGACGAACAGGCGGGGCTCGTCCACAACCTGGACCCGTCCCTCCTCCACCATCTCGGGCGAGAAGGTGACCGAGAAGCGCCCGCCGACGACCGGTTCTACCGCCACCGGGAACCCGAACCAGATCGAGTGCTGCTCGCCGTCGGTGATCGCCCGCCAGACGCGTTCGGGCGCGTGCCCGTAGGCGTGCTCGAACCGCAGCATCGGCGTTCCGTCGTCGGTGGTGTGCAGGGTGGTCCGGGTACGGAAGGTGCGCGGGTCCATCAGGTCTGGCCTCCTGGGGTCGTCGTCGCGGCCCCGCGCGGGGGCCGGGACGTCCGGATGGTTCGGCCTTTCGGGTGCTGCGCGGTCAGCGTAGCCCGGAGCCGCCGTCCGGCAGCGCCGCCAGGAAGCCGCCGCGCGCGATCTCGGCGGCGACGGCCTCGATCTCGTCGCTCATGAAGCGGTCCTCGGCGAGGAACGGGGCTATCGAGCGGATCCGGTCGTAGGTGGCCCGCCCGGCCGGGCTGAGCCGGTCCTTGACCTCGCGCAGGTCCACCGCCTGCGCCGCGGCGAGGAACTCGACCGCGAGGATCAGGCGGTTGTTGGCGAGCACCCGCCGGGCGTTGCGCGCGGAGATCAGGCCCATGCTGACGATGTCCTGGTTGTCGCTGTTGGACGGGATGCTCTGCGTGCTGGCCGGGCCGATCGTTCGGTTCTCGGCGACCAGCGCGGTCGCCGGGTACTGCGCGCCGGTGAACCCGCTGTGCAGGCCCGGCTCGCTCGCCACCAGGTACTCCGGCAGCCCGCCGCTGAGGTGCCGGCTCAGCAGCCGGTTCAGCCGCCGCTCCGACATCACGCCGAGTTGGGTCAGCGCGATGGTCAGGAAGTCCATCGCGAACGCGACCGGCTGTCCGTGGAAGTTCGCGCCGTGGAAGACCTCCTGGCCCTCGAAGAACAGCGGGTTGTCGTTGGACGAGTTGAGTTCGGTCTCCACCACCGTGGTCGCGTGCCGCAGGGTGTCCCGGACAGCCCCGACGACCTGCGGGATGGCGCGCAGCGTGTACGGCTTCTGCAGGTAGATTTCGCCGCGCTGGACGGGTGAGTCGCCGTCCTTCTGCGCTTCGACCTGCTTGCGGATCTCCTGGTGCGAGAAAGCGAGCCCGCTGCCTTCGAGCAGCGTGCGCATGTTGGCGGCGGTGTCCATCTGGCCGGGGTGCGGACGGGCAAGGTCGTGACCCTCGGCAGCGAACGCGCCGGTCGAGGCGCGCATCGTCTCCAGCACCAGCGCCGTCACCACCTCCGCCTGCCGGACCTGCTCCCACGACCGGCCGACCAGCAGCGCCGCGAGCCCAGTCATCGCGGACGTGCCGTTGATCAGCGACAGGCCCTCCTTGAACCGCAGGCTCAGTGGCTCGATGCCGCGCTCGCGTAGCACCGGGCCCGTCGGGGCGGGCCGGCCGTCGCGCAGCACGTAGCCCTCGCCGATCACCACGGCCGCGATGGCTGACAACGGGGCCAGGTCGCCGCTCGCGCCGAGCGAACCGTACTCCGGGATCGCCGGGGTGATGCCCTGGTTGAGCAGCAGCGCGAGGCGTTCGAGCAGCTCCGGCCGGACGGCCGAGTAGCCGCGCGCGAACGCGTTCAGCCGGGCCGCGACCATCGCGCGGGCCTCGTCCGCGGCGAACATCGGCCCGACCCCGGCGCAGTGGCTGCGCACCAGGTTGAGCTGGAGCTGGGCCTCGACCGAGGTGTCCACCATCATGTACGCGAGGTCGCCGTACCCGGTGGTGATGCCGTACACCGGGATGCCGCGCTCGACGATGTCCTGGAACATCGCGCGGCTGGCCGCCGCCCGCTTCAGCACCTCCGCGGACAGGGCGGCCGGTGCGCCGTCCTCGGCGATCCGCCGGATGCCGTCGGCCGCGACGCTGCCGCCGTCGAGCTGGACCGGTTCCACCTGCACTGATGTCATGCCTTCCACCTCACATGTTGTCGGAGCCGCGGCGGGGCGGTCGCCCGCGCCGGGACCGGGCCTGGTCCGCCGCCGGTCGTGGGGCGGCGTCGACGAGCGCGCCCAGCCCGGCCAGGGTCGGGTCGGCGAGGAACGCGCGCGCGGTGGGCGCGGCCCCGGCGCGCTCCCGGACCCGGTGCAGCAGCACCGGGACGAGCAGGGAGTGCCCGCCGAGCGCGAAGAAGGAGCTCTCCGGGAGGATCTGGTCGGTGCCGAGCAGCTCTGCCCAGATCCGGCCCAGCGCCGCCTCGGTCGGCGTCGCGGCGCGGTCGTCGCCGGGGGCGCGCAGCGACGCCGGGGCGGGGAGCTTCCGCCGGTCCACTTTTCCACCCACGTTGCGCGGCAGGGAGGTCATGGTCCGGAAGGTCACCGGCGGGACGGTCGTGCCGAACCGCCGGCGGAGCTGGGCACGCCAGCCCGCCGACGGGTCGCCCTCCGGCTCGGATCCGGCGTGCGGCACCACGTACGCCACCAGCCTGACGACCAGCCCGGCGTGGTCACGGACGGGCACGACGGCGCACTCGGCGACGTCGTCCGCGCCGCTCAGCGCCGCCTCGATGTCGGTCAGCTCGAGCCGGGTGCCGAAGAACTTGATCTGGAAGTCCTGGCGGCCGCGGAACTCCAGCAGTCCGTCCCAGCGCCGCCGCCCGAGGTCCCCGGTGCGGTACCAGGAGCCGGGCGCGATGCCGAACTCCTCTCGGCGGCGCAGCGGGGCGAACGCGTCGCCGCCGTCCGCGCCGACGTAGCCGGGGCTGACGTACGGGCTGCGGATGACCAGCTCCCCGGTCACCCCGGCCGGGCACGGGCGGTCCTGTCCGTCCACCACGATCACCTGGCGGCCCGGGATCGATTCGCCGACCGGCACAGTGCCGCGCACCGGCCCGGTCACCTCGTGCCAGGTCGCGAGGGCGACCTCGGTCGGCCCGTAGAGGTTGGTCAGCCGCACGCCGGGCAGCGCCTCGCGCAGCCGCCCCGCCAGCTCGCCCGGCAGCGGCTCCCCGGCGAGCAGGAGGTGCTCCAGCGCGTCGGGACGCTCACCGGGGGCCAGCGCGGTCATCGCGCGCAGCACCTCGCGCGCGAAGCTCGGCACGGTCTGGAAGTGTGTGATCCGCTCCTCGGCGAGCCAGCGCACGAGCTTGCGCGGATCGACGCGGACCCGTTCCGGGACCGGGCACAGCGCGGCCCCGGACCCGAGCGCGGCGAAGATCTCGCAGAGCGCCGCGTCATACCCCGCCGCCGCCCACTGCGCCACCCGGCTCCCGGGCGCCATCGCGAAGTGCGCGGCCATCCACTCGCAGAACTGGGCGAACCCGTCATGCGACTGCGTGATGCCCTTCGGCCGCCCGGTGGACCCGGACGTGTACGCGATGTAGGCCAGACCACGGCCGGGATCCTCGGCGTCCGGTTCGGTGCCCGACTCGGCGTCGGGTTCGGCGTCGGGTTCGGCGTCGGCCGACCCGTCGGCGGGCGGCTCGTCACGCTCGGCGAGCTCGGCGAGCGTGACGGGGCGTCCGCCCAGTTCGTCGCGGAACCAGACGGCGAGCGGGTCGTCCTCCGGCGCGGTGTCCAGCAGCAGGTACGGCGGGCGCAGGTCGCCGAGGATCAGCTGTCCGCGCTCGCCCGCCTCACCTGTGCCGAGCCAGACCAGGTGCGCGCCCGCCTCCATGACGCCGAGAAGCGCCGCGCTCTGGCGAGGGCCGGTCGGCGTCCGGACCGCGACCGCGGCTCCCGCCACGCCGCCCAGGCGGCGCAGCCCGCGGCTGATCGACGCGGCGAGATCGGTCAGCTCGCGGTAGGAGAGCGTCGCGTCCGGCCAGACGAGGGCCGGGGCGTCCGGGGCGCGTCCGGCGTGCTGGTGCACCGCCGCCGCGACGGTCGGGTGGACGTTGGGCGCGTCGGCGACGCGGTCGGCGGTATGGACGGCCGCGCGGAGCTGCTCCGGGGTCTCCAGCGGCAGCGCCGTGACCGGCTGGTCAGGGTCCTTGAGCGCCGCTTCCAGCAGCGTGCGCAACTGGTCGAGCAGGTGCTCCGCCGAGTTCTCGTCGAACAGGTCGGCGCGGTGGGCGAGCGTCCCGGCGACCGTCGGCTCCGTCATCCGCACCCGCAGCTCCAGCCCGGACGGCACGGCGGTGATGGGCGCGGCCAGCGGGCGCACCGACACCCCGGCCAGCCGGGGCGCCGGCTCTGCCGTCTCGTCGCACGCGAAGACCGCGTCGAACAGCGGGGTGCGGTGCGCGGCGCGGTCCACGTCCAGCGCGGCGACCAGGGTGGGGAACGGCAGGTCGCGGTGGTCGAGCGCGGCCTGCCGGGTCTGCGCCGTCCGGGCGAGCATGTGCCGGAAGGTGGGCGCCCCGGCGAAGTCGGCGCACAGCACGAGCGGGTTCTCGAACGGCCCGGCCGTCTGCGCGAACTCGGGCCGGGGACGCACCACCGCCGGGTATCCGACCGCGATCCGCTCCTCCCCGGTGTGCCGGAACAGCAGCGCCTGGAAGGCGGTCAGCAGCGCGTCGGCCGGTGCGGTCGCCTCCGCCGCGCACACCTCGCGCAGCCGCTGGGCGGTCTCCCGGCCCCAGTCGAAGTGCACCGCGCGGGCGGCGTGCACGGGCTCCCGGTCGGCGGGCCGGTCGCCGGGCAGGTCGAGCTCGGGCGGCAGCGACGCCAGTGTCGCGCTCCACCACCCGGCCAGCCTGCGAAGCTCCGAGCTGTCGCGCCGCTCGTCCTCCCAGATCGCGTAGTCGCGGTACTGGAGCGGGACGAACGGCAGCTCGGCCTCGCGTCCCTCGACGGCGGCCGAGTAATACTCGGCCAGCTCCGCCACCAGCATCCGCATCGTGCTCTCGTCGGCCACCAGCCGATGCAGCACCAGGAGCAGGGCGTGCTCGGACGGGGCGAACCTGAGCACGGTGAACCGCGCCAGCGGGCCGCCGTCCCGCGCGTGCAGGGCCCCGGCGAGCCCGGCGAGAAGCCGGGCCGCGGCGTCCGCCTGGGCGGGCTCCGGTGTCGCGGTCAGGTCGATCAGCTCGGGCGCGTCGCAGCCCGCCTCGATCCGCTGGCACGGCACGCCGTCGATCTCGGTGAACCGGGTGCGCAGCGCCTCGTGCCGCGCGGCGGTGGCCCGCCACGCCGCGTACAGCGCGGGGACGTCCAGCTCGCCGGAGACGGCGTAGGCCCGGCCTATGGTGTTCGCCGACGGTTCGGCGGCCAACCGCTCCAGGTACCAGAGCCCCTGCTGGGCGCGGGAGGCGAGCGCCAGGGCCCCGGACCTGCGTCCGTCGTTCATCCCGGTGCGCCTTCGGGGGGAACTCACGCGACGTCTCCCCGGCTCGCCGTGGCGGGACGGATGGCGGCGGTCAGCGCGTCGAGCGCGATGTCCGGGTCGGTCACTCCGGCGCGCAGGACGCGGGTGAACTCGTCCGCCATGGCGTCCATCGACGGCTGGTCGAACCGGTCCACGCTGCTGTTCACCGCGAACACCAGCTCGCCTTCGGCGCCCAGCTCGGCTGTCCAGAGGATGGCGTCGTCGGGGATGTCCGGGCCGAGCGGCTGGGACGTGCGGCGTTGCGCGGCGACGCAGCCGACGCCGCCCGACTCCCGCTCACGCAGCATGAACGGGTGGGGTGACATCTGGAAGCCGGGCCGCGCCCGCTCGGTGATTCGGTCGGCCTGCTCCAGCGCGGCGATCTGCTCCGCCGCCTCGGCCGCCAGCCGCACGAACGGCACCTCATGCCTGAACGCGGCCAGGCACGCCTCCCGAACCCGCTCGACCACGTCGCGGAACGTCCGGCAGCCGGTCAGGTCGGTGCGAAGCGGGAAGAAGTTCACGAAGTAGCCGACCGTGTCGGCCATCCAGCGGCGGTGCCGCCCGGGGCCGGGGGACAGGGTCCAGACCACGGCGTCGGCCTGCCCGGTACGGGCGAGCAGGTGCACCCGGTAGGCGGCGAACAGCACCATGAACGGGGTGCAGCGCAGCGAGCGGCCGAACTCCACCGCCGCCGAGCCGAGCTCCGCGTCGACGGCGAACCGGTCGCAGCGCGTTCCGGACGGCGCGCCCGCCACGGGCGGATGGTCGGTGGGCAGCGTCACCGCCTGCGCGTGCCGCAGTCGGTCCCGCCAGTAGTCGTAGGACCTGGCGGCCGTCTTCTCGTCGGCCCCGGTCCGCTGGTGCGCCGCGTACTCCCGGTACTGCCGTGCCTCGGGCAGCTCCGGCTCGCGCCTCTCGCGCCGTGCGGCGTAGAGCTCGACGAGGTCGCGCATGACCAGGCTCAGCGACCACACGTCCACGACCGGCAGGTGCGCGATCAGGACCACGATCCAGTCGTCGTCGGCGAGCCGCCCGACGTGCGCCCAGAAGGCCGGGACGCGGCTCATGTCGAAGGTCTGCGCCTCGACGTCGTTGAGGAACGCCTCGGCCCGCTCCTGGCGGGACGTCCCGTCCTCACCCGACAGGTCGCGGACCTCCAGCGCGGGCGACGCCCCCGGCGGGTGGACCCGCTGCCGCCAGCCGTCGGCGTCGTGCAGCAGCGACGTGCGCAGCGCCTCGTGCCGGGCCACCACGTCGTCCAGCGCCCGCCGGAAGACCCCTAGGTCGAGGTCGCCGGTCAGCCGCCACCCCCCGCTGGAGATGAGCCGGGGACCGAAGTCGCCGGCCGAGCCATCGTTCTGGTGCTGCAGGCGAAGGAACTCCTGTTCGAGCGAGAGCGGGAACGGTGCGTCGGGCGGCATTGGCTCTTCCTCTCCGATCGGGGCGGCGGTGTCCGGGCGGCGGGTTCAGGCGGCGGGTTCCAGCGAGGCGACCACCAAGGTCCACAGCGCCGATCGTGACACCGGCCGCGCGGCGGCCACATCTTCCGGATTGCCCGACGCTGGAGGGGGTGCCAGGGCCCTTCCGCAGCCTCGAAGAAGCGACCGGCGGGCAGCCGCTCCTAGCGTCGGAGACGCCTGGCGGACGGGCGCGCCGCGACGCCCTGAGCCGGGCTCGACCTGCCTGGAGGAAGCAGATGGCTGGTGATCGGAAGTACCACGAACGGACCGTCGCCCCCGTCCCCGAGCCGCTGGCGGCGGTCCGTCGGCTGGCCGGGGAAGGGCGTGCGGACTACTTCTGTTACGAAGGCCCGGACGGCTTCGCCGTCGCCGCGGACCCGGTGGCCGAGCTGGTGGCCGACCGCAGCCGCCTGCTGCTGCGCGGCCCGGACGGCGACGAGGAGCGGCCCTGGTCGGCCGAGGCGCTGCGGCGTGTCCCGGCCCTGCTGGACGAGGTGCCGCTGGAGGCGTGGCGCTGCTACGGCTGGGCCGGGTTCGACCTCGCCGCGGCTCGGGACGGGCTGACCGGCCTGGTCGGCGACGAGCCGTTCCTGCACCTGATGATCCCGCGCACCGAGGTGCGGTTCCACACGTCCGGCACGCTGCTGCGCGCGCTCGACCCCGGCGACCTGGACGCGCTCCAGGAGCGGGTCGAGACCGCGCCGCCGCCCGCCGCGCCGGCACGTCCGGGCGCGGTGCCGGACCGGGACGCCGGAGCCTACCTGAACGCGGTGGAGAAGGCCGTCCGGTACATCCGCGACGGCCGGCTGCAGAAGGTCATCCTGTCCCGGACCGTCCCGGTCGGGTTCCCGGTGGACCTGGTCGCCAGCTACGAGCTGGGCCGCCGGGCCAACTCGCCCGCGCGCTCGCACCTGTTCTCGCTGGGCGGCCTCGCCTCGGCGGGGTTCAGCCCGGAAACGGTTGTGGAGGTGTCCAAGGAGGGTGCCGTCACCACCCAGCCGGTGGCGGGCACTCGCGCCCGCACCGGCGAGCCCGCCCGGGACGCCGAGCTCCGGTACGAGCTGCTCAACGACGCCAAGGAGGGCTTCGAGCACGCCCTCTCCTTCAAGATCGCGGTGGAGGAGATGGCCGAGCTGTGCCCGGACCATCCTGTGCTGGTCGGCGAGTTCATGGCGGTGCGCGACCGGGGCTCGGTGCAGCACCTGGCGTCCACGGTGGGCGGCACGCTCACCGCGCCCGCGCACGCCTGGGACGCCTTCGCGGCGCTCTTTCCCGCCGTGACCACCTCGGGTGCGCCGAAGCAGGCAGCCTACGAGGTCATCCACGAGCTGGAGACCTCCGGGCGCGGACCGTACGGCGGCGCGGTCCTCACCTACGACGCCGACGGCACCATGGACGCGGCCGTCGTGCTGCGGACGGTGTTCCAGCGTGACGGACGGGCCTGGCTGCGCGCCGGGGCCGGGATCGTCGCCCAGTCTCGTCCCGAGCGCGAGCTGACCGAGACGCGCGAGAAGCTGGCCAGTATCGCGCACTACCTCGTCCCCCAGGCCGGATGACCCGCCGTGACCACAGACGAGGAGGTGCTTCGATGCTGGTGACCGTGACGGGTGGGACCGGGTTCGTCGGCGCGCATTCCATCGCCGAGCTGGTGCGGAGGGGGCACCGGGTCCGCATGCTCGTCCGGGACGGGTCGCGGATCGACACGGCGCTGGTCCCGCTCGGCGTGGACCGGTCTGCCGTGCGGATCACGCCCGGGGACGTCACCGACGCGGCGGCCGTGCAGCGCGCCGTCGAGGGCGCGGACGCGGTGCTGCACGCGGCGTCGGTGTACTCCTTCGACAGCCGCGATCGCGCCCGGATCCGGCGCACCAACGCGCCTGGCACCGCCGTGGTGCTGGAGGCCGCCGTCCGCGCGGGCGTGCCCCGGATCGTGCACGTGTCCACCGTCGGGGCGCTGTTCCCGTCGCCGGGACGGGAACTGTCCGGACGGTCCCCGATCGGCGCGCCGCGCGGCGCGTACCTGCGCAGCAAGGCCGACGCCGAACGCCTCGCGCGCGCCTGGCAGGAGCGCGGCGCGCCCGTCGTCGTCAGCTATCCGCCCGCGCTGCTCGGCCCGCATGACCCGCGCCTCGGCGACCAGACGGCGCGGCTCCGCGCGGTGCTGCGCGGCCTGATGCCGGTCTGGCCGTCCGGCGGGTTCCCGGTCGGGGACGTCCGGGACACGGCGGCGATGCACGCGGCGCTGCTGGAATGCCCGTACGGCGCCGGGCCGGACCGGGTCTTCGGGCCGTCCCGCTACCTGTCCACACGGGAGTACCTCGCGGTCGCCCGCGCGGTCACCGGCCGCCGTCTGCCCGCGCTCGTCCTGCCCGCCCGCGCCGTCCTGCCGGTGGGGGCCGCAGCCGACCTCGCGCAGCCGTTCTGGCCGTGGCACATCCCCGCCGAGTACGGTGCGGTCTACACCTGCGCGCACGCGACACCGGTCGCGGCCGACGCCGACACCTGCGGGGTCGCGCCGCGCCCGGTACGGCGGACCGTCGCCGACACCGTCCGCTGGCTGCGGGCCGAGAGCCTGCTGACCGCGCGTCAGGCGGGACACGCAGCGCGACCCGCGCCGGACGCCGTGACGCTCGTTCCGGACGGAGGCGACCGGTGAGCACGTCCGAGGCCGACTACGTCCCGGTTCCCGTCGCCCGCCTGAAACCGGTCCCGCCGCCGCCCGCGAGGCCGGACATGGCGATGCTGCGGGAGCGGCGCGAGCGCCGGCGGACCGAGATCGTCGCCGGGCGGGAGGAAGCGGTCGAGCGGCAGCGCGCGAAGGGCAAGCGCACCGCGCGCGAACGCCTGGACCTGCTCCTGGACGACGGCTCCTTCCTCGAGCTCGACCTGTTCCGGCGGCAGGCGGACGGGCCCGCGACCGACGGCGTGGTGACCGGCTCCGGGACCGTCGACGGCCGCCGAGTGTTCGTGTACGCGCAGGACTTCACCATCCTCGGCGGCTCGCTCGGCGCGGCACACGCCGCCAAGATCCACAAGGTGATGGACCTGGCCGTGGCCAACGGCGCGCCGCTGATCGGGCTGAACGACAGCGGCGGCGCGCGGATCCAGGAGGGCGTCATGGCGCTGGACGGCTACGGCGGCATCTTCCGCCGCAACGTCGCCGCGTCCGGCGTCGTCCCGCAGATCAGCGTCGTGCTCGGGCCGTGCGCCGGCGGAGCGGCGTACTCGCCCGCACTGACCGACTTCACCTTCATGGTGCGGGGCAGCGCGCAGATGTACCTGACCGGCCCGGACGTCATCGAGGCGGTGAGCGGCGAGCGCGTTACGCACGCCGAGCTGGGCGGCGCGCAGGTGCACGGCACCCGGACGGGCGTGGCCGCGTTCGTGCGCGACGACGAGGAGACCTGCCTGGCCGACGTCCGCTACCTTGTGTCGCTGCTGCCGTCCAACTACCTGGAGTCCGCGCCGTCCGCGCCCGCTCGCGGGGCGGATGGCGACCTGCGGCCCCGGCTGACGGAGCTGGTCCCGGTCGAGTCGCACCGCCCGTACGACGTGCTCGACGTCGTCGCCGAACTGGTGGACGACGCCGACTTTCTGGAGGTGCACGAGGACTGGGCGCGCAACGTGGTCTGCGCGCTGGCCCGGGTGGACGGCGAGACCGTCGGGATCGTGGCGAACCAGCCGATCGTCCTCGCGGGGGTGCTGGACGCGGACGCGGCACAGAAGGCGGCACGGTTCGTCCGGTTCTGCGACGCGTTCGGCATCCCGCTGGTGACGCTCGTGGACGTGCCCGGCTTCCTGCCGGGTACGGAGCAGGAGTATGCGGGCGTGATCCGGCACGGCGCCAAACTGCTGTACGCGTACTGCGAGGCCACCGTCCCGCGCGTCCAGGTGATCCTGCGCAAGGCGTACGGCGGCGCGTACATCGTGATGGACTCCCGCTCCATCGGCGCGGACCTGTCGCTCGCGTGGCCGACCAACGAGATCGCGGTGATGGGCGCGGAGGCGGCCGTCAACGTCGTCCACCGGCGCGATCTCGCGGCGTCCGACGACCCCGCCGCGCTGCGCGGCGAGCTGGTCGAGCGGTACCGCGAACGGCTCATGCACCCGTACTACGCGGCCGAACGCGGCCTGGTGGACGACGTGATCGACCCGGCGCGCACCCGGATCGAGGTCGCCCGCGCGCTGGCGATGCTCCGGAACAAGGCCGTTGCCCCGCGCGGCCGCAAGCACGGCAACGGCCCGCAGTGAGGCGACGCCCGCGGTGAGCCGACGGGCTCCGGAGCCCGCCCCGGAGCCCGTGCCGGGTCAGACCCGGTCGGGCTCGGGGACGAACTCCAGGTCGAACCGTTCCCGCGAGGCGAGCACGGAGCGGGCCGCCGCCTCGGCGTCGTCGCCGGCGCTGATCATCAGCGCCCGGAGCTGGGTCTCGAAGCAACTGTCCGCGGTGTGCGGCTCGGCGAGGTAGCCGCCGAGTTCGAGGCTGACCAGCCCGTGCATGGTGATCCACATGTGGTGCGCGACGAGGTCGGGGTCGGTCCAGGTGAAGCGCCCGGCCGCGGTGCACCGCTGGGCGCAGTGGACGATGTCGACCAGGGTGTACCGGCCGTACTGCCGGTCGGCGTCGGACAGCGAGAAGACCGGCAGCGAGGACGCCCCGAACATCACGTTGTAGAGATGCGGGTTGTCCAGCGCGTTGCGCCGGTAGGCGCGGCCGTACACGGCCATGTCGGCGACCGGGTCGCCGCTCTGCGCGACCCGGACGAAGCAGCGCGCCAGCCGGGCGAAGCCAAGATGGACCATCTCCCGAACCAGCCCGCTCATCGCGCCGAAGTGGGTGTAGACCATCATGGTGGAGCAGCCCGCCTCCTTGGCCACCCGGCGCGCGGTGAGCGCTCGCGGGCCCTCCTGATGGAGCAGCCGGGCGGCGACCTCGGTGAGGGCGGGCCGCGGGTCGGGTTCGGATCGACGTGGACTCAACGGGCGCCTCCTGAAGGGTCTCAAACCCGGCCATGAAGCGTTGGACCTGTGGATTCTGACTCCGATCTCGGAGGGCTTTCCTCGCCATATTCGGCGTTCTCGTTAGAAATATTCAAGCTTTATGACTGTCCGAGATAGGTCGCATCGGATCGGGGATGTAGGCGTTCCCTGCGATGTATGATCGGGAGGCGATTAGATATCCGCAGGTCACCGCCAGATGCGCGAGCCTGGACGCTTCAGTGCGCTCAGCTGAACATGTCCGCTAATTTGATGATCTTGGATAGTCGAAATTGCTGCGTGTGTCATATGCCATTGATGTGTCTCACTCGGGTCAGCGCTTCAACAGAGGAGCACTGCCAGGAAATCCCCGGACGTCGACTGCGATGACCGGCGTGGAGGCGTGTGGGCGATAGCAATGCAGGCATTGGCGTCGAGCTCTCGTCCGCCACCAGCCGGTGCAGGACCAGGAGCAGGACGTGCTCGGACAGGCCGAGCCTGACCACGGTGAACCGCGCCAGTGGGCCGCCGTCCCGCGCGTGCAGGGCCCCAGCGAGTGCGGCACAGAGCCGTCCGACGGCGTCCCCCTGGGCGGGTTCCGGTGTCGCGGTCAGGTCGATCAGCGGGCGTCGGGCGGCATCGGCTCTTCCTCTCTCCGGTCGCGGGCACGACCGGCTTCAGGCGGGGGGTTCGAGCGAGGCGACCACCAGGCGGGTGAACGTCTCCAGGTCGGGGTCGTCGAACAGCTCGTCCACCCCCACTGAGGTGACGCCGAGCTCGCCCTCCAGCCATGCGGTGATCACGAGTGCGGTGATCGAATGGCCGCCAAGCTCGAAGAACGTTGCGTGCTCCGCGCCCTCGGGCACGTCGAGCGCCTCGCGCCAGATGGCGGCGATCCGTGTCGGCAGGTCCACACGGCAGATCGTGACACCGCCCGCCGGGCGGCCACATCTTCCGGATTGCCCGACGTGGACGAGCGCGCGGCGGCCGTTCCGCAGGCTCGAAGAAGCGCTGGACCGGCCGCCGCTTCTAGCGTCGGAAACGCTCGCCGGACGGGCGCGCCGCGATGCCCGGAACCGAGCCGGACCTGCCTGGAGGAAGCAGATGGCTGGTGATCGCAAGTACCACGAACGGACCGTCGCCCCCGTCCCCGCTGGCGGCGGTCGGGCGGCCGGCCTCGGGACGACAGAGCGGCGACTACTTATGCTACGAGGGACCGGAGGGGTTCGCCGTCGCCATGGATCCGGTGGCCGAGCTCGTGGCCGACCGGCGCCGCCTGCTGCTGCGCGGGCCGAGCGGGGAGGTCGCGCGTCCCTGGTCGGCCGAGGCGCTGCGGCGGGGCACCGGCGTGGTGCATCACCCACCCCGCCGTGGTGCACCGCTTGGCGCAGTGCACCACGTTGACCAGCGTGTAGTGGCCGCACTGCCGCTGATATGGCCCCGGTCCGGGTCGGGGATGCGGCGAGGAACCGTCAGGCCGGTTCCGGGTCCTGCCAGAACATGCCGTCGGGTGAGGCCACGAGGCCGCCGTCGAACACCGGCGTGTTCGGGCCGGCGCGCTCGCCCAGCTGTGCCCGGGCCTGGACCTGCGAGCCCTCCTGCATGGCCCGACGCACCACAGGCAACCTGAACAGCGGTGTTACGTTCTGTTGCGCCTCGCCGGCCAGGGTGTCGATCGCCTCGGCGAACTCCGCCGAGCGTTCCTTGAGGCGGATGGCGCCCGACTCGGCGTCGTTGAGGTCAAAGTCCGTGGTGGACATCCCGGCCACCAGCTCGACGAACGCCTCCAACTCGGTGTGGCTGCTGTTGGTCACCTTCTTCGCCGACCAGAAATAGGACTTCTCGTCGATGTGCATGTCGTAGAACGACATGAGGAATTCGTAGAAGACGCCGTACTCACGGCGGTACCGCGCCTCGAATTCGTTAAAGGCCCGCCGTTCGTCGACGGTCTCGGCCAGGATGCTGTTGATGGAACGGGCGGCTAGCAGCGCGCTGTAAGTGGCCAGGTGGACCCCGGAGGAGAACACCGGGTCCACAAAGCAGGCAGCGTCTCCGATGAGCACCATGCCGGGGCGCCAGAAAGAGGTGTGGTGATACGAATAGTCCTTACGCACCCGCAGTTGCCCATACTGGCCCGTGGTGACGCGGGTGGCACCGGCCAGATACTCCTTGATCAGCGGACACTCGTCGATGAGCCCGAGCAATGCCGTTTGCGGGTCGCCCTGGATCTTCGCGGCGTCCTCCCGGCGGACGACCGCCCCGACGCTGGTCAGCGTGTCACTGAGCGGGATGTACCAGAACCAGCCGCTCTCGAACGCGGCGGACAGAATGTTTCCGGAGTTGGGCGCTGGCAGCCGCTTGCCATTCTCGAAGTACCCGAACAGCGCCAGACTTCGGAAGAAGTCCGAGTACTTGCGCGTCCCGCCGACCCGCTTGTAGATGCGGCTGGTGTTGCCGGAGGCGTCCACGATGTACCGGGCCGACACCTGCCGCTCGGTTCCGTCCGGATCGGCGTAGCGCAGGCCCGTCACGCGGTCGCCGTCCTCGACGACATCGAGCACCGTGTGGTTCTGGCGGACCTCCACGCCCTTGCGGGCCGCGTTGTCCAGCAGGATCTTGTCGAACCGGCTGCGTTCGACCTGGTAGGCGAACGAGGTCGGCCCCGAGACCTTGGAGGAGACGGCGAAGGCGAAGTTCCACGGGGTCGGGCTGGAACCCCACTGGAAGGTGCCGCCACGCTTCAGCGTGAAGCCCTCCGCCGCGATCTTGTCGGTGATGCCGAGCATGTGGCAGATGCCGTGCACGGTGGACGGAAGCAGCGATTCCCCGATTTGGTATCGGGGAAAGGTCTCCTTCTCCAACAACAGGACGCGGTGCCCCTGCATCGCCACCAACGATCCCAGCGTCGAGCCTGCCGGGCCGCCACCGACCACCACTACGTCGAATTCTTCGCGCTGCGCCGTACTCATTCGACCTCCTGGGACGTTGCCACCCTTCGGGTCAGAATTGCACAGGAATAGTGGCTGAGCGAAGGCATGAATTCCGCATTTGAAGAGTTGAGATCGGGGTCCGGTATATGTTCTTGCAGGAGGTGAAGCGAAAGAACCAGGACGGCGGCCAAGCGTCGTATTCGCAGTTGGTCCAGAACGAGTGGGACCGCGCTGCGCAGGCCGCCCGCACCAAGATCCGCGGCTCGTGACGGTTACGCCGCGATGCGGATGGCCTCACTCAGCCGGCGTCTTCATCTGGCGGCCATCGAGCGGCGCACGACCCGAACCTACGCTCTCTCGTACGGCATAGCCCCTGGACCAGCACGGCGCGCGGCAGGTCGTCACCTCGCCGCAGTGGGACGATGTCCGCCGGTCGGTGACCGGTTCGCCGAGCTGGTCGCGCCGGTACCGGATCCCTGGGTCAGGGCGACCCGAGACTGGACGATCGCCGACAGCGCGATGTCGGCCAGAACCCAGATCCCTGATTTGGCGCCGGTGAGCTTAGGCGAGCGCCTCGCGGAGAATGCGAACCGCCCTTGGACCGACTCCGTGCAGCGCCAGCAGTTCGGCGTCCGTCAGGGCGGCGACCTGAGCGAGCGTGGTGATGCCTGCGCCGGTGAGGGCTCGGGTGGCGGGCCCTCCGATGGCCTTGGGCAGGTCGCCGACCTCACCGGGCATCGCGGTGTCCCCAGCGGCCACTCGCGCTGCCAGTCGCTTCGGCGCCTGCGAAAGCCAGGCGCGACGCACCCAGTGGTTGAGCTGCTGACCGTTGATGTCCCCGATCGGGACACGTACGCCGACCGGCATCGCGCCGCGGTCCAGCCGCTGCGCTGTCGGATGCGCGGCAAGGACCTCGTCCGCATCCGGCACGGGAAGCAGGAGTTCCACCAGGGCGTCTTTGCCCAACGACGCGAACCGCGTCTCGTTCACCGTGAATGCGACGATTCCTGAGTCGATGACTTGCTCGGCGGTCTCGGGATAGGAAAGGGCAGCCTTGCGAAGCTGGGCGAGGGTCGTCATAAGCCTAGCCTAGCCCGGCATATCGACTGACGTTAGGTTCTTGTCAATCCCCTGAAAGTGTGGAGACGATCGGTCGCCGATCGCAACGAAACCGGCCGCGGTCCCATCGCATCCGGTACCGTCGGGGTAGCCGCTTGGTCGCTTTCAGTGTCTCGATCTTGGGAATACCCTCTCCCGGGACACGCCAAGGTATCCATAAGCCCGGGGCAACTTCACGCCCTTTAAGGAACGCAGCACTAATCCTTCGACTTGTCCCCCCAGGTCCTTGGCCTCGTCGTTGGAGATGAACTCCGCCGCCGCCTTGGGGCCCTTCTTGTGGTAGCGCACCGCTTCCCAGAGCGGCCCGGGCCGGCCGGCCGCCCCGTCGCGCGCCCGGCGCTCGTTCACGCCGGCCGCCTGGGAGCGTCTGGCGGCGGTACGGGAGGCGTACGACCCGTGTGGTGTGTTCCAGACGTACCTCACGACGACCTGACCGGCTGACCGGAGACCGGAGTCGCCGCCCGTCGTAGGATGCCCACGGTCGGCGGCGACCCGCAACCCGGCCTTCCGGAAAGGACGCCCGTGCCAGGAAGCACCGACAGAGGACCTGATTACGCCGTCGTCGAGATCGGCTATGCCTGGCCGGGGCTGCGTGAGATCGTCGCCTTCCCTTTGATCGGGCTCTTCGCGACGGTCTTCCTGGGGTTCATGGCGACGAACAAGGGGATCGTCAACCCCGTCACCGTGGTCCTGTGCGTCATCTGCGGGATGGGGACCGCGTGGCTGGGTGGGGGCGTCGCGCGAGCGATGTGGCGCGCCGCTCGGCGGCGCCCTCTCCTCACTCTCGACTCCGAACGGGTCGTGTTGCACTCGGCGCGGGTGGCGCTGCCGTGGTCGAACGTCGCCGAGGTTCGGATCGTGAACCGGGCGCCGGACCGCCGGACCGCGAAGCTGATCGTCTTCGTGCCCGTCGACGCCGATCGGGTCGTCGCGGGACTGCGCGGCATGCCACGACAGTTCGCCCGCAGCGGCATCAAGCGACTCGGCGGCCCGATCTTCGTGCGCCCCGAGGACATGGCGATGCCGTTCGACGAGGTCCTGGCCGCCGTCCGGAGACTGACTGCGGTGCCCATCCGCCCCGCCATCGATCCGCGGTCCGCCGGCCGGATGGTCGGACGGCGCTGACCGGACCTCAGTACGAGTTCGTCGCCGGAGAACGCCGAGAGATGATCGGGATCGCCGCGATCGAGACGAGGGAGGGCCGAATGGGGTTGCGAGTCGTGGGGGCTGGATTTCCGCGTACCGGGACGACGTCGCTGAAGGTCGCGCTGGAGCGGCTGCTCGGAGCGCCCTGCTACCACATGACGGAGTTGTTGTTCGGTCGGCTCGAGGATGCCATGGTCTGGCGGGATGCCTACGCGGGTGTCATGCCGGACTGGCGCAGATTCCTCGCGGGGTACGCCGCCGGGGTCGACTGGCCGATGTCGCAGTTCTGGCGTGAGCTGTCCGACGCATTCCCGGACGCGCTGGTGCTGCTGTCCCGGCGGGAGAACGGCGAGCGCTGGTATCAGAGCATGGACCGCACCGTGCTGCAAGGAGCGCGCGGCCTGGCGCGGGGGGACTCCGGCGGCGGACAGCCGCCCGGACTGGCCACCGGCACCCCGGAACAGGACCGTGCTCGGACCGAGATGGCTCGGGCCATGTTCGCCGGCGCGTTCGGTGACTCCTATGACCGAGACAGCGTCACCGCGGCCTACGAGCGGCATCTCGCCGAGGTCCGTGCCACGGTACCGGCGCATCGATTGCTGGAGTGGCAGCCCGCCGACGGTTGGGATCCGCTGTGCGCCGCACTCGGCCTCCCGGTCCCGGACGTGCCGTTCCCCCACGAGAAAGGTGCGGAGGGCTGAGCACATGAGCATGCCGACCGGCGGACATCAGTAGGACTGCAGCTCCAGCAGGGTGCCGTCCGGGTCGCGGACCAGTGCGTTGCGGAGCGTCGGCCCCCACTCGGGCCGGTCCGTCGGTGCGGCCACCGCTTCGGCGCCGTGGCTCAGGCAGAACGCGAATGCCGCGTCGACGTCGGCGACCCGGCTGACGAACATGGCCCGGTCCTGGGCGGGTGCCTCGGCGGGTAGTCCCGCCGTGCCCACGACCGCCGCCATCGCGGCGCGGTCGAAGAGCGCGAGGACGCCATCCTCGCCGACGTCCCAGCTTGCGTACGGCCCGGTCACGCCGCCGCGCGCCAGTCGCGCGCCCGCCAGCTCGGGCAGGACCGCGTCGTAGAAGGCGAAGCACTCGGCGAACCGGGTCACGAGCAGGCGCGGGTGCAGGACGTCCATGTCCACTCCAATTCATAGGTGCGAACCCATTATTGGTGCAGACCCTACACTCTGGTGGCATGCACGAGACACCGCCCAGCCTGCTGGCGCTCACCACCTACCTGCTGTCCCGGGTGGGCAAGACGGCGCGCATGCGCATCACCGAGCGGCTCGCGGCGCGTGACGTCCGCCTGTGGCACATGGCCGTTCTCGCGGCGCTGGCCGACTTCGGCCCGCACGCGCAGCGCGACCTCGCCGCCCGGCTGAGCATCGACCCGAGCGACGTGGTGAAGGTCCTCGACGAGCTGGCCGCCGCGGATCACGTCGAGCGCGCCCGCGACCCGGCCGACCGGCGCCGCGTCGTGGTCACGATCACCCCGGCGGGCCGGACGGCCCTGGCCGACCTGACCTCCGAGGCATCGGCCGTCCAGGAGGGGGTCCTCGCGCCGCTCGACGAGGACGAACGCGCCCGGCTGCACGACCTGCTGCTGCGACTGTTCGCCCACCTGCACGAGGAAACGGTCAGGGAACGATGACCGTGGCCCCGGCGGACGGAGCGGTGCCCATCGCCGCCAGGGCGGCCGGGGCGTCGGCGAGGCCGATCGTGCGGGTGACCAACAAGTCGGGCCGCAGGGTCCCGGCCGCGACCATCGCCATCATCGGCCCGTAGGCGTGCGCGGCCATCCCGTGGCTGCCCACGACCTCCAGCTCCAGGGCGATGACCCGGTGCATCGGCACCGCGGCCGGGCCGGCCGCCGGCGGCAGCAGGCCCACCTGGACGTGACGTCCCCGGCGGCGCAGGCTCTCCACGGACGCCGCGCAGGTCGCCGGGCTGCCGAGCGCGTCCAGGGACACGTCGGCGCCGCCTCCGGTGATCTCGCGTACGGCCTCCGCCACGCCGTCCGGGCCCTCGACGCTGGCGGCGGCGCCGAAGCGCTGGGCCAGTTCCAGAGCCGCGGGGGAGACGTCGACGGCGACGACCCGCGCCCCGCACGCGGCGGCGATCATCACCGCCGACAGGCCGACCCCGCCGCACCCGTGCACCGCCACCCACACGCCCGGCCCGACGCGCCCCTGCGCGGTCACGGCCCGGAACGCGGTCGCGAACCGGCAGCCCAGCGCCGCCGCAGTGGTGGCCGCCAGGTCGTCGGGGAGGGCCACCAGGTTGACGTCGGCGTCGTCGATGACGACGTACTCCGCGAACGACCCCCAGTGGGTGAAGCCGGGCTGGGTCTGGCGTTCGCAGACCTGCTGGTCACCGGCCGCGCACGCCGCGCACCGGCCGCACGCGCACACGAACGGCACCGTCACCCGGTCGCCGGGCCGCCACCCGGTCACGTCCGGCCCGGCGGCCGCGACGACACCCGCCAGCTCGTGACCCGGCACGTGCGGGAACCGCGTGATGTCGGGGTCGTGGCCCATCCAGCCGTGCCAGTCGCTGCGGCACAGCCCGGTCGCCTCGACCCGGATCACCACGCCGGCGCGCGGCGGCTCCGGATCGGGCACCTCCCGTACCTCCGGCATCAGCCCGAACCCGTCGTACACCACCGCCCGCACGGCCCGCCCCTTCCGTCAGTTCGGCCCAACCGTATCGGCGCTCAGGAACAGAAGTCGGCCGCGGTGTCGGTGAGGATGCGTGTGAGGTGGTGCAGCGAGGCGATGTCGGCCCATTCGGTGGCCGCGTGGGCGCCCTCACCGGCGACGCCGAACAGAAGACAGGGGATGCCCGCGCGGGCGAAGAGGGCGCAGTCGGTCCAGAACGCCTCGGCGCGGATCACGGGCGGCTGCCCGAGCACCGATTCCGCGTGGCGGGTGAGGGTGCGCACGATCGGCGCGTCCGGGTCGGCCTGGAAGGGCTCCCGGTGCAGGCCGGGGACGAGACGGTAGCGGAAGTCCGCGATGGTGGCGGCGAGGTCCTCGAGGACCGCGGTCAGTTCCGCGTGGACGCTCCCCTCGTCCTCGCCGGGGACCGTGCGGCGCTCCAGCGTGATCCGGCAGCGCGCCGGGTAGGTGGAGGGCTCCTCGCCGCCGTGGATGACGCCGGCGTGCACGGTCCCGGTGCCCAGGAGCGGATGTGCCGGACCTCCGGCCAGATGGCGGCCCAGGTCCTCCAGCGCGACGAGGAAGCGGCCGGCCTTGGTGATGGCGTCGACGCCCAGGTCGGGGCGCGAGCCGTGGGCCGCCCGCCCCTCGATCTCCACGTCGAACCAGGCGAACCCCTTGTGGGCGAGAGTCAGCTGCAACTGGCTCGGCTCGGTGACGATCGCGGCGTCGGCGCCGAAGGACTCCAGGACCTCCTCGGTGCCGAGGCTGCCGTGCTCCTCGTCGGCGACGCAGGCCACGAGCACGTCTCCGCGCAGCGGCCCGCGCCGTGTGGCCCGGGCCGCCGCGACCATCATGGCCGCGACGCCGCCCTTCATGTCGAAGGCCCCGCGCCCGAACATCCTGCCGTCGCTGATCCGCGGAGCGAGCGGATTACCGTCGTAGCCGGCGAGGCCGACGGTGTCGAGGTGACCGTTGAGCATCAGTGAGCGGCCGCCCCCCGTGCCGCGGGCGATCGCGACCAGCGAGGGACGACCCGGGCGCTTCTCCAGCCGGTGCACCTCGAAGCCATGGGCGGCCAGCCACCGACCGCAGAAGTCGGCGATCGCGGTCTCGCCCGCCCCGCCGGAGACGAGACCCGGATTGACGGAGTCGATGGCGATGAGTCGGCCTAGGAGTTCAACCGTTTCGTCGGGCATGGCGACCTTTCGGGAGATGTGCTCGGGAACGATGCGGGCCCGGCCTCGTCAGATGCCAGGGTCTCCGGCGAACGGAGAGGGGTTGGCGTCGGCGCCTTCGGTACTGAGCAGGACGAGGGTCGATGCGGGGCCGAGTCCCAGGGCGGTGCGGCGCCGCGCGCCGTCGCCGGTGAGAGCGGCGCGGACTCCGGCCAGTGCCGCGGCGCCGCACGGCCCGCAGGACACGCCCAGGGCGGCGAGGTCACCCGCGGCGCGAGCGCTTTCGGCGTCGGTGATGACGATGGCGGCGTCGAGCCCGTCGCGCAGGAAGGGCCACGCGATGTCGGACGGGGTACCGCAGTTCAGGCCCGCCATGATGGTCTCGCCCGTGGTGACGCTGACCGGCTCGCCGCCGAGGAGGCTTTGGAGGACGCAGGGCGCGGCCTCGGGCTCGACCGACAGCAGCGTCGGCGCCGGGTCGGCGACGCGGCTGCGGTAGTGAGTGATGGCGGCCTGGGCCAGCGAGCCCACGCCCACCGGAACGGCGACGAGGTCGGGCGGGCCGGTCCCCGCCGTGGCCAGCTGGGCGTCGATCTCGGCGAAGAGGGTGGAGTAGCCCTCGACGATCCAGCCGGGGATCCGTTCGTAGCCGGGCCAGGCGGTGTCCTGGACGAGGACCGCGCCGGGGACGGCGGCCGCCTCGGCCGCCCGGCGGACGGCACCGTCGTACGGGCCCGCGACCTCGGTGACCTCGGCCCCTTCGCCGGCGATGGCGGCCACGGCCATCGGGTGAACGCCCTCGGGCACGAAGACGTGGGCGCGCCCGCCGGCCAGGCGTGCCGCGCGGGCCAGGGCCCGGCCGTGGTTGCCATCGGTGGCGGTCACGAACGTGAGCGGACCGGACGGTGCCCGGCCGTTCGCCGCCCGCTCGGCCAGAACGCGATGCACCGCCCAGAACGCGCCCAGCGCCTTGAACGCCGGCAGTCCCAGACGCGACGACTCGTCCTTGACGAAGACCCGGCCCACCCCCAGCTCGGCCGCGACGGCGGGGACCTCGGTCAGCGGGGTGGGCGCGTAGCCGGGCAGCGCGGCGTGGAAGTCCCGCACGCCGGCGGGCGCGGGCGCGCACGTCCACGACCGTGCCGCGGGCCGGGAGAACCACGGCACCGTACGAGGAGAGGAGGCGTGTTCAGGCATGGGAACAAGCGTGCGGCACACGGGTTCCGTCGGTCCAGCAAATGTTTTCAACGTATATTCGTCGTAAAAGCCGACGAATCACCCCTCGAAATGGTCCGCCGATGTTCGACCTTCACCGGCTGCGCCTGCTGCGCGAGCTCAAGCACCGGGGCACGCTGGCGGCCGTCGCCGCGGCCCTCTCGTACAGCCCCTCGTCCGTCTCACAACAGCTCTCGCAGCTGGAGGCGGAAGCCGGCGTCCCTCTGCTGGAACCGGTGGGGCGTCGTGTACGGCTCACCCCACAGGCCGAGATCCTCGTCGCCCACACCGAGGCGGTACTGGAACGCCTGGAGCGCGCCGAGGCGGACATCGCCGCCTCACTGACCGACCTGACCGGAACCCTCCGCATCGCGTCGTTCCAGACCGCGGCCCTCGCCCTGATGCCGACGGCGCTGAGCCTGTTGCGCGACACCCACCCCGGCCTGCGCGTCCACGTCACCCAGATGGAGCCGGAAGAGGCGCTTCCGGCCCTGCAAGCGCGTGACTTCGATCTGGTCATCGCCGAGGAGTACCCCGGCAACCCGAACCCCCGCGCCGCCGAACTGGAGCAGGAGGACCTGCTCGAAGACCCATTGCGCCTCGCGCTGCCCGAGCCGGACGACGGCACGGTGGGACCGACGGCGGCGCTGCGCGCGGCGGCGGGCGGCCCTTGGGCGATGGAGCCCGAGGGCACGGCCGCCCGGCACTGGGCCATGACGTTGTGCCGTGACACCGGCTTCGAGCCCGACGTACGGTTCGAGTCCGCCGATCTCCTGCTCCACCTGCGCCTCGTCGAACAGGGCCACGCGGTCGCCCTGCTGCCGGACCTCATCTGGAGCGGGCGTGAACCGACCGTCCCCCTGCGGCTCCTTCCCCGAGGCCGGCGGGCGCGCCGGGTCTTCACCGCGGTGCGCCGAGGCCGCGGTCCGCACCCCGCGATCCAGGCCTGCCGCCAGGCGCTCCGCCTGGCCGCCGGCGAGCGGCACCCGGCCGACGACGCGACCCCGATCCGCTGACGGACCTCGTTCCGCGTCGGCGGACGGCACCCGGGTCGCTGCGGGTGCGGCCGGCCGACGTCGCCGCGCGGCCGGCCGGACGCCCTCGCGCGGGAGTGCGCCGGTACATGCCCGACCGGGAGCGTCGGCCCGGTTCCGCGTCCGGTAGGCGCGCGAGGTCCTCGGCACGGGAGTCGCTTCCCCGCGTCCTGTCGTTCAGGACAGGGCGACGACCTGACCGGTCGTCGCGCCGGTGCGCGCGGCGTCCAGGACCCTCGCCGTCGCGATCGCGTCCCAGGGGTCGACGGGCAGCTGTCCCGTCCCGCGCACCGCCGCGGCGAACGCCGGGTAGAACAGGTCCCATCGGCCGCGCTCCGACGGCGCGGGCTCGGCGTGGTCCCCGCGCAACACCTGGCCCCAGCGCTCCTGTGGCTCCGCGCCCCAGCGGTCGCCTTCGGAGGCGGGAGTGGCGCCGGCGAGCAGTGCCGCCTCCTGCCCGTCCACGCCGTCGACGACGTACGCGCCGGTGGTGCCGCTCACGCGGAACCGCGGGCCCGGCGCGCCCTGCCGCCAACTGCCCGACAGGTGGGACCGCGCGCCGTCGCGGTGGGTCAGCGCGACGAACACGTCGTCGTCGAGCCCGCCGTCGCCGACGTGCCATTCGGCGTACACCCGCTCGACCGGCCCGCACAACACGAGCGCCTGGTCGACGAGGTGGCTGCCGAAGTCCAGCAGGGTGCCGCCGCCCGCCGCCGGCGGACCCGGGTCGGGCGCGAACCGCTCGAACCGCGACTCGAACCGCGTCAGCGTGCCGAGCGTCCCCGCGTCCACCAGCCGCCGCAGCGTACGGAAGTCGGAGTCCCAGCGGCGGTTCTGGTACACCGTCAAGGCCACACCGAGCCGTTCGGCCAGCTCGACGGTCTCCCGCGCGGCGTCCGCGTCCAGCGCGAACGGCTTGTCGCAGACCACGGCGAGGCCGAGTTCGAGCGCCTGCCGCGCGAGCGGGATGTGCGTGTCCGCCGGTGTCGAGATCGCCACCGCCTCGGCGCCGGCGGCGGCCAGCTCCTCCAGCGAGGCGTGCGCCGGCCGGTCCAGCTCGGCGGCGACCTGTTTCCGGCGTTCTGGGGACGTCGTGACGACGCCCAGGAACGCGCATTCCGGGGCCGAGGCGAGCAGCGGCGCGTGGAAGTACCGGCCGCCGAAGCCGTATCCGGCGAGGCCGATGCGCAGCGGTTCGGTCATCGTGGGTCCGTCCTTTCTCGAGGTCACTGGAAACGGCCGGGGCGGAACGCCTCGAGCAGCGGCTGGGCCTCCCCGGTCACGATCTCGTCGGCGAGCAGCTCACCGGCGATCAGTCCCAGCGTCGCACCACTGTGCGTGAACGCCACATGCAGGCCGGGCGCACGGCCAAGGCGTCCACCTCGACCCGCTCGCCCGAATGCCACCGGCCCTCTCCCGGGTTCGGGAGAGGGCCGGTCGAAGGTCCGTGTCGTCAGCCGGCCGGGCGGAGGACCGCGACGCCGCGCGGTGCGAGCCGCACGGTAGCGGCGGCGTCCGTGCCGCCCACGAGGTCGCTCATCGGGCCGGGAAGATCGACCGTCACGGGGGTGGTCCGATGGTTCAGGACGATGTAGCACGGCCCGTCGCCGGTGACCCGGGCCCGTGCCTGGACGCCCTCCGGCAGGCCCGGCAGGACGGGGCGCGCGCCCGCCTCCTCGCGGATCCGGTCGAGGAGGCGGCGCATCGTCACCGGGTCGGGCCGGGTGGCCAGGTACCACGCGGTGCCCCGGCCGTACCGATGGCGGGTGACCGCCGGTCGCCCGGCCGGCTCACCCGTCGTGAAGTACTCGACGGCCTCGGCGCCCTCCAGGTGCATGTCCTCGGACCAGACGGTGCCGGTGCCCTGGGACAGCCCGATCGTCCCGGACTCCGGCAGCGGCCCGAACTCCTCGACGCGCAGCCCCAGCACCCGCCGGAACGGCCCGGGATAGCCGCCGAGATGCACCCGGTCGTGCGGGTCGACGATGCCGGAGAAGAACGACATCACCAGCGTGCCGCCGTCCTCGACGTACCGCTCGATGCCCTGGGCGGCCTCCTCGTCGACCAGGTAGAGGTTGGGTACGACGACGAGCCGGTAGGCGGACAGGTCGGCGTCCGGGCGGACGATGTCGCAGGCGACGCTCGCGTCGTACAGCGGGCCGTGGAGCGCCCAGGCGGCGTCCAGGAACCGCACGTCCGCACTCGGGTGGGCGTCCTGCTCGAGCGCCCACCAGTTCGGCCAGTCCAGCACGAGCGCGACGTCCGCGCGCGGGGCCCGCGCGCCCGGCAGCGCCGTCGTGGCGGCGAGTTCGTTCCCGAGCTCACGGACCTCCTCGAAGACCCGGCCGGTGGGTCCGCCGTGCGGGACCATCGCCGAGTGGAACTTCTCGGCGCCGCCCCGGGACTGCCGCCACTGGAAGAACATCACCGCGTCCGCCCCGTGCGCGACGGCCTGCCAGCTCCACAGCCGCATGGCGCCCGCGGGCTTGGGAGCGTTGCGGGCACGCCAGTTGACCGCGCTCGGCGCCTGCTCCATCAGCAGCCAGGGCTGCCCGTCGCGCAGCGAGCGCATGACGTCGTAGGAGAAGGCGACCTTGGCGTCGGCCGCGGCGTCGTTCGGGTCGGGGTAGGCGTCGTAGGCGACGACGTCCAGGTGCGGCGCCCACGTCCACAGGTCGGCTGGCCGCAGCGACGGCGGGAAGTTGGTCATCACGGGCACGTCCGGGCTCACCCGCCGCAGGACCTCCTTCTCGACGAGGTAACAGGCGAGCAGCTCGTCGGAGGAGAACCGCGCGTAGTCGACGGCGTGGGCGGGATTGGCGAACGGCGCGGGGCTGCGCGGCGGCAGCACCTCGTCGAAGGAGGCGTACCGCTGGGACCAGAACGTCGTCGACCAGGCGTCGTTGAGGGCGTCCACCGAGCCGTACCGCTCCCGCAGCCAGCGCCGGAACGCGTCGGCGGAGACGTCGCAGTAGCACGGGGCGACGTTGCCGTACTCGTTGCCGACGTGCCAGAGCGCCAGCGCGGGGTGGCCGGTGTAGCGGGTCGCGACCCGCTCGGCCAGACCCGCGGCGTACTCACGGTAGACCGGGCTGGACGGGCAGTAGTGCTGCCGCCCGCCCGGCCACATCCGCGTGCCGTCGGCGCCGGTCGGCAGGATCTCGGGGTGCCGCGCGGTGAGCCAGGGCGGCGGGGAGGCCGTCATCGTGGCCAGGCACGCGGCGACGCCGCCGTCGGCGAGCAGGTCCATGACGCGGTCCAGCCAGCCGAAGTCGTACGTGCCGGGCTCGGGCTCCACGGTGGCCCAGGAGAAGATCCCGACGCTGATCAGCGAGACGCCGGCCTCCTTCATCAGCCGGAGGTCCTCATCCCAGACGTGCTCGGGCCACTGCTCGGGGTTGTAGTCACCGCCGTAGGCGATGCGCCCCAGGCGGTCCCGGAGGCCGTCGATGCTGTTCACGTTCCCGCCGCTTCCTGTCGTGGTCTTGGTCCAGGCGCCCGGCCGCCTTCTGTCCGCGTGACGTGGGACGTCCTAGCCGGACATAGGACGTCCCACGTCCGTCGTAACATAACCGCAGGGCGAAAAAGGGGTCAAGGGGTCCGGCCGTTACCGATCCGCGTGAGGTCCCGGCCGGTCGTCAGGCCGCGACCCGGTCAGCCGCGGTCGGCCTCGTCGGCGGACTGGTCGCGGCGGGCGGCCTTCTCCACTCGGGTGTCGATGTTGCGGAAGTGCTTGCTCAGAGCCTGCTCGGCCGCTTCGACGTCCCGCCGCCGCAGCGCGGTGACGATCGCGCGGTGCCGCCGGACGGTGCCGATGGGGGAGGGGTCGTGGTTCCAACCGCGGATGCCCGACACGCGGTCGAAGACCTTCCAGAACACCTCGAGGAACTGCGGGACGAGGGCGTTGCCGAGCGAGCGGTACAGCAGCTCGTGGAACTGCCGGTCCTCCTCCGCGAAGGTCTCGCCCGCCCGTGCCCGCGTCTCCATCCGGCGGACGACGGCGTCCAGCGCGGCGAGGTCATCGTCGGGGATGGTGGTGGCGACGCGCCTGATCAGCCCGGCCTCAAGGATCTCCCGGACCTGGAGGATCTCGCTCAGCGCGCGGACGTCGCTGCCCAGCTCGTGCAGCGTGCGGAAGGTCAGTCCGTCGGCGAGGGGGGTGAGTGACAGTTGCCCGACGTATGTGCCGTAGCCGTGGCGGACCTCCACGATGTCGAGCGCCTGCAGGCCCTTCAGTGCCTCGCGGATGGAGTTGCGGCTGACGCCGAGGTCCTCCATCAGCTCCGTCTCGGTGGGCAGCAGGTCGCCGGACCGCAGGCGCCGGTCGAGGATCAGCTGCATGATCTCATGCTGGACCTGTCCACCGACTCGCCGCGCAAGGCCGCGCGGGGCCTGCCTGTCCGTCACTCGCACCTCCCGGCAACGCGCGGGATCATAAGCTCCCACCCTACGTCCGGATGTGCTCGTCGCCGCGCCTTCCGGAGCATCGTACGCGTCCTGTCGTCGTTACATCCCACGTCCGACCTTTCCGGCGATGGTCGCCGGGCCGCCTCACAGGCGCGCCACGCCGCCGAGTACCCGCAGCGGGCCCGGGGTGCGGGGGTACGCGGTCCGCCAGCGGGCGACGTCGACCAGTCCCGGAGGGAGCGGTGTCCGGCCGCGGAACGTCGACTCGATCTCTTCGGGCGTGCGCGTGATGAGCGGTGCCGGTGCGCCGGCGTAGGTCTGGTCGAGCCGCTCGCGGAACGCCGGGTCCATGTCCGCCGAGGTGGTATGGGCGATCACCAGGTGGCTTCCGGGAGGCAGCGCCGCGATGAGGCGGTCGACGATGCCGTGCGGGTCCTCGGCGACGAAGTGCAGGACCGCCACGAGCAGCAGCGCGACGGGCCGGTCGAGGTCGAGGAGGCTCCGCGTGCGCTCGATGATCTCCGCCGGCCGGCGTACGTCCCCGGGAAGGAAGACGGCGTTCGGATCGCCGTCGAGCAGGCGCTCCGCGTGGATCCGGACCGTGGGGTCGTTGTCGACGTAGACGACCCGGGCACGCGGGTTCGTCCTGCGGGCGACCTGGTGCACGTTGTCCGCCGTCGGCAGGCCGGCGCCGATGTCGAGGAACTGGTCGATCCCGACCTCCTCGGCCAGGAACCGGACCGCGCGGATCAGGAAGCCGCGACTGTCCCTGGCAAGCTGCCGCGTCTCCGGTGCGACGCGCCACACCTCCTCCGCCGCCTGCCGGTCGACCGGGTAATTGGCCGAACCGCCGAGCACGTAGTCGTACACACGTGCCGGGGACGGTCGGGTGATGTCGACGCCGGGCGGTGCGGACTCGAGTGCCAAGGTCCGTCTCCTCATGGTGCGGAAAGTCCGACCATACGGTTCAAGATCACTGAATGTCTGCATCCAGGTCGGTGGTCGGACCGTGCCGGGGGCCACCTCGACGAAGGAGGGTGAAATGACAAATAGACGTAATTACGTTCTTACGTAATACTCGAGCCATGAGCGAAGAGCGGCCGGACGAGTCCTCCCTGGTCGAGCGGCTGGCGCGGCTCGAGGAGCGCGTGGCCCGGCTCGAGACAGGAGGGTCACTCGCCGAGCCGGTCGCGGCCTCCGCCGACGCCGGCGCCCTGTGGGCGCTCGCCGGGCTGAAGGACCGCGTGCCGGCGACGGGCGCGGTGCTGTTCACCGGCGCCGTCGACCTGCCCACCGGGGAGCACTACGAGTGGCAGGAGGGCAGGACCACCGAGGACCTGATGGGAGCCGACTGGACGCAGGGCGCGGCCGCACTGGCCGCGCTGGCGCATCCGGTCCGGCTGCTGCTCCTGCGCGAGATCCTCCTCGGCACCCGTACGACCGCCGCGCTGGGCGAGCACGAGCAGCTCGGCACCAGCGGCCAGCTGTACCACCACCTGCGGCAGCTGGTCGCGGCGGGCTGGCTGCGCACCGAGAGCCGGGGCGAGTACGCCGTCCCCGGCGAACGCGTCGTGCCGCTGCTCGCTCTGCTCCTGGCGGCCCGCCGATGAAGCCGATGACGAGGAGGACGCTGATGTCCAAACGATGGGCGCGCACCGTGGCGCTCGGCAAGCTCCTGCCCCTGCCCGGCACGGTCCTCATGCTTGTCGCCGCCTTCGGGGGCCTTGGCCCGCTGTGGCCGGCAGGCCTGGCCGTGTGGGTCGCCGGGGTGGCCGCGCTGTTCGTGCGCCTCCGTCCCGCCGAGCGTGAACCGGTCCTGGTGAGCCCGCCCGTGCGGGGGCGCTGGGTGGCGGTCAACAGTCCCGCCGACCGGGTCCCGAGCCACGGCGTGCACGCCTACGGTCAGACGTACGCCATCGACCTGGTCCACCACCCCGACACCGAGCGGGAGTGGCAGGGCGTGCGGGCCGCCTGGCCGCCGACCCGCAGCCCTGAACGCTTCCCCGGCTTCGGCCGGCCGGTGTTCGCGCCGGTCGACGGCGTCGTGGTCCGGGTACGACGCCGAAGCCGCGATCACTGGAGCCGCGACTCCGTGCCGGGGGTCATCTATCTTCTCGTCGAAGGCATGGTTCGGGAGCTGTTCGGGCCGGGCAGGCTCCTGGGCAACCACATCGTCATCGCGATGGACGGCGGTGGCTACGCGGTCCTGGCGCACCTGCGCCGTGGGTCGGCCCGGGTGACCGCCGGGCAACGCGTCACCGCCGGGGAGCAGATCGCCGAGTGCGGCAACTCGGGGAACTCCAGCGAGCCGCACGTCCACTTCCAGCTCATGGACGCCCCGCACCTCCTGGCCGCGGGTGGCGTGCCGTTCCGATTCGACCGCTTCGAGATCGACGGAGGCCCCGAGGCGGGCGTCCCCGGCGGGCGGCAGCCTTTCACGGTGCCCTCGTCCGCTCCCACCCCCGAGACAGGAGCCGACCGGCGGGGCTGAACCGGGCGTCCGTCGCCGGGCCGGGAAGACCCGGGTGCGCCCGGCTCAGCGCACGCCGCGTGCCAGCAGCGCATGCGCAGGCACGCGCACCGTCCCGTTGCCGGCGGCGTACGGGCGGAGGATGCGGTCATAGGCGTCCTTGACCCGTGCGATGGTCGCCGGGTCCTGCCGCGTGAGGACGACGCCGTTCGACCCGACTCTGGCCATCGCCCCGGTCCGCCACCAGTCCTCCGGTTCGAACTCGAACTCCCAGTCGAGCTCCTCGACCGACACGTCGCGCAGCACCCGGCCCATCAACTCACCGAACGCCCCCGGCCGCCCGTACTCCATGAACGGGCTCACCGGCACGTCCTCCGGCCACGGGACGCCGACCTCGTCCATCGCCTCCCGGACGAGGGCGAGCACACCACTGCCCGGCATCGTCCAGCAGGTCAGCGCCAGGGCACCGCCCGGCCGCAGGACCCGGCGCAGCGCCTCGAGGGCCGTCACCGGCTCGCCGACATGGTTGATCACGAAGTTACCGACCACGGCGTCGAACGACGCGTCGTCGAAGGGCAGCTCGGGAAGGACGGCGACGCGCACGTCCGCGCCGGGCACGTTGCGCGCCGCGGTCTCGGCCATCTCCGGCTCGGCGTCGACGGCCGACACCTGCGCACCCCGGCGTGTCGCCGCGGCGGCCACGGGACCGGGGCCGGTCCCCACATCGAGTACCCGGTGGCCCGCCCGCACCCCGGCGGCGTCCAGCAGCCGCTCGACGGTGCAGCCGGACAGCCGTGCGAAGCCCTGCTCGTACGCCTCGGCCCGTCCCGCCCACAGTTCGCGCTCGTACGCGTCGAAGGTCGTCATGTCCCGAAGCTTACGCACCAGCGGAGCCCGCGGTCCCCGCCTCCGTGGAGGGTCACAGGGCGCCGTCGGCGGTCGCCGTCACCAGCTCGGCCCGCGAGGCGATGCCCAGCTTCTGGTAGGCCTTGCTCAGGTGGTAGCCGACCGTGCGGGGGCTGAGGAACAGCCGTGCGGCGATCTCCCGGTTCGACAGTCCCTCGGCGGCCAGCCTCGTGATCTGCCGTTCCTGCGCGGTGAGTCCTGGGCCGAGAGCCGCCTCCGGCGACCGGCGCGCCTCGGCCGCGCCGAGTTCGCCGCGTACGCGTTCCGCCCATGGCCGCGCGCCGAGGGCCTCGAGCGCACCGAGCGCGGCGGACAGGTACGGCCTGGCCTCGGCCTTGCGGCGGCCGCGGCGCAGCCATTCCCCGTACAGCAGGGAGGTCCGCGCCTCGTCGAAGGGCCGGAGGTCCGCCCGGTGCAGCTCGAGGGCGGCGCGGTAGTGGTCCTCCGCCTCCGTGCCGGGAGCCGTCAGCGCCCGGCACCGCAGGACCAGCGCGTCGGCGCCCGGCCGGTGGACCTGTCCGGCCCACTCCTCCAGCCTGGCCAGCGGGGCGGCGGTGTCCGCAGGCCGCCCGGCGCGCACCAGCGCCTCGATCACGTCGGGAATGCCCCGCATGATCGGAGGGCCGAACCGGACGGGTCCGGCGGCGGACACGTCCAGGCGGCCCGCCGCCGACTCCGCGCGGCCGGCCCCCAGGTCGAGCATCGTGAGGGCCCAGTGCGCCCAGGTCCCGCCCGGCGACGTGAACTCCGAGACCGGGCCGCCCAGGGCCTGGGCGACCAGGGCCCGGCAGCCGTCCTCGTCGCCTTCGACGGCAGCGAGATAGGCGAGGATCCCGGCCGAGTGCCGGATCCAACGGACCTGCCCGGTGTCCGTGGCGAGCCGCAGCGCCTCCTGCGCGATGGTGCGGGAGTCACGGTGCTCGCCGAGGAGAGTCTCGGCCGCCGCGCGCAGGCTGAGCATCGCGGTGAGCCAGCCGAGCCGCCCGCGCATCCGACTGTCGGCGGCCATGGCCTCGGTGATGTCGCGCGTCTCCCGGTCGTGTCCCGCCGCCAGGCCGCCGATGGCGATGAGCGACAGGTCGTGTGGGCAGCGCACCGACGCCTCCCGCGCCTCCGCGACGACCCGGCCGAGCGGCGGAAGCTCCTTGCCCGGACGGTCCAGCGCGAAGGAGGTCATCCAGACCAGGAAGGCGCGCACGGGCGTCATCGGGTCGCCCGGCGGCAGCCGCAGCCCGTCCAGCCGGGCGGCGGTCGTCGCGAGCAGGCTCGCGTCGTCGGCGACCCACGCGGCGTTCACCGCGGTGAGCTGCATCCGCAGCTCCTGGTGCGGGTCGGCGTCCGCGATCCGGTGAGCGCCCTCGGTCAGCAACGCGTGGGCCGAGCGCGGACGTCCCTGCTTGAAATCGGCCGTCGCGCGCACCCGCGCGATCCTCGCCGCCAGCGTCGGGTCGCCCGGCAGCCGTGCCGCCTGTTCGGCGGCGGTCCGCGCCTCGTTCAGCCGGGCCGTCTCGGCCGCCATCTCCCCGGCCAGCACCAGCCGTCGCGCCTGATCGTCGAGGGCGGGGCTGAGCCTGGCCGCCTGCGCGTAGGCCGCGAGGGCGGCCTCGTAGCCGCCCCGGGCCCGCGCCCGGAGCGCGGTCCCTTCCAGCTCGGCCGCGACCTTCTCGTCCGTCCCGCTCGCGGCCTTGGCGAGGTGCCAGGCCCGGCGGTCGGCGTCCTCCGGCTCCGTGAGAGCGTCCGCGAGCGCGGAATGGGCGGCGATCCGCTCGAACCGCGTCGCGGACTGGTATACGGCCGCCCGTACGAGCGGATGCCGGAACGCGATCTCCGTGTCGGTGACGCGGACGAGGGCGGCCCCTTCTGCGGGTTCCAGGTCACCGAGGGACAGCGCGTGGGTCGCCGCCGCACGGAGCACGACGCCCAGGTCACCGGCGCCCTCGGCCGCCGCGAGCAGCAGCAGCCGCCGGGTGGTGTCCGGCAGCCGGCGGACCCGGCCGAGGAAGGCTTCCCGGAGCCGGTCGGTCAGCGACAGGGCGTCACCGTCGGGTCGCATCTCGAGGAGGGCCAGCGGATTGCCGGCCGCCCCGGCCACCAGGCGCTCCCGGTCCGCGCCGGACAGCTCGGTGCGCGCGGCCCGTACCAGGACGTCCGCGGCCTCCCGATCGAGGCCGTCGAGCCGCAGCGTGCGCAGTCCCGCGGCGGGGAACGCGTGCGTCTCGTCGTCGCGGACCGCGAAGATCATCGCGATCGGCTCCGCGTGGAGGCGGCGGGCGACGAACACCAGCGTCTCCGCCGACACGTCGTCCAGCCACTGCGCGTCGTCGATCAGGCACAGCAGCGGGCCCTCCGCGGCCGCCTCCGTCAGCAGCGACAGCGTGGCCAGGGCGACGAGGAACCGCGCGTCCGGATCGATCGTGCCCAGACCGAGGGAGGAGCGCAGCGCGTCCCGCTGGGCTTCGGGGAGGCGGTCCGTCAGGTGCAGGACCGGCCGGAGGAGCAGGTGCAGGCCCGCGTAGGGCAGATCGGTCTCGGCCTCGACGCCGGCCCCGCGGATCACCTGAGTGCCCGACGCCGCGCCGGCGGCGTAGTCGAGGAGGGCCGTCTTGCCGATGCCGGGCTCGCCGCGCAGCACCAGGACGCCGCTGCGCCCGCCGAGCGCCGTGTGGACGAGTTCGTCGAGGACCGTCTGCTCGGTCCGGCGGCCGTAGAGCACGGTGCAGATCATACGGAACTACCTAATGCATGACAGATTCGAGTTGATCACGCGATCCGTAGCTTCGTCACCAGTACGAGGAAAGGATCGTTCATGGTCACTGAGGTCGCTGTGCGGCCCGCGAACCGGCGGATCGGGCTGCCGGGCACGGTGGCGTTCTGGTCGCTGGCGGCGATGCTGTGCCTGCTGCAGTTCGCCTCCGCCGCACCGTCGCCGATGTACGGGATCTACCAGCACGCCTGGCACTTCTCCCCGGTCACGCTGACCGCGGTGTACGCCGCCAACGCACTGGCGCTGCTGGTGACGTTGCTGTTCGTCGGCTCGCTGTCGGACCACGTCGGGCGGCGTCCGGTGCTGCTCGTCGCGGCGCTGACCGAGGTCGCGGCGATGACCGCGTTCGCCATGGCCGACGGCGTCGCCTGGCTGGTCGCCGGACGCGTCCTGCAGGGCGTCGCAACCGGGACCGCGTCCGGCGCGATCAGTGCGATGCTGATCGATCTGCAGAAGCCGGGCTCCCGCCTCGGCGCGCTGATGACGAACGTGGCCGCCTCGGGCGGGATCGCGCTCGGCGCGCTGGGCTCCGGCCTGCTGGTGCAGTACGGGCCCGCGCCGACCCGACTCGTGTACGTGCTGCTCCTGACGTCCTTCGCCGGGCTGCTGCTGCTCGCTTTCGCGATGCCGGAGACCGTGACGGCCGACGGCGCCTGGCGGCGTTCGCTGCGGCCGCGGGCGGCGGTGCCGCCCTCCGTCCGCGGCGCGTACGCCGCGCTGCTGCCCTCGATCGTGGCCGCCTGGGCGCTCGCCGGCCTCTACCTGTCGCTCGGCCCGTCCGTAGTGGCCACGCTGTCCCACTCGACCGACCACCTCGTCGGCGGACTGGTCATCGTGGCGCTGAACGGCACCGCGGTGGTGTTGTCCGTGCTCGGCCGGGGCTGGTCCCCCGAGCGTGCCCTCTACCTCGGCTCCGGTCTCCTGATGGCGGGCGTCGCACTCGCCATGCTCGCGCTGAACGCACACGTCACCGCGCTGTTCTTCGCCGGAACCATGGTCGCCGGGGCCGGGTTCGGGCCCTCCTTCTCCGGGGCGCTGCGGATCCTGACCGGTCTCGCCCCCGCCGAGCGGCGGGCCGAGGTCGTCACCGCCATCTATCTCGCCGCCTACCTCGGGCTGAGCGTCCCCGCGGTCGTCGCCGGCGTCGCCGTGACCCACGCCGGGCTGTTCGCCACCGCCTACGGATACGGCGTCGGCGTCATCGCGCTCACCGGTCTGGCGGTCCTCACCTCGCTGCGCGGACGTCGCCGCGCGGCGACCGCCAGGGCCACCGCCCCGCTGAGCCCGCACCACCAACTTCCCCCGTGCCCGGGCGGAACCCCCGCCCTGGCCCGGCACCGCTGAGACGACAGGAGACGATGATGACCGTCAAGCGCGCACTGCTGATCGACGGCCGTGACGTCCCGGCACGGTCCGGGCGTACGACCGAGGACCGGGGCCCCTGCACGGGCGAGGTGTACGCCCTCGTGGCTGCGGCGGACGCCGAGGACGTACGGGCGGCCGTCGGCGCGGCGCATGCGGCCTTCCCCCGCTGGGCCGCGACACCGCCCTCGGCCCGCCGCGCCCTCCTGATGAGCGCCGCCGACCTGCTGGAGTCCCGGCTGGCCGAGTTCTCCAACATCATGCTGAACGAGACGGGCGGCACCCGCGCCTGGGCACGCGTCAACGTCAAGGTCACCGCCGACCAGATGCGGCAGGCAGCCACCGCGGCCACGGCCCCGGCCGGGCACCTGCCCGCGACCGACCGGACCGGGCAGTGGTCCCTCGCGGTCCGCGAACCCGCCGGCGTGGTCGCCGCCATCGTGCCGTGGAACGCCCCGCTCATCCTGTGCGCCCGCACGATCATGGTGGCGCTCGCGGTCGGCGACACGGTCGTGCTGCGGCCGAGCGAGGACGCCCCGATCACCTCCGGCCTGTTCCTCGCCGACGTGCTGCGGGACGCGGGGCTGCCCGACGGGGCGCTCAACGTGGTCACCAACGACCGCGACGACGCGCCCGCCGTCATCGAGGCGCTCATCGCCGATCCGCGGGTGCGCCGGGTCGCCTTCACCGGCTCCACCGCGGTCGGCCGCATCGTCGGACGGCTGGCGGGGGAGCACCTCAAACCGGCCGCCCTCGAGCTCGGCGGCAAGAACCCGATCATCGTCTGCGAGGACGCCGACCTGGACCACGCCGTCTCCGCGATCGCGTACGCGAAGTTCCAGAACTCCGGGCAGGTCTGCCTGGCGGTGGACCGCATCATCCTGAACCGCGCGATCGCCGGGGAGTTCACCACCCGGTTCGTCGAGAAGGCGGCGAGCCTCCGGCAGGGCGACCCCGCCGATCCGGACACCGTCATCGGACCGCTGATCAACGAGCGCGCCGTCGAACGGATCGCGGCGCTCGTCGACGACGCCGTCGGCAAAGGAGCACGGACGCTGCTCGGTGGCGGGGCCGACGGCCGGAACTACCCGGTGACGGTCCTGGACGGGCTGACGCCGGAGATGCGCGTGTACCACGAGGAGACGTTCGGCCCGGTCGCCTCGCTCTACACCGTCGCCGACGACGACGCGGCGGTCGCGCTCGCCAACGACACCGACTACGGCCTCACCAGCGCGGTCTTCACGCGGGACACCGCCCGCGCGCTGTCGATCGCCCGCCGGCTGCGCCACGGCTCCGCCCACGTCAACGCGCACACCATCCAGGAGGAGCCACAGGCCCCGATCGGCGGGATCAAGGACAGCGGGTTCGGCGCCTTCGGCGGCCCCCAGGAGATCGACTTCTTCACCGAGGCCCGCTGGATCACCCTCGCCGAGCAGTCCGAACCCCTTCCCTTCTGACTCCGACCGAACCGAGAGGCGAACGCCCGTGTCCCTGTACGAACCGTACGACCTCGGCTCGCTGCGGCTGGCGAACCGGATCGTCATGTCCTCGATGACCCGCAACCGGGCGCGCTGGCCGGAGGCCACGGCGACCGAGCTGACCGCGGAGTACTTCGCGCAGCGCGCCACCGCCGGGCTGATGGTCACCGGCTCCACCGCGGTCTCCCTCCAGGCCCGCGGCTACCTGTGGACCGAAGGGCTCCACACCGACGAGCAGGCCGCGGCGTGGCGGATGGTCACCGATGCCGTCCACGCACGCGGCGGGCACATCGCCGTCCAGCTCATCCACACCGGCCGGGTCTCCCACGCCTCCCTCCAGCCCGGTGGCACGCCGCCTTCCGGGGCCAGTGAGGTCCCCGCCCGCGCCGAGGTGCTCGCCTGGACCCCGGACGGCACCCCCGGGCTGGTCCCGGCGGGAGTCCCCCGGGCCATGACCACGGAGGAGGTGCGGTCGGTGGCGGCCGACTTCGCCGCGGCGGCCGAGCGGGCGGACGCGGCCGGCTTCGACGCCGTGGAGATCCAGGCGGCCAACGGGTTCCTGTTCGACCAGTTCTTCGACCCGAACGTCAACGACCGCACCGACGCGTACGGAGGGTCGGCGGCGAACCGGATCCGCCTTCTGCTGGAGGTGACGGAGGCGGCCTCCGCCGCGGGACTGCCGGTCGGCGTGAAGGTCACCCCGAACGGCGTCGTCAACGGCGCCGCGCCGTTCGACGACTGGCGGCCGCTCTACCTTCGCGTCGCGGCAGAGCTGGACCGTCTCGGGGCGGCGTACCTCAACGTCACCGCGCAGGCGAGCTTCCGTGAGCGCAACGGGCTCGGCCTCGCCTTCGGCGACGACTTCATCGCCGACGTCCGCGAGGCCTACCACGGCACGCTGATCCTCGGTGGCGGGTACGACGGCCCGTCGGCGGAGAAGGCCGTCGCGGACGGCAGGGCGGACATGATCGCCTTCGCCCGCTCCTATCTGGCCAACCCGGACCTGGTGGACCGGCTGCGCACCGGTCATCCGCTCGCGGTGGCGGATCTGACCAAGCTGTACGGCGGCGGTGCCGAGGGGTACACCGATTACCCGACCATGGTGAAGGAAGCGGCGGCCCACTGACCGATCTCCCTGTATTCCTTGACGGTAATATGCATCTGCGGTTATGTTCCCAGCGTGACCACAACCTTCGACGTACTGGCGGAACCGGCCCGCCGCCGCATCCTCGACCTGCTGCTCGAGCGCCCCCGCCTGGTCGGCGAGCTGACCGAGCAACTCGGCCTGACCCAGCCCGGCACCTCGAAGCACCTCCGGGTCCTGCGGGAGGCAGGCCTGGTCAGGGCACGCCCCGAGGCGCAACGGCGGTGGTACGAGCTCCGTCCCGAGCCGCTCGCCGAGATCGACGCCTGGCTGGCGCCCTACCGGAGGCTGTGGACGGACGCGCTCGACGCCCTGGAGCGTCACCTGGACACGATGGAGGACGACGAGGCTTGACGTCCTCCCCTCGCCTGAAGGCGGGGGGATTCCAACCCGGTCCTACCCGGAGGTGAGAACAGGTTGAGGTTCGCGGTTCATGGCCCCGCCTGGTGGCTGGAGGGCTCCCCGCGCTGTCACCGTCCGTCCGACGGCGATGTCTCTGATGTTCTTGGCCGCGTTCACATCGGCGTGATCGGTATGCCCGCAGGCGCGACAGCGAAAGACCGCTTGGCTCTCACGGTTGTCCGCAGCGCAGTGCCCACAGGCATGACAGATCTGGGAGGTGTACGCGGGGTTGATCTTTTCTACCCGGTCCGGCGTCTTCTGCTCCAGTCGGGTCACCAGAAGGCCCCATCCGGCTGCGTGGATGGAGCGGTTGAGCCCGGCCTTGGCGCGCACGTTCGTGCCCGGCGCGGCGATGGTGCCGCGCGCGGACCGCTCCATGTTCTTGATCTTCAGGTCTTCGACCCGGATGAGATCGAAATCAGCGGCGAGGCGGGTGGAGGTCTGCTCCACCCAATCCTTACGCCGGTCGGTCTCACGAGCCTTCAACCGGCCGATCGCGGCCTTGACCCGCGTGCGGCGGTTCGACCCGGGCTTTGCGCGCGCCGGCCGGCGCTGCAAGCGCAGCAGCCGTTCGGCCTCGGTTTCGCGCAGGCCGGGCACGGACAACCGCTCACCAGTGGACAGTGCGGCCGAGACGACCACGCCACGGTCCACGCGGACGATCTCACCGGTACCCGGCCCATTGACCGGTGGCGGGATCACCGCGAACGCCGCATGCCAGCGGCCTGCCCGATCCCGGTTCACCCGGAACGACTTGGCCTCCTCAAGAAACTGACGGGACCAGCGGAACCGGACCCAGCCGACCTTCGGGATCCGCACTTCACCCGTCTTGCGAGACAGCCGCCGCACATCCCAGTGCCGGCCACGACCTCCGACGATCCGGAACCCCTCATGCACGCCCGCCTTACGCCAGGTCGGCCGCCGATGGGTCCCAGCGAAGAAGTTACTCATCGCCTGGGCGAAGTCACGCAACGCCTGCTGCTGCACCGTCTGAGACCCCGCCGCCAGCCAGTCGAACTCTTTCCTGGCTTCGGTCAGCTGGCGGGACTGCTCGGCATAGCCCGGTGCGCTCTTCCGGCCCGGTCGCCAGTGCTGATGCTGCTCGACCGCCAGGTTCCACACATATCGGGCGTGAAAGCAGTGCTCCAGCAGCGCCCGCTCTTGGGCGGGCGTGGGCGCAAGCCGGAACCGCATGCCCGCACACTAACCACCACCACCGACAATCTAAGGAGGGAGCGGCGTTTCCTCCCCGGCCTCAACGCCGGGGTCTCCACGCCGCGAAGCAGATGAATTCGACTCTGGAGACCGCCGACGGCCGCAACGTCTTGCGGATCGAGCGCCGGTTCGCGCACCCGATGGAGAAGGTCTGGCGAGCCCTGACCGACCCCGTCCACCTCGCCCACTGGTTCCCCTCGCCGGTGGAGGAGATCGACCTCCGGCCCGGCGGGAAGATCCGGTTCGGCGGGACGCATCCGGAGCTCCCGCTCGGCACGGGCGAGATCACGGAGTTCGATCCGCCACGCGTGCTCGCCTTCACCTGGTACGACGACCCGCTGCGCTGGGAGCTGCGCCCCGACGGGCCGGGCTGCGTCTTCGTCCTCACCCACACCTTCGCCGACCGGCCGATGGCCGGCAGCTTCGCCGCCGGATGGGAGAGCTGCCTGTCGGCGCTCGAGTCGGCCCTGGCCGGGAATCCGACGGGGCTGAAGCCGGCGCCCGACGGCTACGCCGGGCGGCACGACGCGTACGCGGAGGCGTTCGGCCTGGACGAAGGCGACCTGAGCGAGGACGCCGACGGCTGGACCGTCCGGTTCGAACGGAACATCCCGCATCCGATCGAGAAGGTCTGGCCCGCGCTCGTGGGGTCCACGGCGCCCGAGGCCGGCGGATTCCCGCCGCCCGGGGCGGTCGTCGACGGGGTGCCTGCCGGCGAGGTGACGGCGGTCGCCGCTCCGGAGCTTCTGGAGTACGCCTGGCCGTCCGGCGGCGAGCCCTTCGGGCGAGTGCGGTGGGAGCTGACCGGAGGCCATCCGGCGGGCACCCGGGTGGTGCTCACCCAGACCGGCCCGGCGGGGGAGCGGGGGCGGTGCGCCGCAGCCCTGACCGCCTGGCACCTGCGGCTGGAGTTGCTGGCCGACCGGCTGCGGGACGCCGAGCGTCCCGATCGCGGCGGACGGGCCGCGGACCTGGAGCGGCGTTACGCGGCGCGCGTCGAGGCCAGGTAGACGACGTCGGGTTCGCCGCGGGCCACCTCGACCAGGCAGACGCCGACCTCGGCGTACCTCCGCCGCAGCCGGTCCTCGAACGCCGGGACGGCGGCGGCGCTCCACACCGCGAGGACGCCGCCGGGCCGCATCCGGCGGGCCAGCAGGTCCAGGCCCTCGTCCCCGTACAGCGCGGCGTTCGCCTCGCTGACCGTCCAGTCCGGCCCGTTGTCGATGTCCAGGCACAGCGCGTCGTACGCCTCGGGCGTCGCGCGCAGCCAGGCGAGGAGGTCGGCGCATTCCACGCGGACACGCGGGTCGTCCAGCGCGCCTTCGGAGTAGGGCCGCAGCGGGCCGGCGTGCCAGTCGACCACTGCGGGCTCGCACTCGACGACGGTCACGCGGCGCGTGTACGGCGAGTGCAGCGCCTCGGCGAGGGAGAAGCCGACACCGAGCCCGCCGATGAGCACGTCGGCGGGCCGGGCCAGCCGGTCGAGCGCCGCACGGACCAGGAGCCGCTCCGACGCGCCGGCCCGGGTGTCCATCAGGAACACGCCGTTGCTGATGATCTCGTAGTGCTCGCCGTCGCCGCGCAGCACCAACTCCCCGTGCGGGCCCTTCCGCTGATCGAGAACCTCCACGGGCCGTCAGCCTACCCCGATTCAAGATCGTCACCGGCTCCGCCGAGGGCGCGAGCCCCTGTGAATGCGGCGTCACCCAGGGTCATTTCCGGAGGTCCGGCGGCCGAATAGGTCGGCAACGAAGGGGAATGACCAGCCCGTACAGCTCACTCGATGCTGGAGACTGGCCCGAAGCCATACGGCTCATCGACGGACGCCGAAACGACATCCAAGACCCCGTGCCGCGCTATCCCGGCGTCGAACTGCGGCGTCTGTGGATCGTGGACAAGCCTTACACGCCCTACCCGCAATGGGAGCTCTACTACATTCGATTGCGAGCCGAGGCCGGCGAACAGATCCACGTCCTTGACGCAGGCGCGATTCGCCACCTAGGAGGAGGAGCGCCCCTGTCCGAGGCCGTCATCATCGGCTCTCAGGTCATTTACGAGGTCATCTACGATGATAAGGGTGACCTGCGGGGCGCCCGGAAGATCACCGACGCGCACGTAATACAGGCCGCCGCCCACGACATACATGGACTGTTCGTCACCGCGAACACACTTCAGATTACCCGACCATACGACTGGTCGCTCGGGATTGGAGCGGCTCAGCGATCCGTCATTTGGCGCGTTCGTATTCCTCGACGACAGTCGCCGGGATACGGCCGCGCTCGTTGACCTGGATGCCCCGCGCCTTGGCCCACGCACGAATGTCCGCGCCGCGCTCGCGGCTCGAGGCGGCACGGGCCTGGCGGCGCTTCGGGCCACCGGCTCGGCGCGCATGCTCAATGAACGGCGACAGGCCGGCGAGCAGCTTCTTCGCGTTATCGGCGCTGAGGTCGATCTCGTAGGCCACGCCGTCGATCGAGAACGGAACGGTCTTCTCAGCCTCAGTGCCGTCCAGATCGTCGATAAGTCGTTTGATGACCTGCTGTGCCATGTTCCCACCTAGGGTTTCTGAGTAATCGGTGCGGACTAATGTAGCATTATTCGTTGCCTGGCGTGCTAAGTCGGAGTCGACAGCAGTACCCATCTGGCCTGCAAGGCGGCAGCGAAGCCAGCGTCACCGCCTTCGGCAACACAGCCAGTAATGCACACCCGCATCGATATTCACTCGGTCAAAGATGCTCGTCGGCCTCTTGCTGTGCGTCAGTCGAATCGACGTGCGCACCACTAGAGGCTTCCCGGTACGGCGGCGAGAGGAAACCTCGGCCGAAGACCACCAGGCTCGCTCATACCCCGCACGACCAGCCAAGTGCCGATGAAGGCCGGTGTGCAGCGCCACGAGCATCAGCCAGTCTCGGGTTGGTGCGCATGCCCGACTGTGCTAGTTGGTGCGCCGCAACCCACCCAGGTCGTGGATCCACCGTGTCCCATTCGGCTCGTTGGTCAGGTGAAGCACGATTCGTCGCAGGATCGGAAGAACTCGCGCAGCCCGGTGAAGAGCGATTTCATCCTTGGCATTCACAAGGCGCTGAGCCGCCCAATCTGAGTGAGTGTTTGAGAAGTTGATCTCATTCGTATTCCAGGGGCCGTGGTCCGGGCCGGGTGGCGGGTCGGCCGCGTGCCAGTCGGCGGACCATGGTGTTGATGGCGGCCCAGCGGATCATGGCTTCGGAGGTGGCCGGGTGGCGTTCGTAGTCGCGGGCCAGGCGGCGGTGGG
>NZ_JBFAJC010000055.1:0-67535 GCF_040655075.1 Actinoallomurus sp. NPDC050550 | reverse complement strand
GACGTTGTTCCGGGGCGGGAGAACGCCTCGACGGACTTCATGCTGCCCTACCCGGCCTCGGTCCTGAAGCTGATGATCAACTTCGGGGTGCTGCGCCTGGTCGACAAGGGTGTTATCAAGCTCGACGACACCTACAGCTACCAGCCGACGGCCACCAGCAGCCTGTGCGGCGGGGCCACCAGCAACACCATCCGCAAGTACGTCGACGACTCGCTGACCTGGTCCTCCAACCCGGCCTCGTGCGCGCTGTTGAAGATGCTGTGGGACCACAACGCCGTGGACGACCTGAACCAGACGTTCCAGGACCTGGGCCTGGAGACGCTGCAGGTCAAGGGGACCAACGCGGCCAACGGCGGGCACTGGAGCAACCCCGTCACGATGAGCTCCCTGGACACCGCCAAGCTGCTCACGCTCATCAACGGCGCCCCCGGCAAGGTCTGGACGGCCCCGAACGGCAAGGCCGTCACCCGGAACGTGCTCAGCGCCTCGTCGCGTGAGTTCTTCAAGAAGGAGCTCGGCGACCAGGGCATGAACGACGTGCTGTCGACCTCGAACTGGTGCGGCGCGGACTACCCGGCGCCCGGAATGCCGCAGGTCGTCCCGCAGCGGTGGATCGCCGCGGACGGCACGGTCACGGTCGACGGTGACGCCTACCAGCACGACGTGCGGCCCTGCAACGCCAAGGCCGAGGTGACCTTCGCCCACAAGACCGGCCTGGTCAGCAACTCCGGCAGCGACGCCGGAATCGTCCGCAACCTGCCCGGCAAGAACGGCCGCAACTACATCATCGCGATCTTCTCCAACCTGGGGAACCAGTACATCGACCCCAACCGCCCGCCGACGGCGCCCGGCGCCCACCCGGTCGCCTACAGCGAGAAGTACGCCCAGCTCGGCCTGGCCATCGACAAGTACGAGGCCGCGAGGCACGGCCGGTAGTACCCGGCACCGACCACCCCGAGCGGCATGACGGCCGCCGTGCGATCGCACGGCGGCCGCCGTCATGTTCACGGAACGGTCGGGGTTTGCCACGATGTACGCGGCATGCCGCGACGGGATGATCTGATTCGTCCCAATAGTGCGCTCCCGATTGCGACGCTTGACGCGGGAGGGCATCGGCGTACAGTTCGGGAAAGATCATGGTCTACCGGATCCACTTCACGGTGCGAGATCTGGCGCGTACGCGTATAGCCGACAGGCCGTTTCCGTTCGTTGAATTGCAATTCGCGATACGGGAATTTCAGGACCGCAGGCGACCTGACCTGGACGCCTGGCGGCGACATGCGAACGTGCCGCTGATGACTCCGGCGCGAATGGTCTTGGAGCTCGCTCCGCCGGTCGGCTATTCGCCGTCGTTCTTTGGTCCGGTAGGTGCCGGGACGCCAGAGGAGTTGCTGGAGGACATATGCGCGACGCCGCGTAGCGTGATTCACGCTTTCGGTACGACCGACAAGTGGTATCAGAGCGAGGACAGCGGGCTCTGCCTGAGCGTCTCCGGCGCGAGCACCAGGAACGGGGCCGGGCTCGTGCAGTACCGCTGCCGCCACCAGTATCTGAACGAACGCATCTGGTACGGCGGATAGTCTCCACGGTTTGGCCACCCGGCGACCGGGTTCGCATGACGTCCGATCGCCGGGCGGAGCCGGGGGATACCGCGTTGGTGCGCCGGGATACCCGGAGAGCAGCCGGACTAACACGGATCGGAAGGTCGATCAGGACGGCTCGTGGACCACGGTGACCTGCGGGGGCGGGCGCCGTCCGGTCTCAGGACGCGTCTCAGCCGGATCTTAATCGGCTCTCATGTTCGTCTTCAGAGACTCTCAATCGAGGCCTCTAATGTCTTTCTCGTAAGCGCCGAAGGGCGACGGAGAAAGAAAGGACTCGAAAATGAGCTTCCGCAAGATCGTGCCGGTGCCCCCCAAGAAGAGGCCGGCTCCGAAGCCGCCGCGCAAGCACCACAAGAAGCACTGCAAGCCGGCTCCGGTGCCGCCGCCCAAGCACTGACCAGCGTTAACGGGGGGTAGGGGAGCCGGCGGGCATGGCCTGCCGGCCCCCTTTTCTCGTGCTCTGAGAAGCGCTCTGAGAAGAGGAAGAAATGCATCGGACGCCCGTCGCATCGAGTCCTTCCGGTGTCTCCGCGAAGGACGCGCTCCGTCGATTCTGGCCGTACACGCGAGGGTTCCGCCGGTGGTTGGTTTTCGGCGCGCTGCTGCTGATCCTGTCGGCGGCCTGCGAGGTCGTCGCGATCTGGCTGTTCGGCGACATCACCGACCGCGTGCTGGCGGCCAAGGACCTGCACGCCTTCTGGACGCCGGCCCTGATCTGGCTGGAGGTCGCGGTCCTGACCGGCGTCGCGACCTTCGGCGGGAGTTACCTGACCGCCCTGGTCGGGGAGCGGTTCCTGCTCCGGCTGCGCGACGCCGTCTTCGCGCACATCCAGCGGCTGTCCCCGGACTTCCTCGACAACCGGCGGCTCGGCGACCTCATGGTCCGCCTCACAGGCGACATCGAGGCGATCGAGCAGTTCGTCGCCTCCGGGGTGATCCAGACCGTCACCGCGGCGGTCAGCGCCGTGTTCTTCGCCGGCGCGGCGCTGTACGTCCGTTGGGATCTGGCGCTGGTGTCGTTCGCCGTCGCGCCGCTGTTCTGGGTCGCCGTGCGGAACTTCACCTCGCGGTTCCGGGACGCCGCCGTACGGGAACGGGAGAGCAGCGGGGCGATCACGAGCGTGGTGGAGGAGAGCCTGTCGAACCAGGCGCTCGTCCAGGCGTACAACCGGGAGCGGGCCGAACGGGGACGGTTGCATCGGGAGGGGCTGTCCTGGCTGGAGGCCAAGATGGCCGAGACCCGGCTGGCGGCGCTGTATGAGCCGCTGGTGCAGGTCATCGAGACGGTCTGCGTGCTGGTGGTGCTCGGCTTCGGCGCGTGGGAGCTCACGGCCGACCGTGTCACGCTGGGCGGCCTGCTGTCCTTCGCCGCCTACCTCGGCTACCTCTACCCGCCGATCCAGAGCCTCGGCCACGTCAACCTGCTCGCCTCGGAGGCGACCGCGAGCGCCGAGCGGATCGTCGAGCTGATGGAGACCCGGCCCGCGGTGGCCGACCGCCCGGCCGCCCGCACCTGGGCGGCGCGGCGCGGACGGGTGGCCTTCGACGACGTCACCTTCCGGTACGCCGGCGCCGATCGGCCCGCCCTCGCGAACCTGTCGTTCCGCGCCGGCCCCGAGGAGCTCGTCCTGCTGACCGGGCCGAGCGGGTCGGGCAAGTCCACGATCACCAAGCTGCTGCTGCGCTTCTACGATCCGCAGTCCGGGCGGGTCCGCCTCGACGGCGTCGACATCCGTGAACTGTCGCTGGCGACCCTGCGCGACACGGTGACCGTGCTACAGCAGGAGACCATGCTCTTCCCCGGCTCGGTGCGCGACAACATCGCGTACGGCCGGCCGGGTGCCACCGACGAGCAGATCGTCGCCGCGGCGCGCGCCGCGGAGGCCCACGACTTCATCACCGCGCTGCCCGACGGCTACGACACGCTGGTCGGGCAGCGCGGCCGGCTGCTGTCCGGCGGGCAGCGTCAGCGGATCGCCATCGCGCGGGCGATGGTCCGGGACGCGCCCGTGCTGATCCTCGACGAGCCGACCACGGGCCTGGACGCGCCGACCGCCCGCCGGGTGCTGGAGCCCCTGCGCCGGCTGATGGCCGGCCGTACGACCATCCTCATCACGCACGACCTGCACCTGGCCCCCGAGGCCGACAAGGTCGTCACCCTTCGCCCCACTTCGACCGTTGATGATCCACAACTCGCGCGTTTGCCATAAGCTGCCCGATCACATCCCCCTCGCAAGGAGTGTCATTGGGTTCCCCCCGACTCATGGGCGGCGTCATGGCGGTCGCGGTCCTCGGTACGGTCGCGTCCGGATGTTCCTCCGCCACCTCGGCGCGGCCGCAGTCCGCCACGGTGAAGAGCCGGACCCCCGCGGCGGTCCAGTACGCAGGCGACGACGCGAAGGCCGCCACGTACTGGACGCCGGAGCGCATGAAGGCGGCGAAGCCGCTCGCGGACGAGGCCGGTTCGGCCGCCGAGCGAACGCTGCGCGCCGCGGCGCAGCCCAAGGGCGGAGCGCCGGTGACCATCGACCCCGTTCTGCCGTCGGCCGCCGCGACCCGGACCACCTCGGGCGGCGTCAGCGCGACCGGGAAGAAGCAGGCCACGTGGAAGCGCGGCGGCCTGGTCGCCAAGACGGCGGGCAAGCTGTTCGGCCGCGGTGACGGCGGCAAGAACTTCGTCGCCTCGGCCAATGTCGTCACGAGCAAGGACGGCGACGTCGCCCTCACCGTCGCGCACGCGCTGCGCACCCCGACGGGCAAGTGGACGACGAACCTCGTCTTCGTGCCGGGCTACAAGAACGGCAAGGCGCCGTACGGGAGGTTCGCCGTGCGGCGGGCGTTCGTCCCCGGCGAGTACATGACGAAGGACAGCGCCGGGAAGTGGGTGCGCGACCGGCGGTACGACTTCGGGGCCATCGTCCTCAAGCCGCTGAAGAACCGTAAGATCCAGTCGGTCGTCGGCGGCCAGGGCATCGCCTTCAACACCCCGGACCGGCCCACCGCCTACCTGTTCGGCTACCCGGCCAACGGTAACAAGGGACAGACCCTGCAGTACTGCAGCGGTTCCCAGGTCAATGACCCGGCCGGCGTCATGTCCCACGGCATGGCCTGTGACATGAACGGCGGCTCCAGCGGCGGTCCCTGGCTCAAGAAGTTCAGCGTGACCAAGGGCAGCGGCTACCAGATCTCCGTCCACGCGGCGCACATGCCGAAGAGCCTGATCAGCTACGGGCCGTACTTCGGCGCCAGCGTGCTGGCCACTTTCCGCGCCGCCGAGAAGGCGTGACCGGCTGAGCCGTTTCTCCGGCCGGGGCTCGCCGTCCGCGCGGCGGCCCCGGCGCCGGGGGTCAGGCGCTGATCTGCACCGGGGTGCCGAGCGGGAGCATCTTCGCCATCTTGGTGATGACGGGATTGCCGACGCGGACGCAGCCGTGACTGACCGAGTTGCCCAGCGACTTCGGCTCGTTCGTGCCGTGGATACCGATGATCGGGTCCTGGCCCTTGAACTGGGTGAGCTTCGTCGAGTAGCCGTTCAGCCCATAGGCGTACGGCCCGTACGCCCCCTTGGGGTCCGGGGCCTGCAGGAGTTCGGCGATGTAGTAGCGGCCGCCCGGGGTCGGGGTGTCGGCCTTCCCGATCGCGGCGGGCGTGTCGATGACCGCGCGCTTGCCCTGGTAGACCTTCACGCGGTGCGCGCCCTGGAGGACCTGTACCCAGTAGCTGGTCTTCGTGGTCGTGACGTCCTTCTCGGCGATCCAGCCCTGGCTGCCGTTCGGCGGCACCGGCAGCAGGACGTGCAGCCAGCCGGGCTTGCTGCCGATGACCAGGAAGACCCGGGTGACGCCGTCCGGGTTGGGGTTCTGCAACTGCATGCTCGGCGTCGCGTCCCCGGGATTCGAGAAGATCTCGACGGTCTTCGTACGCGCGGTGGCGATCGTGCTCGGGGCCTCGCCCAGCTTCGCCGGCTCGGCGTCGGCCGCCTGGGAGTTCGCGCCCGCCGGAGCGCTCTTGTCATGGTGGGCAGAGCCGCCGCCGCAGCCGGTCAGCGTGATACCGAGGGCGACGCCGATCGCGGCTGCCGCCCAGCGGGGCCCCGATACGGCCGGGCTGATGGACATCGGTTCGGCTCCTTAAGAAGGATCGTGACATGGATGGTAGGCGGACGGCCCGGGAACGCGCCTTCCCGGGCCGTCCGCGAACGTTCGGCCGTCAGCCGGTGAACTTCGGCTGCGCCTTGACCGGCGTCGCCGGCCGCGCCTCGCCCGAGGGAGCGGTGGTCGTCGGCGACGGTGTCGCGGGACGCGCCTTCGTCGGGGTCGGCTTCGGGGTGTGCTTCTTCGGCGGTGCCGGGTTCCCCGGCTTCGACGGCTTCGGAGCGCCGGCGCAGTGCTTCACGCTGAACGCGCCGTGCCGCTGCCAGACGGGCAGGTCACTTCTGTCGGGACGGTACGCCACCACCTTCACCATCGAGGCGTGGGTCGCCAGCGCCACGCTGCCGCCCGCCGGTGCCTGGATCTTGGTGGGGCTCTGGGCGTTCTTGTTGTCGGACCAGGTGAAGGGCACCGCGCCCCAGCGGTTGGGGTTGGTGACCATCCAGTTCGGCTGGCCACTGGTGCCGCACTTCGCCTCGAGCTGGAGCGCAGGGTCGCGATCGTTGCAGGCCCATGCGGGGGAGGCGGTCATCGTCGTGACGAGGGCGGCCGCCGTACCGGCAAAGGTCAGTGTCGCCTTGTTCAGGCGCATGCAGGACCTCCAGTAATGGAAGTTAGGTCGATGTGGCGCCGTGAGGCTCATCCATCAACGGCGCACGCGGCACACTATCGGTCAGATACCACCTATGTCTCATTTATCAACGATGCTTTACCTTTAATCCGGACATCGAGCACTATCTCCGCTGGATCCCCTGTGACAGCGGCGTTGCAGCGCGTCACGAACCCGTCCTCACAAGCGCCGAATTGCCGCCAGTAGCGTTTGACCAGGGGTTTTCTGCATGCTTTGTGATATGCCTGACTCGCGGTCAGAATGTGCGACCCCGTGACGGCCGAAAGCGCCGTGGGAGGTTACGCGGACCAGGTCAGGGGGGCTGGATACACCCCCTCACTGGGGGACTACCGGCTGGGACGCGATCGGCCGCGTCCGTAGCGTCGGCGGCATGAGATCACTCGTCAACCGGCGAGGCGTCGCCCTCGCCACGGCCGTCTGCGCCGGGCTCGCCCTCACGGGATCGGCGCTCACCCCGATCCGTGCGACCGCCGCGCCGGCGGGTGCCCGCCCGGCCGCCGAGGCCTTCGCGCCGGCCACCGACCGGGGCGCGCTCGCCGCGAAGCCCGTACACCTCAAGACCCTGTCGGCCGACGAGGTGCGCACCGCGCTGGCCAAGGCCGGGTTCGAGCAGGACTCGGTCCGGTACGGCGTTGAGCTGTACCGCCTGCTCTACCGAACGGTGGACGCCGACGGCCGGCCGACCGTCGCCAGCGGTCTGATCGTCCTACCGCGGAGTGGCGATCGCAGGCCGCGCATCGTGTCGTTCACCCACGGCACTCAGAGTTACAAGAAGGACGCCCCCTCGATCGGAGAGGACGACTTCTCGTCCTCTCCGGCGATGACGTTCGGCGCGGCGGGCTTCGCCGCCGTCACCCCGGACTACCTCGGGCTGGGTGAGGGGCCGGGCACCCACCCGTGGATGGACGTCCCGTCGGAGACCACCGCGTCACTGGACATGCTGCGTGCGGCCCGCGCCTTCATGGCCGGCCGGGGGATGGTCCCGCAGCGGCGGGTCCTGGTCACCGGGTTCTCCCAGGGCGCGTCGGCGGCACTCGGGCTCGCCCGGGCGCTCCAGGACGGCGCCGACCGCTGGTACCGCCTCGGCGCCGTCGCGCCGATCAGCGGCGGATACGCCTTCCGCGACGCCGAGCTCCCGGCGCTCCTCGCGGGCAAGGAGATTCCGCCGAAACTCGGCGTGGCCTACACGACCTACCTGCTCGTCTCCTGGAACCGCCTGCACCACCTCTACGACTCTCCCGGCGAGGTGTTCCAGGCGCCGTACGCCGACAAGGTGGACCGGCTGTTCGACGGGACGACCCCGGGCCAGGAGATGCTCGCCACACTGCCCGGCAGCCTCGACGAACTCCTCACCGCGCGCGGCCGGGCCATGCTGGAACACCCGACCGGAGCGTTCGCGAAGGCGCTGCGTGTCGCCGGCGGGACGTGCACGGGCTGGGTTCCGCGCGCGCCCATCCGCCTGTACTACGCCGCGGGTGACGAGCAGGCCGTCACCGCCAACACCGACCACTGCCGGGCGGCGTTCCGCGCGAGCGGAGTGAACCTGACCCCGATCGACCTCGGCCTGACCGACTACCAGGGCTCCCGTCACCTCGGCACGGCGGTGACCGGCACCGCGGCGATCGTCGACTGGTTCACCCGCCTGCCCGCCTGAGCCGTGCAGAGCACGCGGCAGCCTCCGGCAGGTCGCGTCAGGGGCGTCACGGGTTCGGCTCGTCCGGCGGCGCGGCCAGGGGGCGGAGGATTCCCAGCAGCGTCGCCGTGTCGGGCACCCGCTGGAAGAACTCCGCGTCGGCCGCCTCGACCGCGGTGATCGCAGCCTGGGCAGCCTCGGCGCCCCGCTCGGTGACCCGCAGCCTCCGGGCGCGGGTGTCGGCGGGGTCGACGTTCCGCTCCAGGAGGCCCTTCTCCTCGAGCTTGCGCAGCACCTGCGACGTCATCTTGATGTCCGTGGCGGCACGCCGGGCGAGGGTCAGCTGGTTGGGTTCCTCGCCATGGGTGTTCAGCCACCAGGTGGTGGCCAGCAGGACGAACTGCACATGGGTGAGGCCGAGCGGGGCCAGGGTGGCGGTCATCTCCCGCTGCCAGCGCAGCGTGACCTGCCAGAGCAGGAACCCGGGGCTCTCGTCGGGATGGGACGTCATTGGGCCTCGGCCAGCCGGACCAGGGCCGCGACGGTCTCGGCGAAGTCGCCGGTGATGGCCGGGCCGAGCTGCGGACCGACCTGGTCGGCGGCCGGCCCGTCGATCTCCGTGCGGTAGACGATCCGGCTCCGGCCGTCGGCGAGCGGCTCGACGCGGTGCACGGTCGTGACGGTGAAGTCACCGGCGTCCATCTGGTCGACGAACAGCGCGTTCTCCTCCACCTGGACCAGCTTCAGCAGGATCGGCTCGTCTCCGGGCGGCGTCATGGTGATCTGCGAACCGACCGCGAAGGCGCCGTCGATCTCCACCTTCTCGATGTCGGCGTTCCAGGACTGCCAGCCGGGCACGTCGGACCACAACATCCAGACCGCCTCCGGGGCCGCGACCGTCTCTGCGCTGTGCTGGTACTCCCACATGTCCGTACTCCGTTCGATCAGAGGGTATGGGCGATAATTTAGTCTGCGCACAGACTATCTGTCCACCCAGTATCTTCCCGGAAAAGCCGCGGCCCGGTCTCCACAGGTTGTGGAGACCGGGCCGCGGATCCGTACGGGCGGGCGCGTCAGCCGTTGTAGCGGTACAGCGTCTGGCCGCTGCCGGTCGAGCTCGACGTGCTGCTGCCGCCGTACTCGGTGGCCTTGACGACCGTGAGGTTCTTCTTGATCCAGTCGGTGATCGCCGTGTTCCCGCCGCGGTTGTCGCCGCCGAGGAGGACGTAGCGCAGCTTGCCCTCCACGAGGTACTGCTTCAGCTTCGCGACCGTCATGGCCGGGTCGCTACTGGTGAAACCGCCCATCGTGATGACCGGATCGCCGGTCTTCAGGATGATCGACGAGGGGCTCTGCGCACTGGAGATCGCGACGAGTGCCAACTCGGCGTACGGCGCAGCACAGCGAACGCGAGCGGCAACGCCCAGGACCAGCGGCGCAGTGCCTGGTACATCGCCCCCGTGCTGGCCCCCACCAGCGCCGGTGCCATGGCGGTCGAGTGGTATGGGCGGAAGGTGCCCTGCGCGAAGGTCAACTTCTCGGTTCTAAGAGGACCGAGCGTGCGGCTAGAGCCTCACTGGCTGTGAGGTGATCTGCCGCGTCTTGGCCATCAGCCGTACAGGGCTGGTGGCTGGGACGTGTGACGTCCGCCCCGCATCCCACGCGTTCTGGCCCCTGGAGGCGAGAACGCGGGAAGCGTTCCGGTCCGCGTGCGCAACGACGCCGCAGCCCCGGCAGGTGAACAAGGCTTGAGAGATCCGGTTGAGCCGGTCGACGTGCCCGCACTCTGCGCATTCCTTGGAGGAGTAGGCGGGGTCGACGAACACGACGGCCACGCCGGCGCGGCGTGCTTTGTAGACGATGAAGTCTGCGAGCTGGGCGAAGGCCCAGGAGTGCAGTGCGACCCGTTGGGGCTTGCGGAGCCGTACCCGTTCACGGATCCCCGTCAACTCTTCGAGGGAGATGCCGCGGCCGGTGCGTTCAGCCTCGGTCACGATCGTCTTGGAAACACAATGGTTGATGTCCTTGGCCCGCCGCGATTCCTTCCGGCGCTGTTTTCTCAACAGGCGTTTGGCGGACTTGGTGCCCTTCTTCTGCAGCTTGGCCCGCAGGGCGAGTTGCCGCTTGCGGTAGCGGTTGAGGTTGCGTCCGGCGGCCCGGTGGCCGGTGGAGGTGGTGGCGATGTTGACGATGCCCAGATCTACCCCGATGAAGGCGTCCGGCTCACCGGTCTCGGCCTCGGGCACCTCACACGTGGCGACCAGGTAGAACACGCCATCGCGTTCGACCAGATCACTCTCACCCTTGCGGTAGGCGATCAGCTGTTTCAGCGCGTTCGGTGAACAAGCGAACCGCACGCCCTTCAACCGGCCCGTCATCGTCCAGATCGAAACGGTCTGTGCGTCGTACTGCCAGCTGAGACAGCGATCATCGTACGGGTGTGCGGCCTGGGGCCGGAAGGCGATCGGCTTGGACTCGGCCTTGACCCGCCGTTTGGAACCCTTCTTGCCCAGGTTCCCGGCCCGCAGGTTGGCGTGCAGGCTGGTGTAGGCGTCCCGAACCTTCTTGATCACATGCTGCGCAACCTGCGCACCCAGACCACGCTCCCTCAGCTCGGCATAGGTGTGCCTGCGCAGTTCGTACTCACGCGGAACGCCACGCTCGAACGCCACATCAGAGACCCAGCACGCGGCTTCGTTGACCGTGCGCAGGGTGTGTTTCAGCGCCGCCGCCTGCACCGGCGTCGGCACGAGTTTCACCTGCGTCACGACCTTCACGGGTCGTGACCATATCATCGCTTTACGTAATCATGCTGGGAGTTGAAGGAGCCGAACCCCGACATCGCAGGGGAAGCAAGAACTGCCCGGCCACATTCGCACGTACCTGTGGCCGACCGCTACTGGTCGTCCTCCTACTTCGCCGACCCATCGGCGTGGCAGGCGGAGGCAGGTGCCGGTCATCGGTTCCATTCTTCCGGGGCGGAGGGCGGAGGGGTCAGGCCGCCGCGCGGACGGCAGCAGGCCGCCGTCGGGACGGCACCGGGGCGCGGAACTCCCCGCGCCGGAGGCGTCGGCGGACCCGCGCGATGCCGCGCAGGTCGTCCAGTGCCGTCTGGACGATGTCGACGCGGCTGTCGGGGTCGTCCGCCCAGTCGACCGGGACCTCGTGGACGCGCAGGTCGCTGCGCTCGGCGAGCACGAGCAGCTCGGTGTCGAAGAACCACGCCTGGTCCTCGACGAGCGGCAGCAGCGCCTGGACGATCTCGGTACGGCCCGCCTTGAACCCGCACTGCGCGTCGGAGAATTTCGCGCGCAGCGTCGTACGCAGCAGGAGGTTGTAGCAGCGCGAGATGATCTCGCGCTTCGGCCCACGCTCGACGCGGGCGCCACGGGCCAGGCGCGAGCCGATCGACAGGTCGCTGTGCCCCGACACCAGCGGCATGACCAGGGGCAGGAACCCGTCGAGGTCGGTGGACAGGTCGACGTCCATGTACGCGACGACGTCGGCGTCGCTCATGCCCCACACGTGCCGCAAGGCGCGGCCCCGGCCCTTCTGGTCCGGGTGGACGGCGCGGACGTGCGGCAGATCCTGAGTGAGCCGCATGGCGACGTCCCAGGTCCGGTCGGTGCTGGCGTTGTCGGCGATCGTGATGCGGAAGGCGTACGGGAACGTGCCGGTCAGGTAGGTGTGCAGCCGGCCGACGCTCCGGGCGAGGACGCGCTCCTCGTTGTAGACCGGGATGACGACCTCCACCAGGACGTGGGACGACCTGCGGAGGGGATGGACGGGCATGTCCTGCGCGGTGAGGTTGAGGTGGTCGCTCATGGCATCCACGGTCACGAATCGGACTGTGAACGGACTGACACGTCCATGAGGTCTGCGTGAGAGCTCGGCCGTGGTGATGCGGCCGAGCTCTCACACGGCCTTCATCAAGCCCCCGGAAAAATGAAGGCGCTACCGGGTGAAGGCCAGGGTGCCGAAGCCGAGCTGGTCGAAGCCGCCGCTGTTCGGGCCGTAGTTCCCGCCGCCGCCCTCGGGACGCGCCTTGGCGGCCATTGCCTTGGTCCACGGAGCGTGCAGGCCACGACGGCGGACGTAGTGGTTGTAGACCAGCTCCCAGACGGGGCGGATGTTACCCCGGCCGCCAGGTGATATCTGGGTCTGCTTCTGGATTGGCCCAGGCTTGTCCGGCGTGCCGGAATACCAGGTGTACGTCGTGAACGGCACGTCGTGTCCGAGGTTGTACTTGGCGACGTACTCGCAGCCCTTGAGGAACCGCTTGTCGTCGTACCCGTACAGGTCGTAGCCCTGGTTCCACGCCATCTCGCAGAACGTGCCCATGAGCCCGATGCCGAGCGTGGTGTGCCCCTGGTCGCGGCCCGACTCCTGCCACTGGCCGAGCCCGCCAGGGTGAAGGAAGGGGATCACGTGCCGGATGGAGCCGTTGCCCGCCCCGTGCTTGAAGTACGTGACGGCCTGCTCCACCTTGGCGGGGTCGTCGCAGAGGATGCCGATGGCGAGCACCGAGCACATCTGTGCCAGGTCCCAGTTGGCCCAGTAGTGCGTGACGTAGAGGCCGTTGTGGTTCTTCAGGAAGTCGTCGTTCGACGGGTAGAAGACCTCGCGCATCATCGTCTGGAACCGCGCGAGGTCGAATCCGGGGTAACCGCGCATCAGCTCGGCCGCGTTGGCGAACTCGTAGCCGTAGATCCCGACCGCAAGGAACCGGTCGGACGTGCCCGTCACCTTCTTCAGGGTCGCGGACCAGGCGTTCAGGATGTCGCGGGCCGTGTCTCCGTGCGCGCGGTCGCCGGTGATCCTCCAGCGCAGGGCGTTCTGGTACGCCGCGTGGATGTCGTTGTAGAGGATGCCGTAATTCTGGGGCGATCCGTTGCCGCGGTACACCGTCGTCAGGGGGCGCGGCTTCCAGCCGCTGCGGGAGTGGGAGTTCGCCTCGAGGACCTTCCAGCCCGCCTGCCACGGCGCGGCCCCCGCGCGGACCTTGGTCTGCATCCGCTTGAGATCGGCGCTCGTGTGCAGCAGCCCCGGGTGGGCGAACCGCTTCGCCGGCGCCTTGGCCAGCTTCGCGCCCACTTTGCCGACTGTCGTCTGTCCGCCGTCGAGCAGCCCGGCTCCCGTGGCACCGGCCATGCCGACGACTGCCAGCCCACCCGTCAGCCCCAGCACGCTCCGCCGACTCATCCGGCTCTGCCCCATGATGTCTCCTATCGTGTCGGTGCTCCCGCTTAGGAGACGATACGGGCGCCCGCCGATAACCGTTTTTGACGACCTGGCGCGTACGGCTCCGCCGGATCGCCCGGCGGACCAGAACGACGCCCCGGGCCCTGGCGAACAGTGCCTGGGGTGTGCGCCGCTGGTGCGGGCGGCATCCTCGTTATCCGAGCCGGCCGGGCTGGTAGTCGCCGACGGGTTGCTGGACCATGACGTTCCCGCGGTTGAAGGCGTTGATGAGGGCGATGACGCACACCAGGGCCGCGAGCTCGTCCTCGTCGTAGTACTTGGCGGCATTGGCCCAGGCCTCGTCGGTGACGCCGCCGGCGGCGTCGGCGAGGCGGGTGCCCTGTTCGGCCAGTTCCAGAGCGGCGCGCTCGGCGTCGGTGAACACCGTGGCCTCCCGCCAGGCCGCGACCAGGTTGAGGCGCGTCGAGGTCTCCCCGGCGTGCGCGGCGTCCTTGGTGTGCATGTCGACGCAGAAACCGCAGCCGTTGATCTGACTGGCGCGGAGCTTCACCAACTCTTGCGTCGCGGCCGGCAGCGTCGAGTCGGCGAGCACCCTGTCCGCCGCGACGAGGTGCCTACCGAACTTGGCTGCGATCCGGTTGTGGAAGACGTCCAAGCGAGCACTCATGGCGCACTCCTATGTCGTTGGTTGCCGGTTACACCTCTTTCGACGTAATAGCTCGGCGATCTGTGACGTGGGGTGAACGAGAGGACCATGCTCCGACGACCTCGACGGCCTTGGTGCCTATGGCTGGGGACTGTCCGCACTGATGCTGGCCAATGTCATCGGTACGGTGCTCTCCGGGCGGGCCGCCGACCGTCACGGCCCCTGGCGCCCGATGGCATGGGGCATGCTGACCCTGGCGGCCGGTTGCGTTCCCCTCCCTCGTCGGCCCGGCCATCACCGGCACGCTGGCCGACCTCGCCACATGGCGTACGGTGTTCCTGAGCATTTTGCCGATCACCGCCGCCGCGGCCGCGCTCACCCTGCCCCCGCTGCGGGCACTGCACCGGCCGAACGGCATCGTCGCCCCGTCACCGCGCTTCCGTGGTGGAAGCGTCCGCTGGGCGCCGCTGTCCTGCTCACCGTGGGTACCGGCCTCCTTCTCCAGGCATTGCTGCTGACGAACCCGGCCGTGTTGCTCGTCCTGGCCGTCATCGGCATCGCCATCACGGTGCCCGCGTTGCGCTGGGTGACGCCTGAGCGACCGATGGGCCGTCGGCCTGACCACCCGACCGCGGCACGTCGCCCGCCTCTTTGCGGTGACGACCACGCCGTACGGACTTGGCCGCCGAATACCGGTCCTGACCTAGGCGGAAGTCTGGATGACGCCCCCGTATGCCCATGTACTACAACGTGTAGTACTTTGGCGGTGCCAGCGGGCATCGTAGCTATTCAGCCTGAGTTGCTGACTGGTGTGGTTTGCCCCGGATCGACCGAGTTGATCTTGGTTGGGGGTGCCGGGATCATGGGTGTTGTGTCCGGGTCGCCGCAGTCCGCCGAGGTGCAGCGGTTGCGTGCGGCGAACGCGGCGTTGCGTGAGGTTGTGGAGGCCAAGGACGCGCAGCTTGAGGTGCTCGCAGCGCAGCTTGAGGTGGTGTCGGCCCGGCTGGATCAGCTGGAACGGCAGCGGGACAAGGACTCCTCCAACTCCTCCAAGCCGCCGTCGTCCGACAGCCCGTATAGCAAGCCGAAGACGCGCTCATCACGGGCCTCCTCGGGCCGCAAGCGCGGCAAGCAGCCCGGCGAGCAGGGTAAGACCCTGTCCCAGGCCCGGGTACCGGACGAGGCGATGTCGTGCATCCCGCCCTGGTGCGGGGGCTGCGGGGACCCGCTGGCCGGGTCGCCGATCTTCGGGGTCCAGCGGCGGCAGGTCGTTGAAGCCGAGCCGCCCCCACCGCCGAAAGTGATCGAGTACCAGGTCGTGTCGCGTGTCTGTACCTCGTGCGGCACGGTGACACCAGGGCAGGCGCCGGGGTTCGCCGGCGGCCGGATCTCCTACGGGCCGGGCGTGCATGCGCACGCCGCGAACCTGCTGTGCGGTCACTATCTGCCGGTCGGCCGGGCCACGCAGGTGATGCGTGAGCTGGTCGGGGTGGCGGTGTCGACCGGGTTCATGGCCGCGATCCGCGCCAAGGCCGCCGCCCGGATCGAGCACGAGTTCATGCCGCATGTGCGTGGTCTGCTGCGCTCGGCCGGTGTGCTGCACGCTGATGAGACCACCGGCCGCGCCGACGGTTCCCTGGCCTATGTGCATGTCGCCTGCACCCCGCACCTGACCCACCTGCATGTGGCCGGCCGCAGCAAGGACGACATCGACGCCGGCGGTGTCCTGGACGGCTTCGATGGCGTGCTGGTCCGTGATGGATACGCCGGTTACCAGCATCTCAAGGACGCCGATCACGCGTGGTGCGGGAGCTCATCTGTTGCGTGACCTTCGCGCGTTCTACGACGCCGCCCCCGATCTGCAACTGTGGGCGCAGGCGATGGCCACCACGCTCGCCGACGCCAACACCACCGCGACCCAGGCAAGAGCCGAAGGCCACACCGAACTGGACCCCGAGACCCTGCGGTCGATCCGGTGCGCCTACCGTGGTGCCGTCGCCCAGGGCCTGGCCGACAACACCGGCTGCACCACCAGCCTGGCCAAAGACGCGCTGACCCTGGTACGCCGGTTCCGCGACCACGAGGACATGATCCTGCGGTTCTGCACCAACCTGGCCGTTCCCTGGACCAACAACCAGGCAGAACGCGACCTGAGACCCGTCAAGATCCAGATGCGGACCTCCGGCGGAGCCTGGCGAACCCTCACCGGACTGGCCGACTTCGCCATCGTCCAGTCCTACCTGTCCACCGCATCCAAATGGGGCATCAGCAAACTCGACGCGCTCCGACAGCTCTTCACCACCGGCGCCTGGCTGCCCCCAGCCGCCGCACCCCTCGCAGCCTAACCGTCGCCGCCCGGGCAGGGCGGGGCCGTTCGGGTGGCGGGGTTCGTGTCCAGGACGCGTGGCTGCTCGTTGGCCGCCCGGGGGGGGGCGACGGTTAGGCGGCCGCCGATGGGGGTGTCAGCCTTCGCGGCTGGGGAGCATGGCCAGGGCCTGGGAGCGCTGTGCGACGAGGTCGCCGTAGGTGCCGTCGCGCTCGGCCCAGCGGTGCATGAGGACCCCCTTCACGAGGATTTCGTGAGGGGTGGGGTCCTCTGAGAGCAGTTGCATGACCTCGGTGGCGAAGTCGTCGAGCGGCAGCGCGTGCGGGTTCACCTTCTCCTGGCCTGCTGTGGCGACGGCCGGGGGGACGAGCTCGACGACGCCGACACCGGTGCCGTCGAGCTGCGCGCGCAGTGCCTCGGAGTAGGCGTGCACCGCAGCCTTCGAGGCGGCGTAGGTGGGCATGGGCGGGAACGGCAGGAAGGCGATGCCGGAGGTGACGGTGATGAACGTGCCGGCGCCCCGCCGGACCAGGTGCGGGGTGAAGGCGTCGATGACCCGGATGGTGCCGAGCAGGTTGGTGTCGATCGTCGTCTGCGCCGCCTCGTAGTGCGCGGGGTCGCGCAGATCCTCCAGGAGCATGACACCCGACATCGTCACCACCGTGTCCAGCTCGGGGTACCGGGCAAGTACGGCGTCACGGGCAGATGCGACGGAGGCACTGTCGGTGACGTCGATGCTGATTGCGCCGAAGCCTTCTCCGGCGAGTTCCGAGAGTGCCTCCGGGCTGCGGCCGCCAACGGCCACGGTGCTGCCCGCTGCGGCGAACCGGCGGGCCAGCTCTCGCCCGATACCCGAGGTCCCGCCGACGATGAGAACGGTGCGGTTGGAGAGATCCACGAGATCTTCCCTTCAGTCCAGGGCGCCGACGGCGTTCAGGCCCGCGGCGCATTCAGTGATGTCCTCTGTCCTTCGCAAAACAGTGCTATCGCAGTCTTGACGGCATCCGCTGGGTGCGGCAGGGCCCCCGTCTTCCCTGGTCCTGCCAGGGCCCCCTCTGAGACACACGCACCGCATTACGGTGTCGATATGAAGGATGAGGAATCCGGCAACCGCCTCGGCAGCTACCTCCGCGCCCGGCGTGAGCTGGTCTCCCCGGCTCAGGCAGGACTCCCGCCCGGCGGCAACCGCCGCGTGCCCGGCCTGCGCCGTGAGGAAGTCGCCCTGCTCGCCGGAATCAGCCCCGACTACTACCTGCGCCTGGAACGGGGCCGCGACAAGAACCCCTCACCCCAGGTCCTCGAATCACTCGCGCGCGTCCTGCAACTCGACGACATCGAGCGGACGTATCTGCTCGGCCTCGCGGCAGCCCGCCCCAGGGCGCCGCGCCGCAAGCGACCCGAGCACGTACCGGCGCGAGTGCACGAGCTCCTCGCCCACCTTCAGATCCCCGCGTTCGTCGAAGGTCGCGCCTTCGACGTCCTGGCCTCCAACCCCATGGCCGTCGCACTCTCCCCCCGCCTGCGGCCCGGCCAGAACCGGCTGCGATCCCTCTTCCTCGATCCCGAGGAACAAGCCTTCCACCAGGACTGGACGAAAGCCGCCGCCAGCTTCATCGCCACCCTTCGCACCACCATCGGCGACGACACCGACAACCCCCGGTTCGTCGAACTCGTCGGAGAACTCGCACTGTCCAGTCAGCGGTTCCGCACCCTGTGGGCCCGCCACGACGTCCGCAACCTCGACGGAGGCACCACCACCGTCCACCACCCCGTCGTCGGTGAACTACGCCTCCACCGCGACAAACTCCCCATCGACGACGTCATCCTCGTCGTCTACTACCCCGACAAGGACAGCGACAGCGACGAGAAACTGCGGCTCCTCGCCGCACTCTCACACACCGAGTCCGCCGGCACAGCACACGACAGGCCGGCGGACATCCAGCACCCGAAGACACCCTGACGAACACGCGCCGTCCCGGCGTCGCAAGCCGCGCCATGGGTTCCGTCACCTGCGAGATCCCCCGGGGGCCTTGATCACGAGCCGTTAACCAAGATCACTAACGCCCGGCCGACTCAGGCTGAATAGCTACCGGGCATCGTGTGGGCTTCGCCTCCATGAGGCGGGCGAATCGGCTTGGAGAGGTGAGGCCGGTGGCTGAGCGGCTGACGGCGATCGTGGTGGGCGGCGGAATCGCGGGGCTCGCCTCGGCCACCTCGCTCGCGCAGGCGGGCTGGGCGGTCACGGTGCTGGAGCGTGCGCCGACCTTCGGGGAGGTCGGTGCGGGTCTGGCCATCACCCACAACGGGATGAGCGCCCTGGAGGCCATCGGCGTCGGCGAGGCCGTAGGCGCCGCCGGGTATGAGACCGTCCCCGCGGGCTTTCAGGATCCGGGAGGCCGCTGGCTGCTGCGGATCCCCGACACACCGGACGTGCTTGCGACCACCACGATCTGGGGCATTCACCGGCAGCGTCTGCACTCCGCCCTGCGGCAGGCGGCCGAGGCCGCCGACGGCGTCGAGTTGGTCACCGGCGCCGAGGTCACCGCCGTCCGGCCGGGTCTCCCCGCCGGCGAGCCGGCCGCCGTCACCTGGCAGACCGCCACTGGGCGGCACACCAGCGAATCCGGCTTGGTCGTGGCCGCCGACGGTGTTCGCAGCACCGTCCGGCAGCAGCTGTTCGCGAACGCTCGCCCCCGCTACAGCGGCAGCACCAGCTGGCGGGCGGTCATCCCCGACACCACCGCCTCCGGCGGCCGCCTCTTTCAGGTGTGGGGACCGGGCACGGAGTTCGGCGCCGTCCGGATCAGTGACCGCGAGATCTACTGGTACGGGTACTTCCGGCACCCCGAGGGAGCCTCCTTCGACGACGAGCCGGCCGCCGCCCGCGACCATTTCTCCGGATGGTCCGCGCAGGTCCAAGCCATCGTGGCGGCCACCACCGCCGACCAGCTGATGCGCCACGACGTCTACCACCTGCCCGGCGGCCTCGGCGGCTACGTCCATGGGCGGATCGTCATGGTCGGCGACGCCGCCCACGCCATGCTGCCCACCGTGGGTCAGGGAGCGTCTTCGGCTCTAAAAGACGGCGTCTGTGTGGGTCGCCTCATCGCGGCACCGGTCGCCGACGGCGGCGACCTGGCCGCCGCCCTGGCCGCCTTCGACCAGGCTCGCCGGCCACGGTGCCGCCAGATCGCCCGCCTGTCGGCCATCACCGCCAGGTTCGGCGCCGACCTCGGTGGCGGCCTGCGACAATCCGTCCGCAACTCCCTGCTGAGACTCACCCCCGCCGGGTCCCTCGCCAAGGCCGCCACGCCGATCGTGAGCTGGACAGCCCCGTGACGCTCAAGGTCCGCAATGCTTCCCGCTCGGTGCCGAGTGTGAGCCGCTACGCGGTCGTCAGTAGACGAATCCGCCCTGTGCGGTGACGAATACCTCGAGGAAGTAGAGCGCCAGAGCGCCACCGGCGATCGCGATCGCGGGAGTGGTCCAGGCTGCCGTACGGGAGCGGCGGGTGAACAGACCGAACAGCACGATCAGCGTGCCGGTGGACCACCAGGTGATGTCGCTGCGCATTCGGGCGGCGTCGGCCTTGACCAAACAGGCGTGCTCCCCTGGATGTCCGACGTAGGCGCACAACTGCGTTGCGGTGGGATCGAACGGCAGGCTGCCGGGGGCGGTCTGGTACATCAGCCAGAGTGTCAGGCCCGCTACGACTCCGATCAGGTGTAGTCGACTCAGCGTGATGCCGAATCGGCGGCCGAGGCGCCACTCATATGCCGCGATCGCGCCGAACAGTAATACGGGAATGGCGAGTGCCGTCCCCATGACCCACGGACTGCTCCGATGCGTCACCACGGCGATGATGAGCACGGCGAAAAGCCCGCCCACCGAGACTGCGGCCGCCTGGCAGGATGCCGGCCACGACTGCGCCATGCGGGGAAGTTGCTTTCGAGTGTCCGGCGATGCAAAAGCCGCCAACGGCCCTGTCGATGACTGCATTGGGCTCCTCTCATGGATCCGGGAGCAATCAGATCATGAGAGCCGGGGCTGTCGATGGAATGCCCGATTCCGGCCAGAGAGCGGGCCGGCCCAGTTGGGGTCTATGCCCTCGCCCGTCGCAGATCGTGGCCGGTGCTGATCGCCACGGTGGCCAGGAGGCCCAGTGCCAGGGTCTGGGCGAGGGAGTCCGGGCGGGGTGCGGTCCGGACGATGGCGAGGAGGCTCTGGCTCGCTGCGAGGGCCAGTCCGGTCCCGATGTGGAGAAGGGCCGTGGACAGCCGGCGCGTGGTCGGCAGGGCGGCGGTCTGGGCGATGCGGGCGACGAGGGTGCACAGACGGAGCGCGGTGAATCCCAGGGTGAGCCAGTAGTAGGTGACCAGGGCGGCTTCGGTGAAGCCCGTGGCGTGTTCGGCCACGCCGCTCCACGCCGTCAGGACCATGGCCAGGACCGCGGTGCCCGGGGCGGCCAGGGTGCGGACCGTCACGGTGGTCAGGCGGCGGAGCGCTTCGCCGCGCAGCGGTGGAAGCGGCGCGGCGAGGATGATGCCGAGCAGGAGCGGTGCGAGCCACAGGCTCGTGGCGGGGTGGCGGACGTCGGCGGTCAGGGTGGTGGACGGTGTGACCGCGCGCAGCAGTAGCCCGCTGGTGGCGATGATCGCGAACAGTGTGACGGTCAGGACGCGGCGGGTCTGGCCGGTGAAGGTCTCGGGCCAGTCGCCCGGGTGGAGCCAGAGCCGTGCGGCCCCCGCGAGGGTGTCGGGCCAGGAGCGGATTCCCGACGCGGACACCTCGCGGCTGATGTCCGCGCCCCATCGCTCGCGGACGGCCGGCGGGTAGAGCCGAGCCAAGAGCGTGGCCGCCCTCATGCCGGGTTGATCCCGAGCGCGCGCAGGCCGGCGGCGGAGACGCGGGCCATCTGCTGGAGTTCGGCGCGCAGCAGCTCACGACCCGCGTCGGTGATCTGCATGGTGCGGTGGCGTTCCCCGGGCTCGGCCGGCTCGTCCGCGGGCCGGATCAGCTCGCGCGTCTCCAGGCGGGACAACGCTCCGTAGAGGCTGCCGGGGCCGAGCTTGCGGCCGGTGAGCTCTTCGATCGCGGTGTTGATGGCGTATCCGTGCAACGGACCCTCCGCGAGGACGGTGAGCACGAGCATCTGGGCGTCGTTGCTGTGCATCGGTCTCCTTGCCTCCCGTCTCAGCATAGTACGAAGGGCGATGCTACCTGCCTCGTAGTACGAAGTGCGTACTAGGATGCCATCCAGTGGCCACCCGTGCTCCAGCCCAGGAAACGGCGGGAGTTCGGGGCGCTGCCGTCGTCGAGGCCGCCGCCGACGAGGACGTGTCGCAGCCCGGCGAGGACGGGCGCGAGGCGCCGTACGACGTGCTCGGGATGTCGCCGGGCCTCCTCCTGGATCCAGGCCGTGACGGCGATCTGGTCCTCCAGGCCGCACAGCGACAGGAAGAACAGCGCCTGCCGCCAGGCGTACGCCGCGTCCTTGACCGTGCTCAGCGGGCGCGGGTTGCCGTGGATCCGGGCCACGAGCCGGCACACCGTCGTGAACGCCCGCCGGGCGAGCTCCGGCCAACCGCCGGCGGGGTCGACGCCGATCGGGTGGACGAGCGCGGCGAGATTGTGCGACGTGAGGATCTGCGACTGCTCGATCACCATGCCGTTCGCCGCGACCCACGAGCCGCCCGTACGGTCGCCGGCCCGGTCGCGGCACAGCGCGGCGAACGCGTCGGGGCCGCCGAGGTCGCGGATCGCCGCGAAGTCGATGCCGTAGTACCGCTCGTACAGCGTGCCCTCGAGCACGTCGGCGGCCAGCCGTGCGGCGCGCACCACCTTGGGGGTGAAGGTGTCCTCGAAGATGTCGGCGGCCAGCTCCTCCGTGAACGGCACGGTGAGGTTCGCCTGCCGGGCCAGCGCGACCAGCTCCTGGACCAGCGGGTTCGGCAGGACCGTCCCCGGGAACGCCTGCAGCGTCAGCTCCCCGAGGCGTACGAGCGCGGTCCGCGCCTGCTCGCCGCCGTTCGTCGTGGAGCGGTACCGCGTCACCGCGGCCACCCAGGGCAGCTCCTCGAGCCGGACCTGGTGCTCGAGGTTGAGCAGGAGCAGGGACCGCCGGTTACGGAACGCGCGGTACACCGCCGCCATCAGCGTGCGCAGCGCGGCGTCCTCGTACGCTCCGGCGGTGGTCACGGCGACGAGCTGCGGGACGAGCTCGGCGAGTACTTCGGCGGATGGGACCACGCCGCGTTCGACGAGGGTGGTGATCGGAGCGCTGAGTGCCCGCTCGACGACCCGCCGGAGCGCGTCGGGGACCTCGCTGCCCGCGGCCGCCCCCGTACGGGCCTCCTCCTCGGTCACGGGCGCGACCACCTGGTCGACGGACGGCAGGCCGATGTCCGGCGGCAGGTCCGTGAGGCGCGCGACGAGGACCTGGGCGAGTGTGTGGAGGGTCGGGCGGGCGGCCGTGACGGTCTGGGCCTCGCGCAGTGCGGTGTGCTCCGCAGCGCCGGGCACGCCGCGCCGCCGGACCATCGAATCCACGGCGTGCTGGAGCAGCCCGCGCAGCCGGGGCGTGAGGCCATGACCCGCGACCGTCTCCTCCAGCGCCGTACGGAGGATGGCGAGGTTCTCCTTGGGGCGGCGATGCTTCGTGCACAGGGTGTGGACGGCGGCCAGGTGCCGGTACCGCGCGAGCAGGTCGGCACCGCGCTCCCGCCAGCCGTCAGGCTCGACGGCTCCGACCCGGCCGGGCTCGCCGGCAGCGCCCCGCTCAGGCTCGACGGCTCCGACCCGGCCGGGCTCGCCGGCAGCGCCCCGCTCAGGCTCGACGGCCCCGACCCGGCCTGACTCGACGGCCCCGACTCGGCCAGGCTCGACGGTCGCGACGGAGCCGGGCTCGGCCGTCTCCAGCCAGTGCGCCAAGAGCTCGTCGGCGAAGGGGTTCCAGACGGTGAGCGCCTCGTTCATCGTCGCGACGGCGCGGTGCGGGCGGCGACGATCCAGGGCGGCGCGTACCTCGCCGACCGTCTCACGGTGCACGACCACGTCGCTGCGCGGCGGCACGGCGGTCGGCCGGGGCGCGAAGCGGAGCCGGTCGGCGAACGGGTGGATGTGCTCCAGCAGCGCCAGTGCCGCGACCCGGTCACCGGACCGCAGCAGCCACGCGACCGTGAGGAGCGCCGCCTCCTCCGGCAGGTCGACCTCGTACGCGCCACCGTCGAGCAGCGCGTTCAGCTCGGCCAGACCCGCGTCGCTCAGGTGGTGGCGGAACAGCGCGTACCGCTCCGCGGGCACGCCCGCCCGGCGGGCGGTCTCGATCTCATGCGGCAGGAGGGCACCGCCCGCGGCGGCCTCGCCGGTGGCGAACCCGCCGCGTACGACTTCCGGGGTGACCCACGCTGGGAGGCCGGCCACCGGCGTGCGCGACCCGATGGTGAGGGTGCCGTTCGTCATGCCGCGCATCACCTGCTCCCAGCGGCGGAGGCGCTCTTCCGCGCGCCTCCGCGCCGCAGGATCCTCGTGGCTCGACGCGGTCGTGAACGCCTTCGCCAGCTGCCAGGACGGATACCCCGTGCCGATGTACACCTCAGGACGGTTCATGCCGACGTGGCGGGTGCCGCCCCCGCGCCCTCCGGGATGAAAGCCCGGTGCTCTGCTGCTGAGCTACACGCCGATCGGTGCTTCAGCGTAAGAGGCGGTCGATCACCCCGGCAATGGATAAATGGGGGCGGGCCAAGGCCGGACCCGGCATAACGCCTGCATGCCGCCGACGGGAGAGGGTCCTTGTTCTGCGGTTTCCCCTCAGGCGGCAAAATTCCCGCGTGGCGGGAAGGCACAGAACGAGGACAGTCACCCTACCGGTCCAAGGTCATCGCGTGATCCCCGGTGTGTGCTGCCGATAGAACGCAGCAATCGCCGGCGATCGCTCGTGCCCACGTCACGATGCGGCGCCGACGCGCCCATGGCCGCAGCCACCCCTCGCTGCGGCGGCCTCGCCTTTGACGAGGCCGCCGCGGGCGGTCTGCGGGGTCACCCGCGCCGATCGCGCCGTTCAGCGGACGGTCGGCGGGAGCACTTCCTCGGGGAGGCCCTGGAAGGTGACCGGGACCTGGAAGCGCCGGATCGCGGCCGTGCCGACGGATGTGTGCAGCACCGAGGTCGTGGCGGGCCAGGGGCCGCCGTGCTGCATCGCGTGGTTGACCGCGACGCCGGTCGGCCAGCCGTTGTAGACGACGCGGCCGACGTGGTGGGCCAGCTCGGTGACGAGGTCGCGGGCCAGGTCGGCGTCGCCGGGCTCGGCGTGGACGGTCGCGGTGAGCGAGCCGGGCACGGCGGAGGCCGCGGCGTGCAGCTCCTCCTCCGAGGAGTACTCGATAATGATGGACGAGGGGCCGAAGCACTCCTCCGCCAGCTCCGGCCGGGCCGCGAACTCCTCCGCGCTCACCGCGAACAGGTGTGCGCCGGCGCTCTCGGCGACCGTGCGCGTCTCGCCCGCGATCCGCTCGACCCCGCTGCGGAACCCGTCCGCGATCTGCGGCGTGAGCAGTGCCGGTGCCGGTACGGCCTCGACCGCCTCGGCCAGGACGGACTCGAGCCCGTGCCCGGCCGGTAGGAACACCAGCCCGGGCTTCGTGCAGAACTGCCCCGACCCGAGCGTGAACGAGCCGACGTAGCCGCGCGCGATCTCCTCGCCCCGGGCGGCCACGGCCGCCTCGGTGATGAAGACCGGGTTGACGCTGCCCAGCTCGCCGTAGAACGGGATCGGGTCCGGGCGGCTGACGGCGGCGTCGAACAGCGCCCGGCCGCCGCGTACCGAGCCGGTGAACCCGGCCGCCTTGATGTTCGGGTCCTTGATGAGCGCCAGGCCCGCCTCGAACCCGTGCACGATCGCGAACGTTCCCGCCGGCGCGCCCGCCTTGGCGAGGGCCTCGGCGATGATCTCGGCCGTACGGACCGAGGTGCGCGGGTGGCCGGGGTGCGCCTTGACGATGACGGGGCAGCCCGCCGCCCATGCCGAGGCGGTGTCGCCGCCCGCGACGGAGAACGCGAAGGGGAAGTTGCTCGCGGCGTACACCGCGACCGGCCCGATCGGCAGCAGCGCCCGCACGAAGCCGGGCTCGGCGGTGTCCCGCTGGAAGCCCTCGCCGCGTGCCTCTTCGGCCAGCAGCCGCAGCTGCCCGGTGGTCCGGCCGACCTCGCCGGTCAGGCGGGTCGAGCCGAGCGCGGTCTCCGCGTCGGCCAGCGCCACGAGCTCGTCGGTGGCCGCGTCGAGCGCGTCGGCGACCGCCTCCAGCAGCGCGGCCCGCTCGGGCAGCGGCAGCGCGGCGAGCGGGCGGGCGGCGTTCGCCGCGGCCTCGGTCAGCTTGGCGACCGTCTCGGCGGAGGTCTCCTCCACACCGGGCTCGAGGCGTTCGCCGGTCCGGGGGTCGACTCCGTACAGCAGGGTCATCACAGGTCTCCGTCGGTGGGGAAGCGGTTCAGGTCACCGGGCAGGCGCGAGCCCAGCGGGGACATGCCGCCGTCGGCGCCGAGGCGCTCGAGGATGTCGAGGGTGAGGCGGCCGCGGTGCACGCGCTCGCGGATCGCGTTGACGGCCAGGTCGCGCAGGTGGCGGCCGACCGGGTAGATGCCAGGGGTGTTGCGCAGGCCGAACTTCAGGTAGATCGGTGCGCCGCAGCGGATCAGCTCGGCCGCGTCGTAGAGGCGGACGAACCCGCCGAGGTCGTCGGGGGCCTCGACGTAGAAGTCCATCGGCGCGGCGCTCTGCGCCCGCAGCTCGGCGATCTGCCCGATGGTCAGGTCGCTGGGCACGTTGATGGAGTCGCCGCCGAGCTTCTCCCAGATGGCGTACGCGGCCGGGTTGACCGGTCCGACGAGCGCCGACACCTTGAGGGTGACGTCGGCGGGGATGACGCCTGCGGTGCGCAGCCGGTGCAGGGTCCACAGCACGCCCTCGTCGGCGACGAGCAGGCACTTGACGCCGAGCGCCACGGCGCGCTCGGCCTCCTCGACGCACTGGGCGAGCTGGTCACGGCCCCGGGCGCGCGGGCCCGAGCCGCCGGAGGACGCCTTCACGCCCGCGCCGATGTCCCACGTGCCGCGCGGGCCGACGAACAGGCACAGCTCGATGTGCCGCTCCTCGCACGCCTTCACCATCTCGGTGATCTCGGCGTCGGTGAGCATCCAGACGCCGCTGCCCTGGCTGATGCGGTGGATCGGCACTTCGAAGCGGTCGATCTCCTCCAGCGCGGCGGCCAGGACCTCCGGTCCCTCACAGGACGGCAGCTCCGTCCGCCAGCTCCCGCCGTCGGGGAACCGGGCCTCCGAGCCGGCCGGGGCGGCACTGCGGGCGGGCATGCCCAACTGGTCGAGCAGGTGCTCGCCGGGGTACCGGGGAACGCTCATCACACAACTCCTTAAGGCTTCAGAATGATCTTGCCGACATCGTCGCCGCCCTGCCCGAGGAGTGCCACCGCGTCGGCGTACTCCTCGAGGGTGAACTCGTGGGTCACCAGCGGCCCGAGGTCGAGCAGGCCGGCGGTGAAGGCCCGTACGGCGTGCGCCCAGGCCGCCGACGGGGCGCCGAACACGCTCGTCAGGGTCAGCTGGCGTTCGACGATCGTCGAGGGGGAGAGCATCTCCGGGACCACGCCGGGGATGCCGGTCAGCACCAGCCGTCCGCCCCGGCGCAGCAGCCGGGCGGACGCCGCCGCCGAGTCGCGGGCGCCGGCGGTCTCCACGACCACGTCGAGATCGAGCTCGCCGAGCTCGTCCGGGTGGAAGTAAGCCGTGGCCCCGCCCGCCCGCGCGACGGGCTCCCGGCCGGCGCGTGGGTCGCTGACCACGAGCTCGGCGGGGGAGGACGCGGCCAGCAGCTGGATCGTGAGCAGCCCGAGCGTGCCCGCGCCGACGACGCCGACCCGCTCGCCGGGCAGGGAAGCGGCCCGCAGCACGGCGGCGGCCGCGACCGCCGCCGGCTCGAGGAGCACGGCCGCGCGCAGGTCGGTGCCCGCCGGCAGCGTGTGCAGCAGGCGGGCGGGCACGATCAGGTGGTCGGCGAACGCACCGGGCCGGGTGAACCCGATCTCGTCGTAACCCGCGAGGCACAGGTTGCCCTCGCCCGCGTGGCAGCGCTCGCAGACCTGGCAGCTCACGAAGCCCTCACCGACCGTCGGCCGGCCGACGAGGGCCGGGTCGACGCCGGGCCCGACCTCTTCGATCGTGCCCGACCACTCGTGCCCGGGGACGATCGGGAAGGTGCAGTACTCGTCGGGGCGGCCGCCCTCGTACATCTCGCGGTCGCTGCCGCAGATGCCCGCCGCCGCGACCCGGACGAGCACCTCGCCGGGCCCGGGCGTCGGAACCTCTCCCTTGACCAGCCGGTGGCGCCCCGGCTGCTCCAGGAGTACGGATCGGCTCACTTGGACCCGGCCCCGTCACGCTTGTGCCAGTCCTCGGCGAACAGGTTGAAGTTGGCCTGCTGGCGGGGGAACTCCGCGAGTGCGTCCAGATCCAGCTCGACGCCCAGACCGGGGGCCTCGGGGAGCGAGAAGTACCCGTCGACGACCTCGGGCAGGCCGGGCGCCACGCCCTTGATCGCCGAGTCGGCGAAGTCGTTGAAGTGTTCCTGGATCTTGAAGTTGGGGGTGCAGGCGCCCAGGTGCAGGTTGGCGGCGGTCAGCACGGGGCCGCCGACGTTGTGCGGGGCGACCATGACGTAGTGCGTCTCGGCGGTCGCGGCGAGCTTGCGAGTCTCGCTGATGCCGCCGATGTGGGAGATGTCCGGCTGGATGATGTCGACGGCCTGGTGCTCGAACAGCTCACGGAACTCGATCCGGTCGTGGATCCGCTCGCCGGTCGCGATCGGCAGGTCGGTGTGGGCGGAGACCTTGGCGAGGGCCTTGAGGTTCTCCGGCGGGCAGGGCTCCTCGATCCAGCTCGGGTTGAACGGCGCGAGCAGGCCGGCCAGGCGGATCGCGGTGGCAGGGGAGAACCGGCCGTGCATCTCGACGAGCAACTCGGCCTCCTCCCCGATGGCGTCGCGGACCGCTTCGACGAGGCTGACGGCGCGCATCGTCTCGGCGTGGTCCAGCTCCATGGTGCCCGACCCGAACGGGTCGAACTTCAGCGCCCGGTAGCCGCGCTCGACGACCTTCTTCGCCGCCCCGTGGAAGGCCTCGGGGGTGAGCTCGACGGTGTACCAGCCGTTGGCGTACGCCTTGATCTTGTCGCGGACCTTGCCGCCGAGCAGGCGCCACACCGGCTGGCCGAGGGCCTTGCCGACAATGTCCCAGCAGGCCATCTCCACGCACGCGATGCCGGACATGACGATCTCACCGGCACGGCCGTAGTCGCCGTACTTCATCCGGTGGACGAGGTCCTCGATGTCGAACGGGTCCGAGCCGACGATGTGGTTCACCTCGGCCTCGGCCAGGTAGCCGATGAGCGCGTCGGTGTGGTTCAGCATCCGCGCCTCGCCCACGCCGACGAGCCCCTCGTCGGTATGGACCTGCACGAACGTGAGATTGCGCCAGGGGGTGCCGGCGACATGTGTGGTCACACGGGTGATTCTCATAGAGGGTCTCCCTACTTGATACTGCCCAGCGTCAGGCCGGCTTTGTTAGCGCTATCATTCGGGGCCGTCCGGGAGGGCGGCCGAACTGGACGATGAATCGACGGTGGACGGAACCGTCAGCCTGGGCGGCCCGTGCTCTGGCGCACGATGAGCTCCGGTTCGACGGTGATCCGGCGGCCCTCCTCCACGGGAGCGCCGCCGATGCGTTCCAGCAGGAGCCGGAGCGCGTGCCGGCCGACCTGACCGAAGTCCTGGCCGACCGTCGTCAGGGGTGGGCTGAGGTACGCCGATTCCGGGACGTCGTCGAAGCCGACGATGCTGACGTCGTCGGGGATGCGGCGGCCCGCCTCGTGCAGGGCCCGGATCAGGCCCACCGCCATCTGGTCGTTGGCGGTGAAGACCGCGGTCACGGACGGGTCGTCGGCCAGCCGTTTGCCGAACTCATAGCCGCTGTGCGGGCTCCAGTCGCCGAAGACGACCGGGGGGACCTCCCGTCCCGCGGCGCGAAGGGTGTCCTCCCACGCCTTCCGGCGGGCGCCCGCCTCCAGCCAGTCGCTCGGGCCGGCGAGGTGCCGCACGGTCCGGTGGCCCAGGTCGAGGAGGTGCCGGGTCGCCGCCGCCGCGCCCGCGTACTGGTCGACGGCGGCGACGGGGATGACCCCGCCGTCCCCGCCGCCCACGGCGACGACCGGCAGGCCGGCGGACACGTCCGCGAGCCCTTCGACCGACGCGACGTGCGGGGCGATGATGATGACGCCGTCGACGGACTGACCGCGCAGCCGGTCCACGGCCTCGGCCACGTTGCGCTGCGTCAGCGCGGCCAGGCTGGTGATGGTCACGCCGTACTCCGCGTCCCGGGCGGCCTGCTCGATGCCGAACAGCATCGACGCCGGGCCGTACAGGGTGGTGTCGAAGCCGACCACCCCGAGGACGCGGGAACGGCCCGTGGCGAGGACCCGGGCGGCCGAGTTGGGCCGGTAGCCGAGCTCCCGCACGGCGTCGAGGACGCGCAGCCGCGTCTCGGGCGCGACCCGTCCCGGTGAGTTCAGCACCCGCGACACCGTCATGGGCGAGACGCCGGCCAGTCTCGCCACGTCCGCCATGACCACGGTGCCCGTGCCTCGGCCGGAACCGGGTCCGGCCGGCTTCACGAGATCGCCCACGGTCACCTCCCACGGTTCCGGACGAGGACGAGGCCGGGCTGACCTCGTCATGTTTCCAGCAGGTTGCGAGGAGTGTTAGCGATAACCGTCCAGAAGTCAACCGTTGACGTGAGCGGATGGTTAGCGTTAACACTGGCCCTCCTGAGCGTCACTGTCCGCGACCAAAGGAGACGAGTGTGCTGACGGCACGCATGACGCTGGACCCCGCCTTCCGCGTGGCGCCGGTCAACCGCCGGACCTTCGGGACGTTCGTCGAGCATCTCGGCCGGTGCGTCTACACCGGCATCTACGAACCCGACCACCCGAGCGCGGACGACGACGGATTCCGCACCGACGTCCTCGAGCTGTGGACCACTTCATCGCGTCGGTCGTGGCCACCGCCGACCACGTCGGGGCCCGGCTGCGCAGCCGCAAGAAGATCACCCTGTCCTTCGACGAGTGGAACGTCTGGTACCTGAGCCGGTTCGAGTCCGAGGGCCCGCCGAGCGACTGGCCGGTGGCGCCGCCGCTGCTCGAGGACCGGTACAACCTGGCCGACGCCGTCGCCCTCGGCGGCCTGCTGATCTCGCTGTTGCGGCACAGCGACCGGGTCACCGCGGCCTGCCTGGCCCAGCTCGTGAACGTCATCGCGCCGATCGTGACCGAGCCCGGCGGCCGGGCGTGGCGGCAGACGACGTTCCATCCGTTCGCGCAGGCGTCCCGGCACGCCGCCGGCGAGGTGCTGCGCGTCGAGCCGGTCTGCCCGGTGTACGAGACGGCCGCGTACGGCGAGGTGCCGGTGCTCGACGCCGTCGCGACCCATGACGAGGAGACCGGCGAGACCACGCTCTTCATGGTCAACCGGTCCGTGGACCAGAGCCTCACCGTCGACATCGACATCCGCGCGCTCGGCGCGCTCAGACTCGGGGCGGCGACCACCCTCGCCGGCCCCGATCCGTACGCCCGGAACACCGCGGACGACCCGTTCCGCGTCGTCCCGCGGGCCAACCCCGAGATCCGGGTGGAGGGAGGCAGCCTGACCGCGGTGCTGCCGCCCGTCTCGTGGAACGTAATCCGGCTTCTGGGCTGACCTCCGGAGAAGCGAGGAACCCTCGCGATGTTACCGGTCACACACTTGCTGTTCGGACTGTTTCGAGACAGGCGCGTTGCCGAACTGTGTCTTGACATCCGAATTGTGACCGTTAACACTCCGGCAAAGCAGTGGAAACCAACCCGTCGTACCCCCCCGTCCCACCCAAGGTGAGATATGAAGATCACGAAGTTGGCCACGATGGCCACGGGCCTGTGCATGGCCCTCGCCATGACCGCCTGCGGCTCGAGCACGAAGTCCGTCGACAAGAAGGGCGGCTCGGGCGGCTCGACCAAGGGTGCGCTCATCGGCGTCACGATGCCGACCAAGTCCTCCGAGCGGTGGATCCACGACGGGGACAACCTCAAGTCCTCGCTGGAGAAGCTGGGCTACAAGGTCGACCTGCAGTACGCCGAGAACGACATCCCCACCCAGGTCAACCAGGTTGAGAACCAGATCACCCGGGGCGCCAAGCTTCTGATCATCGCCTCGATCGACAACAAGTCCCTCAGCACGCAGCTGCAGGAGGCGCACGACAAGCACATCCCGGTCATCGCCTACGACCGGCTGCTCCTCAAGTCGCCGAACGTCGACTACTACGCGACCTTCGACAACTACAAGGTCGGTGTCCTGCAGGCGACGGCCCTCCTCACCGGCCTCGGCCTGAAGAAGGAGGACGGCTCCGACGGCACCGCCAAGGGCCCGTTCAACATCGAGCTCTTCGCCGGCTCGCCCGACGACAACAACTCGTCGTACTTCTTCAACGGCGCGATGGACACCCTGAAGCCCTACATCCAGAAGGGCACGCTGGTCGTCAAGAGCAAGGAGACGGACTTCAAGACCGTCGCGATCCTGCGCTGGGACCCGGCCACCGCGCAGAAGCGCATGGAGGACCTGATCACCAAGGCCTACGGCGGTGGCACGAAGGTCAACGGCGTGCTCTCCCCGTACGACGGTCTGTCGATCGGCATCCTCTCCGCCCTCAAGAGCGCCGGCTACGGCACCTCCGGCCAGCCGTACCCGGTCGTGACCGGCCAGGACGCCGAGCTCGCCTCGGTCAAGTCGATCCTCAAGGGTGAGCAGTACTCCACCGTCTACAAGGACACCCGCCAGCTCGCCGCGGTCACCGTCAAGATGGCCGACACCGCCCTCAAGGGCGGCACACCCCAGGTGAACAACACCAAGGACTACAACAACGGCGTCAAGGTCGTCCCGTCGATGCTGCTCCAGCCGGTTCTGATCTTCAAGGACAACGTCCAGAAGAACCTCGTCGACACCGGCTACTACACCCAGCAGCAGCTGCAGTAGCGGATCGAGGGCGGGCGGCGCCGACGGCGCCGCCCGCCCTTCCGGCGTGACACGAAGGGCACGACATGACCGACGACGCGATTCTGCGGATGAGCGGGATCACCAAGACGTTCCCCGGCGTCAAGGCGCTGCAGGACGTGAACCTGGTGGTGCGGCGCGGCGAGATCCACGCGATCTGTGGTGAGAACGGCGCAGGCAAGTCCACCTTGATGAAGGTGCTGTCGGGCGTCTACCCGCACGGCTCGTACGAGGGCGACATCCACTTCGACGGCGAGCTGTGCCGCTTCTCCGGCATCCGCGACAGCGAGAAGCACGGCATCGTCATCATCCACCAGGAGCTGGCGCTCAGCCCGTACCTGTCGATCGCCGAGAACATCTTCCTCGGCAACGAGAAGGCCCACCGCGGCCTCATCGACTGGAACAAGACCAACGCCGCCGCCGCCGAGCTGCTCGACCGCGTCGGCCTGGACGAGAACCCCACCATCGCGGCGATGGAGATCGGGGTCGGCAAGCAGCAGCTCGTCGAGATCGCCAAGGCGCTGTCCAAGGACGTGAAGCTGCTGATCCTGGACGAGCCGACGGCGGCGCTGAACGACTCCGACTCAGCGCACCTGCTCGACCTGCTGCGCGGCCTGCGCGAGCAGGGCATCACCTGCGTGATCATCTCCCACAAACTCAACGAGATCAAGGCCATCGCGGACTCGACCACGATCCTGCGCGACGGCCGAACGATCGAGACGCTCGACATGGAGAAGGACCTCGTCACCGAGGACCGCATCATCTCCGGGATGGTCGGCCGCGACCTCGAGCACCGCTACCCCGAGCACGAGTCGAACGTCGGCGAGGAGGTGCTGCGGATCGAGGACTGGACCGTGCGCAGTCCCACCCAGCACGATCGCCTGGTCGTGAACGGCGCCAACCTCACGCTGCGGCGCGGCGAGATCGTCGGCCTGGCCGGGCTCATGGGCGCCGGCCGTACGGAGCTGGCGATGAGCGTGTTCGGCCGCAGCTACGGCGTCGGGATCACCGGCCGCATCTTCAAGGACGGCAAGGAGATCCGCGTCAAGTCGGTCGGCGACGCCATCAAGCACGGCATCGCGTACGCCACCGAGGACCGCAAGCGGTACGGCCTGAACCTCATCGAGGACATCAAGCGCAACGTCTCCGTCGCGGGGCTGCTCAAGATCGCCAAACGGGGCTGGGTCAACGACAACGAGGAGATCCAGGTCGCCGAGCGCTACCGCAAGAGCATGAACATCAAGGCGCCGAACGTCGCCGCGATCGCCGGCAAGCTCTCCGGCGGGAACCAGCAGAAGGTCGTGCTGTCCAAGTGGCTGTTCACCGACCCGGACGTGCTGATCCTCGACGAGCCCACCCGCGGCATCGACGTCGGCGCGAAGTACGAGATCTACTCGATCATCAACGAGATGGCCGACCAGGGCAAGGCCGTGCTGGTCATCTCCTCGGAGCTGCCCGAGCTGCTCGGCATCTGCGACCGCATCTACGCGATGTCGGCCGGGCGCATCACCGGTGAGGTCCCCCGCGAGGAGGCCACTCCGGAGCGGCTGATGCAGTACATGACCCGTTACGACGAGGAGCAGGTAGTTTCATGAGCAGCGTCGCACCGGCCCGCCCGGACAAGGGCGAGGCTTCGCCGCCGTCCCGCGGCGTGGCCGACCGGATTTTCTCCGTCAACCTGCGGCAGAGCGGTATCTACGTCGCGTTCGCGCTGATCGTGGCGCTGTTCGCGGTCCTCACCCACGGGGACCTGCTCTCGCCTGAGAACATGTCCAACGTTCTCGTGCAGAACTCGTACGTCCTGATCCTCGCGATCGGGATGATCCTCATCATCATCTCGGGCCACATCGACCTGTCGGTCGGCTCGGTCGTGGCCGTCACCGGCGGGTTGTCCGCGGTGCTGATGGTCAACCACCACATGCCCTGGCCGCTCGCCGTCATCCTGACGCTCGTCGCGGGCGCGGTCATCGGCGCGTGGCAGGGGTACTGGATCGCCTACTTCGAGATCCCGGCCTTCATCGTGACGCTCGCCGGCATGCTCATCTTCCGCGCCCTCACCCTCACCGTGCTGGGCAACCAGGGCATCGGCCCGTTCCCGGACCAGGTCCGCACGTTCGCCAACGGCTTCCTGCCCGGCTACTTCGGCAACGTCGGCCTCGGCCCACTCGGCGGCGGCGACCTGTTCACTCTGATCGTCGGCGTGATCGCCGTGGTGGGCATCGTGCTCACCCAGTGGCGGGCCCGCCAGGGCCGCGCGGGATACGGGCAGAAGATCGACGCGCTGCCGCTGTTCATCGTGAAGATGGTCCTCGCAGCGTTCGTCGTGATGTTCATCGTCGTGCAGCTCTCGCGGTTCAAGAACCTGCCGGTCGTGCTCATCGTGCTGACCGTCCTGGTCCTCGGCTACACCCTCGTCACCACCCGCGCGATCTTCGGCCGGCACATCTACGCCATCGGCGGCAACCTGCAGGCCGCCCGGCTGTCCGGCATCAAGACCAAGTCCGTGGTGTTCTGGCTGTTCGTCAACATGGGTGTGCTGGCCGCGCTGGCCGGCGTCATCTTCGCCGGACGGCTCAACCAGGCCGGCCCGACCGCCGGAACCAACTTCGAGCTCGACTCGATCGCGGCGGCCTTCATCGGCGGCGCGGCGGTGCAGGGCGGCGTCGGCAAGGTCGTCGGCGCCATCACCGGTGGCCTCATCATGGCCGTGATCAACAACGGCATGTCCCTCCTCGGCGCGCCGAGCGAGCGGGTCATGCTGATCAAGGGCCTCGTGCTGCTGGCCGCAGTGGCGTTCGACGTCTGGGCCAAGCGCCGCGCCGGCACCTCCCGGTGAACCTGGACGCACCATCCGAGGACCGGGGCGACGCGCGGGTCACGGCGCGCCCCGGCCTTCGGGACGTGGCCAAACTCGCCGGGGTGTCGCACCAGACCGTGTCCCGGGTCTTCAAGGATCACCCACGGGTGAGCTCGGAGACCAGGGCCAAGGTCCTGGCCGCGGCCGCTCAACTGGACTTCCGGCCCAACGCCTTCGCCCGAGCCCTGGCCACCGGCCGCTCGCGCACACTCGGCGTGGTCAGCTTCGACGCCACCCTCTACGGGCCCGCGTCAATGATCAGCGAGATGGAGCGCTGCGCCCGCCAGGCCGACTACTTCACCAGCGTCATCGCGCTGCAGTCGGCCAGCCAGCGCTCGATCAGCGAGGCGGCCGAGCGGCTGCGCGGCCAGGGCGTGGACGGGCTCATCGTGATCCCCGGACACGTCCCGCTGACCCAGACCACCAAACACCTGCCCTCCGACATACCCCTCGTGGTGATGGAGAGCGAGACCATCGTCCCGGCCGTCGGAGTCGACCAGTACTCCGGGCCGAAGGCGGCGACGCGCTACCTCCTCGACCTCGGGCACCGGACGGTCCACCACCTGCCCGGCCCGCCGTCGTGGCTGGAGGCGCGCGAGCGCCACCGCGGCTGGCGGGACGCGCTGATCGAGGCCGGTGCGCCGATCCCACCGACCCTCCCGGGCGACTGGAGCGCCGGATCCGGGTACGACCGGGGCCTGGCCCTTGCCGCCGATCCGGAGGTCACGGCGGTGTTCGCCGCCAACGACCAGAACGCCCTGGGCCTGCTGCGGGCCCTGTACGAGGCGGGCCGTCGCGTGCCGGACGACGTCAGCGTCATCGGCTTCGACGACATCCCGGAGGCGGCATATTTCATCCCGCCGCTCACCACCATCCGCCAGGACTTCGCCGCCGTCGGCCGGTCGAGCGTTAACCTGCTGCTCGAACAGATCGAGAGCGGCCGGCGCAGCGACAAGAAGATCATCATCTCCACCGAGCTGGTCAGCCGCAGCAGCGCCGGCCGGGCCCCTGCCTGACCCTTGCTCCGCGAAAGGGAACCCCCGATGTCCTCCGCTCACGCCGTCACCGAGTCCTCCTGCCGCACGTCCGTGCGGCTCGCGGACGGAAGAGAGATCATCTACTTCGACGACGTGCCCGGGCTGGACCGCTCCACCCCCGACCGGCGGGACCTGCCCCCGTACGCGCCCGCCGCCGAACTGCGGTACGACGAGCTGCAGGGCGAGGAGGTCCTCGTTGCCGCGCACCGGCAGAACCGCACCTACCAGCCCGCGCCCGGCGAGTGCCCCCTCTGCCCGTCCCGCGACGGACACCTGAGCGAGATCCCCGCCCCCGACTACCACGTCGTGTCGTTCGAGAACCGCTTCCCGTCCCTCGGCGGCCCGGCCGGCGGTCGCTGCGAGGTGCTGTGCTTCACCAGCGACCACGACGGCTCCTTCGCGACCCTGCCGCCGGAGCGGCTCGCCACCGTCGGCCGCGCCTGGGCCGACCGTACGATCGAACTCGGGCACCGGCCCGACGTGCAGTACGTCTTCCTCTTCGAGAACCGCGGCGCGGCGATCGGCGCGACCCTGCCGCACCCGCACGGTCAGATCTACGGCTTCCCGTACATCCCACCGGTCCCGCGCCGGATGCTGGCCGCCGCCGAGCGGTTCCGCGAGGAGCACGGCCGGTGCCTCATGTGCGACGTCGTCGCCCGCGAGGCGGACGGTCCCCGCGTCGTCGCCGAGACCGACCGCTTCCTCGCGTACGTGCCGGAGGCCGCCCGCTGGCCGTACGAGGTGTACGTCGCCCCGCGCTTCTGCGTCCCCGACCTGCCCGCCCTCGACGCCGCCGCACGCGACGAGCTCATGGGCCTGTACGCCGACGTCCTGCGCCGGTTCGACGCTCTCTACGAGCAGACGACGCCGTACATGGCCTGCTGGTACCAGGCCCCGGCGCGCGCCTCGCGTGACCTGGCACACCTGGCCGCCCGCATCTACACGCCGCAGCGCACCGCCGACAAACTGAAGTTCCTCGCCACGAGCGAGACCGGCGGCGGCGCGTACATCAACGACGTGCTCCCCGAGACCGCCGCCGCCCGCCTCCGGGAGCTCTGAGCCAGAGGAAACCGCGACTCGGCCGGGCGCGTCCAACCGATGTCGGGGGGCTCGACACGACCCCGGGTGGAGGGCGCCCATGCCGGAGCACGACCTGTCCCCGTACGAGATCGCCTACCTGTTCGGCGGACCCGACTGCGCGGCGATGGTCGCACTGGTCGCTCTGCATGAGGACGGGCGCATCCGCGTCACGCCCGACCGGCACCGCGTGTACGCCGAACGGCGCACCGCGGAGGATCCGGTCGAGGCGACGGCGCTGGCCGTGATCCCGGATGTCGGCCGGGTCCTCGGCCTGACCCGGGCGTTGATCGCCGCGTCCCCGGCCGTGGCGCAGATCGGCCGGAGACTTCGTGCCGAGGGACTCCTGCCACAGTCCCGGGCCGGCGCGCTGTGGCGCCGGAACACGCGGGCCCGTTCGCTGCGGCGCGAACTGGCCGCGGCACCCGACGGCCTCGTACGGGTCGCGGTTCGGGGAACGGCCGGGATCGCCGACGACGAGCTCCGGGGCATCTTCGAGACGCATGTGTACACGCCGCCGGCGCACTCGCCGCTGACCAACCCGAAGCGCGACAGGCCGGTCGACCCCCTCCACGGCCACACGCCGATGAACCCGGCCGTCTACGGCTACTCGGACGGCTACGGGGATGCGGGCGGCTTCGACGTGGGCGGATACGGGACCTCGGGAGGCTCGGACGGGAGCGGCGGCTGGTGAGCCGTCATCCCTTGGTCAGGAGGGCGACGGCGCGGTCGAAGGCGGAGTCGCGGCCCTTGGCGAGTTCCTCGTCGGTGAAGACCGGCGTGCGGACGTCCGGCGGGATGCCGGCGCCGTCGAAGGTCGTGCCCGTGCGGGTGAGGAACTCCTCGTCGGGCAGCCCGAAGGCCCAGCCGTTCGGGAGGTGCCGGTCGAGGATGTCGGAGAAGACGCCCTGGGTGTTCTCGCCGATCCGGACCGGCCGGGGGAGGCGGTCCATGAGGGCCTGGGTGAAGGTCTCGCCGGCGCTGATGGTGGAGCCGCCGGTGAGCACCGCGACCGGTCCGCGGTAGAGCGGCGCGTGGGCGGGGCGCACCCGGATCGGCTGGGGGCGCGTGAACCCGGCCGGGTCCTTCGGGTCGTTGCGGACCCGCTTCGAGTACGCCGTGTAGGCGCGGCCGGTGAGGCGAGAGGCGATGCGTAGCCCGAGGACGTCCGACCCGCCGCCGTTGAGACGCAGGTCGATGATGAGCCCCCGGAGCCTGCCGGTTCCGGTCGTGCGGGCGGGGGTGAGGACGGCGTCGAGCGTGCGGTCCAGCTCGGCCGCGTTGGTGGCGTAGGTGTCGTCCTCGGTGTAGCCGCCGAAGCCGGAGATCCGCAGGTAGCCGAGGCGGCCGGGCAGGTCGGCGTAGGAGATCCGGCCTTGGGCGAAGTCCCGCAGCGGCGTGTCCCGCTTCGCGATGAAGGCCTTGATCTTGGCGTCGTAGTCCGGCATGGGCATGATGGTGCCGGGCCGCAGGTGGTAGTAGCGCTTGCCGTCGGCGATCAGGCCGATGTGGACGTCGTTCAGTGGCGCCACCATGGCGTCGAGGATCGACGCGAGGCGGTCGCCGGTCGTCCCGGCGGTCACCTGCGGGCGGTAGCGCCGCCGTACGGCGTTCCAGTCGATGCCCTTGGCGGCGAAGAACGGGTAGTTCTCGGCGAAGGTCTGCCAGAAGACGTCGAACGTCGCCCGCGGGTCCTTCGGCGCGGGCCTCGCGCAGCGGGCCGGCAGCGCGGCCGTCCGGCGCAGCCCCCGGACGCCGGCCGACCCGTCGATGGTGAGGTGACCGCCCCGGCCGTCGCGCCGGACCCGGATGACGTCGTCGTCCTTGTCGGTGAAGGCGACTTCGCCTCCGGGGCCCACCGGCCCGGTCTGCTGCGCGGTGAAGCCGGGCAGGCAGCTCACCGCGGTCGTCTCGTACGCGCGCATCCGCCCGTGATCGATGGACAGGACGGTGGCGTACCCGTCCGAGGTCCACACTCCGTCGACCGGGCCGGGTGTGGTCGCGGCCATGGCCGTCGTCGGCGTGAGGGAGGCGGCGACGGCCGCGGCCGTGATGCTCAGGACGGTCCTTCTGCGGTGTTTCCGCACGGTGTCGTTCCTTCGTCTCGGTGATCAACGCGCCGTCAGGCTAATGACGCGCTCTTCACCGTTTCGTCACCCCGCGGAGCCGGATCCGGCGTACCCCTGAAGGACGACGAGGGTCAGTCCGGGACCGAGCCGCACGTGATGTTGATCGCCGAGCCGGTGATCGTACGGGCCCGGTCGGAGGCGGCGAAGGCGGCGACGTTCCCGACGTCCTCGAGGGTCGCCGCGCGGCCGAGCATGGTCTTCCCGACGATGTCGCCGACGATCGCCTCCCGGCCCTCGAAGCCCTCCGGCAGCGTCTCGGGCACCCCGCCGGTCTGCAGGGTGACGACGCGCACGCCGTACGGGCCGAGCTCGCAGGCCAGGCTGAGCCGCAGGGACTCCAGCGCGCCGAACGCGACCAGCAGCCCGCCGAGGCGCGGCATCGGCGGGCCGTACCCGCCGAAGATCAGGATCGCTCCCGAGCGCTGCCGCGTCATGTGGCGTGCGGCGGCCCGCGCCGTCAGGAACGTCGTGCGGACCGCCGTGACGACCGGCCGCTCGAAGTCCGCCAGGGACATCTCGGCGAACGGCGTGCCCTGAACGTCGCCGTGCGCGATGACGTTCAACGAGACGTCCAGGCTGCCGAACTTCGCCGCGACCTCATCGGCGTGCTCGTCGACGGCCCGTTCGTCCAGCGCGTCGAGCACCGCCGTCTCGGCCCGGCCGCCCGCCGCGCGGATCGGCTCGGCGACCGCCTCCAGCCTCGCCGCCGTCCGCCCTGCCAGGTGGACGCACGCCCCCTCCCGGGCGAAGGCCCGCGCCACCGCACCGCCGATCACCCCGCCGCCTCCGTAGATGACGGCGTTCTTCCCCTCAAGCATCATGTCAGCGGCCCTGGAGCTCGGCGAGGAGCTCCTCCAGGCGTTCGTCGGAGTCGCGGATGCCGTGCTCTGCCCCGGAGGCGATCATGCCGTCGCGGTCCTCCACCGACTGGAAGCTCGACACCGACCGCACCAGCGTCCGGCCGTCGACCTCCTCGAATGTCGCCGTCTCCAGGGCGACGTGGCCGGGCACGCCCTCGTACTCGAAGGTCTGCACGATGCCGTCCGCCGACGGCTCGCCGTGGAAGACGCCGTGGAACCCGTACTCGTTGCCGGCCGGGTCGATGCTGACGTAGCGCCAGCGGCCGCCGTCGCGCGGCTCGTGGTAGTCGAAGCGCATGGTCAGCTCGCGCGGGCCGAGCCAGCGCACGATCAGCTCCGGGTCGGTGTACGTCTGGAACACCAGGTCGCACGGTGCCTCGAACTCTCGCGTAATGACGATCTGCGGGATGCCGGGCTCAGCGGTGATCTGCGTCTTGGCCATGGTCTTCTCCGTTCGTCGTGGTCGCGTCGGCGCGGCCGTTTCCTCCTTGGCCCTGCAGCGCCGCGAGCAGCTCGTCGAGCCGTTCGTGGCTCTCGTCCCAGAACCGCTGGTAGCGAGCCAGCCAGGTGGTCACCTCGCGGAGCGGCTCGGCCTCCAGATGGCTGAGCCGGGCCGTCGCGCGACGGGCCCGGGAGATGAGCCCGGCGTTCTCCAGCACCTTCAGGTGCCGGGAGATCGCCGGCTGGGACACGTCGAACGGCGCGGCCAGCTCGGCCACCGTCGCGTCCCCCTGGGTCAGCCGGGTCAGGATCGCGCGCCGCGTGGGATCCGCGAGCGCCGCGAACACGAGGCTGATCCGGTCGTCGGCCACTTCATAACCACCTTGTTTTAAAACGAGTAGGTTAATAATCGGTCCGCACTCCGGCCCTGTCAAGGGACCGAGGCGAGTCACTGCCGGGCAAGCACGCCGGACGCCGTGACCTTGCCGTTCTTGTCGTGGTAGACGACGTCGAGCTTGGCGCTCTTACGCCGACCGAGGCGCATGTCGCCGACGTCGCAGCCGGTCATCGACGACCCGAACACGGTCTTCACCGTCAACCGGTCGCGTTCGAAGGAGACCGGCACGGCCGTGCCGGCGCACTTCCCGTCGAGGTAGCGCACCTCGCCGTTCTTCTTCCCGGCGTGCAGCGTGACCTCGGCCTTCCAGCGCTGGTGCGTGCCGTTCTGCTTGGCGGCGTCCGTCACCGTCCCCTGCCACGTACCCGCGAACTTCGCCGGAACGGCCGCCGACGGCTGCGGCCCGCGATCGGGGAAGAACGCCGAGAGGATGAGGACCAACGCCCCGCCGAACCACACGACCCCCCAGGCCACCGAACACCCGATGCCGACCCTCGCCCGGATCGAGCGCCGCCGGCGCACCGGCCGGACGAAGCGCGGACGCGGCGGTGGCCGGCCGGTGCCGGTGTCCCATGGGGTCGCACGCGGAGGCGGTCCGTTCCACGGAGGCGGTCCGTGGTCGGCGGTGTCCCAGGGACTCGCGGGTGGGGGCGGTCCGTGGTCGGCGGTGTCCCACGGGTCCGCGGAAGGGGGCGGGCCGGCGTCGGCGTTCGCCCACGGGTCCCGGGGAGGCGGGGCACCCGGCGCGGCACCCGCCCACGGATCGTCGATGATCTCCTCGGGTTCCGGCTCCGGTTCCGGCGGCGCCGCGCGGAAGGCGTCGTAGGCGGCGCGGCGGTGCCGCAGGACGTCGCGCGCGGCGTTCAGCAGGCGGATGCGCTCCTCGGCGGCCTTCTTCGCCCGCGCGTCCGCGACCAGGTCGGGATGCCCGGTCTTCGCCAGGCTGCGGTACGCGCGCCGGATCTCGTCCTGGGTCGCGTCCGGGTCGACCCCGAGCACGTCGTACGCGTCGTGCCCCGAGAGTTCGGCGAAGTCCGCGGGCCTCACTTACCCATGCGGCGCGCCACCGAGGCCCGGTAGCACGTCAGTGACCAGTGCACGGTCGCGTCGGAATGGCCGGCGGGGATCACCTTGGTGCCGGACGCGACCGTGACGTCCCGCGCCCCGGCAAGGCAGACCATGAACATGTTCAGCTGGTGCTCGAACCCCTCGTACGCCCAGTTGCAGCGCAGCACGCGCTGACCCGAGGTGAACGGCGTCTGCAGCAGCTCCTGGGCACGCGGCGGGAGGTTGCCGAGCAGCCCCCGGTCGGCGGAGTCGAGCCCGGTGATCTGCGCGGCCGGCGGCCTCGGCCCGGACCCCAGGGCGGGACCGGACCCGGGCGCGTGCGGTGGCGGCCGGTGGTCCACGCGGACATGCCGCAGCGACCCGGGCTCGAACAGGAACCCCGAGATGGCGTAGACCGGGCGATGCTCGGTGTTGATCCGCGGCTCGGCGATGGTCAGGCCCCGGTCCCCGAACACCACGGCGTACGGCCGGCCGTCGAGGCTGGACGAGTCACGGCGGGCGAACCAGTCGATGACGCCGCCGGCGAGCTCCATGAGGCGCTCCCGGGTGCGCCCGCCGATCATCTCCCAGCACTCCTGGCGGAGCTTCTCCCCGGAGTCCAGGCCCATCTCTCCGGCCTGGTGCAGCGGAGCCGTGCCGGGCTGAGTGGGCTCCAGCCCTCCGCCGCGCCGCGTGAGCGGACGGTCGTCGCCGGTCGGGACGATGGGAAACGACGAGTCCACGTGCCAGAGCCTCCTGCCCCGCTCCTGCTGACGGCCGAACCCCATTATGTCGAGACCGACGCGCCTCTGTCCCGTCCTGTACAGGCCATACCGCGCTTCGGAAGACGATTCGCGCGTGCGACGGAGTACGGGTGATCGTTGACCGCTCCACCGGAGGGAAGCCGCATGAGAGAGACGAGAAGGTGACCGCCGACGTGGGGGAGCAGGCGTCCGACGCCGAGCTCGCCGCCCGCTTCACCCGGGACCCCGACTCCTTCACCGCCGTGTACGACCGCTACGTGCAGGACATCCACCGGTACGCGGCCGGGCGGCTGGACGCGCAGTCGGCCGAGGACGTGGCCGCCGAGACGTTCTGCGTGGCGTTCGACCGGCGCGACCGGTTCGACCCTGCGCGCGGCAATCTGCGGCCCTGGCTGTTCGGCATCGCCACGCACCTGGTGGCCCAACATCGGCGCAAGGAGGCCCGTCACTACCAGGCGCTGGGCCGCATGGGCCGCGAGCGCGCCGCCGAATCCCACGACGGCCGGGTCGCCGCGTCGGTGACCGCGCAGCGGATGCAGCCGCAGCTCGCCAAAGCCCTCGCCGGACTGTCCCGGGGCGAGCGCGACGTCCTGCTGCTGGTGGCGCTCGCCCAGCTCAGCTACGAGGAGGTGGCCGAGGCGCTCGGCATCTCCAAGGGCACGGTCGGCTCCCGGCTCAGCCGCGCCCGTATGAAGCTCCAGAAAGTGCTCAAGAAGGAGTCGTTCCATGGATGACCTGCAGATGCTCGCCACCACGCTGGCGGCGCCGGAGATGTCCCGCGAGGCGGTCGACCGGGGCCGGCACCGGTTGCTGAACCGGATGCGCGGCCCGGTATCCCGCAGGCGCCGGCCGCGTGTCCTGGCGGCCATGCTCGGGCTGACCGCCGCGGCCGCGGCGGCGGCCGTCGTCGTCACGACGTCGGGCACCACGGCGCCCACCGCGACCCCGAACAGCCCCCCGGCCGAGCTGTCCAGCCGGCAGATCCTGCTCGCCGCCGCCAGGACGGCGGAGGCCCGCCCGGCGGGATCCGGGGTGTACTGGCACGTCAAGACGATCGATGAGAACAAGAAGTCCACGTCGAAGCCCGTGCGCGGAGTCCTGGAGACCTGGACCCGGCGCGACGGGATGCGGTGGGATGGATGGAACGGCAGGGTCCTCACGGACGACGGCCCCGCTTCACCGGCCGCCTTCCAGGTCGCCTTCACCAAGCTGACGTCCGCACAGCTCCAGGGCCTGCCGACCACCGCCGACGGCCTGCGGGCGTGGATCGATGACTCCATCAAGCGGTCGAAGACCGGCCGGGTCCCCCTCGGCGCCGAGCGGACGTACGTCCCGAGGACGCTGATCGAGTTGCTGTACGAGTTTCCGGCGCCGCCGAGGGTCCGCGCCGCGGCCTACCGGGCGCTCGCCGCGCTGCCCGACGTCAAGAGCACTGGCGTGGTCAAGGGCGGACGCGGCCTGCTGATCAACGGTGGCACCGCGGACGAGCAGCGGCTCGTCTTCGACCCGGAGACGTCCCTGGTCCGCAGCGTGGACACCACCATGGGCGCCTCGTACCACCGCGTCACGGTCCTCGCCGCCGAGTGGACCAACACGCTCCCCAAGGTCACCCCGCACAAGACCCTGCCGCCGGGCCGCGGCTGAACCCGTGCGGCCGCCGGGCACGGGCTCAGCACCCGCGCCCGGCGGTGCCGGGTGCCCGGCGGCTCTTCCGAGACGCCCCGGGGCCGCAGCGTTTCGGCCGACGCACAGGCGATGGCCTCGGTAGCCTCGCCGAGTGAACTCTCCTCGTCCGGCGCCCCTGCCTGAACAGTTCGCGGCGTCTCTGCCGCGCAAGCGCATGGGCGCCGGCGCGTTGTTCCGCGACACGGCCGGGCGAGTGCTGCTGGTCGAACCGACGTACAAGCCCACGTGGGAGATTCCAGGCGGCATCGTCGAGAAGGAGGAATCCCCGCACGCGGCGTGCCGCCGAGAAGTGGCCGAAGAACTCGGGCTGGACTGGCCTATCCAGCGGATCCTGGCCATCGATTGGGTGCCGTCTCGGCCTGAACTGTCCGAGGGGCTGATGCTCGTCTACGACGGCGGGGTGATGTCCGACCGCGAAGTCGCGGCGATCCGGCTGCCCGCCGAGGAGCTGGCCTCGTACGCGTTCGTCCAGCCTGAGCGCGTGGGCGAGCTCGCCAATGCGCGCCTGGCACGCCGGATCGCCGCCTGCCTGGAAGCGGTGGCCGCGGGCACACCCGTCCTGCTGGAGAACGGCACCCCGATCGCCTGAGCTGGTTCTTCCAGCGGGGCTCAGCGTTTGCGGCCGGTGGCGCCGAGCATCCAGATGGACTCGGCGTCGCGTACGGCGTCCGGGTCGTCGGGCCGCCACTTCGGGAGGTTGACCAGGCCGGGCTCGACCAGGTCGTATCCGTCGAAGAGCGTTTCGATCTCCTTGGGCGAGCGGAGAATGGCCGGGGAGGTGGCGCGCTTCTTGTAGACGTCCGCGGCCGACTCCGCGCCGTCGGCGTTGCGGTCCGGCGGCGTGATGTGGGACAGCGCCAGGTAGCTGCCCGGCACGGACACGTCCCGGAACGCCGCGACGAGGCCGTACGGGTCGTCCGCGTCGGCGATGAAGTGCAGCACCGACATGAACAGGACGGCGACCGGCTCGTCGAACCGGATCAGTCGGCGTGTGTCCGGGTGGTCGAGGATCGGGCCGGGGTCGCGCATGTCGGCCTCGACCACGGCGGTGGTGCCGTCGTCGGGCAGCAGCGCCTTCGCGTGGGCGCGCACGATCGGGTCGTTGTCGATGTAGACGACGCGGGAGCCGGGCGCGACGGTCTGCGCGACCTCGTGCACGTTGCCCTGGGTCGGCAGCCCGGTGCCGACGTCGATGAACTGCCGGATGCCCGCCTCACCCGCGAGGAAGCGCACGGCCCGGCCGAGGAACGCGCGGTTCTCCCGCGCCAGCACACGCACCTCGGGGGCGGCGGCCAGGACCTGCTCGGCCGCGTCCCGGTCGACGGAGAAATTGTCCTTGCCGCCGAGGTAGTAGTCATACATCCGGGCCGGGGTCGGCCGGTCCGTACGCAGGTCGTGGACCGGGACCTCCTCGTCGTCCATCACGGACTCCCTCGATTCCATACACGTGCCGCCGCGGACAATGACCGCTAGTCAAGGTGCAACGAATGTGAAGATCGTTCTGTTCCCGTGTCCGGCCAGGCGGGGGCGGGAGCGGGCCGGCCCGGCCGCTGCTCGTCCAGCAAGCCGTCCAGGCGCTTGGCCACGAACCGGCGCCGCCACTTGCCCACCCGCTGGCATCGACCCGCAGATCGGCCGCCACCTTCAACGTCCGAGCGGCCCTCCGCACACGCCGGGCGGATCACTTCAGGGGCGGCCGCAGTTCTCGGTGACCGATGGGTCTGCAGGCCTAATGGAGTTGGGCTTGCGGACCTGGATCGGGTTTTAATAGTTGGTTCCATGCGCCCAAACTCTGCCCATGTAGGCCATTGATATTGACCTAGGGTGGCGATCTGGGAACACTATGCATTCCAGGGTCTCGTCAATTGCGCCCTGGTTCTCCCGACGTGGCATCTCTACCCGCTGGTATTTCAGGAAGGAACCCATGCGTAGCATCAAATTCGCCGCGGTCACCGCGGCGGCCGGATTCGCCCTGTCGATGCTGGCCGCGCCGAGCGCGCAGGCTGCCACGGACGGACGGGGCAGCGTCAAGTGCGGTAAGGGTTTCGGCGGTAATGCCAGGGTGAACTTCAGCTGGATGTACCACGGTGATAACACCGTCGTCTACTTCAACAACCATTGCGCGAAGGGAAAGAAGATCACCGCGCAGACCGTCTGGTACAAGCAGTCGTGTTCAAGAGGTATTTGCGAAGATGATTATCGCCGGGTGAATATGGATACCCACGGCAAGACTCATGGAAAGAAAAAGTTCTCCGACAAAGGATACACCCTGGTCTGCGTTGATCGCGGCCACCCGGCAGACCACTGCTAATTGCGCGCTAGTGTCCTGCGCCAGAAATTCGCCTGGTAAGTAGCGTCCGGCGGTCGCGGCCTTCAGGGACGGGAACGGGCGCGGCGCCTTGCGGCACCGCGCCCGTCACGCCAACGAGGAGCCGGCTTCAGCGGGTGGCGAAGCGGGACTTGACCCAGGCGAGGATGTCGGGCATCGCGCCGTCGTCGATGCCGGTCGCAGCTCCGTAAGTGTCGTGCTCCAGGCCGTCGTAGACGCGGTAGGTGATCTGGGAGCCCGCGCGGCGGAGTCCGGCGGCGACCTTGGCGTTGACCGACGCGGGGGTGACGGTGTCCGCGCCTCCTTGCAGGAACAGCACCGGGCCGGCGACTCGTTCGTGGCCGAGGCTGTTGTCGCGCAGGTATCGGGTGAAGCGCGGGTCGCCGGCGTAACCCGGCTGGACCAGCGCCGACCCGGTCAGATCCGCGTACACCGCAGTGGTCACGCCCAGGCACCCGCTCCGGGCGGTGTTCAGGCGGGTCAGGGCGGCTGGGGTCAGCAGCCGTCCGACATCGATCTTCGGGTTGCTGTAGGCGGCGCCCTGGGCCAGCAGCGGAGCGAATCCGCCGTACGGGACGGTCGTGGCGACGTGGGCGGCGAGCGTGGGCAGATCGGCGGCGGGCGAGGTGACGACAGCCCCACGGTAGCCCGGCTCCGGGCGCTCCAGCTGGCGTTCGGCGAAGCCCAGTGCCGCGCCACCGCCCTGGGAGTGCCCCCATAGCACCCAGCCGCGCGCCAGGCCGGGCACGGCCTGGCGCGCGGACCGCACCGCCCCGGCGACGTCCTCGGCCTCGGCGGTCTTGTTCACCAGTTCCGGGCGACCGGTCGTCCCCAGACCCGCGTAGTCCGGGGCGACGACGACGTAACCCTGCTCCAGGAAGCGGACCATCTGGTTGCCGTGGTAGAGGTCGCGCATCAGCGACGGCGCACAGTCGACACCAATGCCGCTGGCCCCGTGTGCGTCGACCACGACACGCCAGCCGCCCACCGGGCGCGGGCGGTCCAGCGGCACCAGCACGACGCCGGAGACCGCCACATCGCGGCCCCGGGAGGTACGGGAGTGGTACAGCACCCGGACGGCCTTGACCGGCTTGTTCTCCACCACGTAGTCGGAGGTGGTCTCCGCGCGGATCAGGGTTCCGCTCGGCGCCCACGGCAGTGGGTGGGGCGCATCGTAGAAGGCGGTGCGCGGCAGGGTGTTCTGCCGCTGGGCCGCCCAGGCCCAGTCGATCTGGCAGGCCTGGTCGCAGCCGTCGGCATACCCGCCTGCGGCGGGCGCGGTGGCCAGGACGGCACCGACTGCGGCGGTTGCGGAGAGTAGGCGGCCCCTGGTCAGGAAGGCACGACGAACAGACCTCACAGGAGGCTCCTTCCGTCGACCTGCTTTCCGCTGGGCCCGTAGACGAAGTCGGTGGTGTCCGCGATGAACTCCACGGGGAAGCCCAGTTCGATCGCGCCGGCCTCATCCAACCGGGTCACCGCCTCTTCGGGCAGTTCCAGATCGACCGCGGCGAGGTTGTCGGTCAGCTGCTCCAGGTTGCGGGCGCCGAGGATCGGGTGGACCCAGGGCCGGTGCGCTCGCGTCCACGCGATGGCGACCTGCGATGAGGACACCCCGAGTTCGTCGGCCACGGCGTCCACCGTCCGCGCGATGGCCAGGTCGCGTTCGGAGACGGTGGCCCGGTCGACCCGGGAGGGACCGTCGGCGCCGGCCCGGGTGAACTTACCCGCAAGGACGCCGGCGGCCAGCGGCGACCACGCGGCCACCGACAGTTCCAGAGCCGCGGCCATCGGCAGCAGTTCCCGCTCGATGTCGCGCTTGAGGAGGCTGTAGGGCAGCTGGAGACCGGCGAACGGCGTCCACCCGCGGAACTCCGCGATGGTGTTCGCACGGGCGACGACCCAGGCAGGCGCGTCGGAGATCCCGATGTACAGCACCTTGCCCGCCCGTACGAGATCGTCCAGAGCCCGCATCGTCTCCTCGATCGGCGTGTTGGGGTCCCAGATGTGCGCCCACAGCAGGTCGATGTAGTCGGTGCCGAGCCGTTGCAGGCTGGCCTCGACCGAGCGGACCAGGTTCTTGCGGTGGTTGCCGCCGGCGTTCGGGTCGGTGCCGTCCATGGTCACGGTGTACTTCGTGGACAGGACGAAGCGATCGCGGTCGGAGCCGAGAAGCTCCCCGACGATCTGTTCGCTGCTGCCCTCGGTGTACCGGTTGGCGGTGTCGATCACGTTTCCGCCCGCTTCGGCGTAGGCAGTGAACATCTTGCGGCACTCCTCGACTGAGGCGCCCCATCCCCAGTCCTGTCCGAAGGTCATCGTGCCCAGGAACGCTTCGGAGACCCGTAGCCCGGTGCGGCCGAGCAGTCGGTAACGCATCACATGCTCTTTTCGAAGAAGGACACGGCCCGGTCGATGGCCGGCAGTACGTAACGGTCGTCGTCGTACAACTCGATGTGGTTGCCGGTGTCGAGTAGCAGCAGTTCCTTGGGTTCGGGCGCCGCCGTGAAGGCGGCCTCGGCGTCGGCCACGGGAATGGCCTGGTCGCCGCGGCCGTGCACGATCAACAGGGGAGCAGTGACCAGCGGAAGGTAGGAGTCGACGTCCAGCGTCAGCTCCTGCAGGACCGACAGCGCGGTGCAGCGGTTCTTCCACCCGGGCCAGGTCCCGCGTTCGGTCCCGTAGTACTCGAACGGCTCCGGGCCGGGGTTCCCGGCGGGCATGCCTTCGGGGTTGACCGCGGGCCAGTACTCGATCTCACCGGTGTCGGACTGCCGCTGCGCTATCTGCGCGAACTGGGCCATCAGCGCCGCGAAGTTCTCCGCGCCGAAGCGGTCATGGATCAGCTTGGGGTTGTTGTAGGCGGCCGCGATCAGCGCGACGGCCTTGACCCGGGGGTCGAATGCGGCGAGCTGGATCGCGTAGATCCCGCCCAGGCACACCCCGCACAGCGCGATCTTCTCCGAGTCGACCTCCGGCCGGACTGCCAGGAAGCCGATCGCGTTCCGCAGGTCGGACACCTTCGCGGAGGCGTCTTCGTGCTGGCGCGGTTCACCCTCGCTGTCACCCCAGTTGCGGTGGTCGAAGGCCAGGGCGACGTATCCGCGCCGCGCGAACCAATCCGCGTAGTAGCCGGTGACTTGTTCCTTCACCCCGGAGAACGGCCCGGTCAGCACCACCGCTCCCCGCTCGGCCCCAGGCTCGGGCAGGTAGAGGTCACCGGCCAGCCGGTACCCGTCGCTGCTGAACTCGACCTTCTCTATCGGCATCACGAATCCCCTTACGCTCGGGCGTGCACAAATGGTGCTTCCATGTGCCGCGCGGCTTACTGCGGAGAAGATTCACAGATCCGGCAGGTGGCTCGATAGCGTGTGTGTCATCTGTCGAGGTGTGAATTTTTCATAGGGACCCCGGACAGGCGGCCTCCCAACCACCTCCTGCCGGCGGTGGCCTCCGGCCTCAGATCCAGCCCGCCTCGGTAGCGATCCTGATGGCGTCGACGCGGTTCCGGGCGTCCAGTTTCGCTATCCCCGACGTGAGGTAGTTGCGGACGGTCCCCGGGGTGAGGAAGAGCTGTTCGGCGATCTCTACGGGGGAGGCGCCCGTGGCCGACATGCGCAGGACCATCGTCTCCCGTTGCGACAGGGGGCTTGCCGGCGCTTCCAGGGCGGCGGCCGTGAGCGCCGGGTCCAGCACCCGGCCGCCTGAGGCGACGGTCCTGATCGCACCCGCCAGCTCGGCGGGCCGTACGTCCTTGGGCAAGAACCCCGCGACCTGAGCGGCGAGTGCCCGCCGGAGCTGGCCCGGCCGGTTGAGACCGGTGAGGATCAGCACCTGGCAGCCGGGCAGCCGTTCGCGGAGCCGTTCGGCGGCGGCCAGGCCGTCCACCTCGGGCAGGTCGATGTCGAGCACGGCCACGTCAGGCCGGACTTCCAACGCGGTGGGCACGATGAGCGCGCCAGAGGCAAGCTCCGCGACCACCTGGAGGTCGTCTTCCATGGACAGCAGTTCCACCAGCGCCGAACGCAGCAGCGCCACGTCCTCGGCAAGCAGAATCCTGATCACGCCGAACAGTATCTCGGCGGCAGGAGCCCGACGACGCCTGGGGGAGGTGGCGAAGAGCAGGTGGTACGGGGAGGTCGCGCGCCATTAATGTGAACTTTGCCGACATTCTGTGATGTCAGGGGTCATAGGGGACGCGGGTGCTGGGGATCTCGGTTGCTGCGGCGGTGGAGAACGATCCGGTAGTCGACGGTTCGGGCGGCACCGGGGATTCGCAGTTGCGGTTGGTGCGGCTGATGATGTGGACCGCGCTCGGCCTGATCATGGCCATCCGGCTGCTGTCGGCGTTGGAGGAAGGGCTGTCGTGGTCGGTCGCGTTCGTCACGATGGCTCCCTATCCACCGCTGGTGGCGCTGCTGGCCGGGCCGCATCGCCGCCGGGTTCGGGGCAGCCTGCTGGCGGCCCTGGTGATGCTGTACGCGGTGCCGTTCGCCGTCGTGGGCACGCACTGGGACTGGATGCCCTGGCCGCTGGCGGTCGCGGCGCTGTGCTTCTTCCGGGGAAGGGTGGCCTGGCCGCTGTTCGCGCTCATCCTGGTCGCCACGAACGTGGCCGGACTGCGGGCCGGCGACGACGCGCTGTCGGCGAGCATGAGGATGCTGAAGACCGCCGATGACGGTCTGATCATCTTCGGGCTGTACGCCCTGGTGGTGATGGTGGCCAGGCTCGACGCGGCCCGTGGGGATCTGGCGCGCCTGGAACTGCTGCGCGAACGGCTACGAGTCGACGGCGAACTGCGCACGGTCGTCGGCGCTCACCTGCGGGCCGTCCTGGCGCAGCTGACACAAGCCGTCGACGCCGAGCCGAAGATCGCGCGGGACCGGCTCGGCGCGGCCGTTGAGACCGTCCGGCAGGCACTGACTCACATCCGTGCGACGGCCGCCGACTACCGCGTCTCGCCCACTCTGCCGGCGCCGATCGAGTCGCCGAGGGTGGCGCGCCTCACACTGGCCGCGGTGTTCGTCTGTGATGTGTCGCTCCAATGGGTCAGCGCGGCCATGATCCGGCCATGGACACTGCTGCTGCTGGTGCCGTTGATGTGCGCGGCCGGGGTGGTTCTGCTGCTGATGAAGCCGTCACGCAAGCAGATGATCCTCCTCGGTGTGCTGGTAGGTGTCCCCGCCATGCCGTTCAGCTACCTGGTCATGGAACTCAGCGGCATCTCCAACCTGTGGTCCTTCTTCCTGGGCCTGGTGCTCATCCGCATGCGGCCACCACGCTCTCTGGTGATCACCGGTGTGGCGGTGGCGCTGTACATCGTGCTCCTCTTCTCCCTGCCGCAGGGGCCCAACCTGGCGGGGGTGGCGGGGTTCCTGGTGAACCTGGCCGTCCTCACCTGGGTCTCCTACGGCCTGATCCGGCTGTCGAACCTGGTGGTCCTGCTGCGCCAGGCCGAGCGGGACCTGACCCGCGAAGCCCTCATCCGCGAGCGCACCCGCATCGCCCGCGACCTGCACGACCTGCTGTCCTTCAGCCTGTCGGCGGTGGTGCTCAGGGGAGAGCTGTGCGAGCGGCTGATGGAGACCGACCCGACCCGCGCCCGCACCGAGCTGGCCGCCCTGCCCGACCTGGTCGAGCGCGCACTGACCGAACTCGAATCAGTGGCCCACGCGGTCGTCGGGCTGCGCCTTGACCAGGAGCTGACCGCAGCGCACGCGGTCCTGGAGGCCGCCGGGATACAGGCCGCCGCCACCGTCGAGACCGGCACGCTGCCGCCCGAGGTGGAGGCCGCGGTCGCCGCGGTGTTGCGCGAGGCGGTCACCAACGTCGTACGACACAGCGCCGCCCGCACCTGCCTCATCACCGTCACCCCGGCGGGCGACACGGTCCGGCTGCGCGTCGTCAACGACGGAGCCGCCGAACCCACAACCGCGACTCCGAGCCCGGGCCCCGGCGGATCGGGGCTGACCGGCCTGGCCGAACGCACCGGGGGGCGGCTCACCGCCGGAGCACGGGCAGGAGGTCGTTTCGAGCTCGTCGCCGAGTTCGACTCCTAGACCGGCGTCCTGGCGGCTTTGAGCCGTCCCGGCCTTCGTGAAGCGTCTCTGATGTGCCCCGCGGTCGTCGGTGGCCGTGTACGGGAACGGGCGCGGCACCTCGCGGTACCGCGCCCGTTCCTCCCGGCCGCGCACGACGCGCGTGCCGACGGGTGATGCTCAGCCGGCCGAGCCGTTCCATCCGGTCGTCAGCTGCTGCCGGGCGGCGTACCCGGTCGCACGGCCCGGGTAGACGAACATGATTCCGGTGCTCGCCTCGACGCCCACCAGGTCGGAGGCACCGTCGCCGGTGATGTCCCCGGTCAGCGTCAGCGAGCGGATGCCGCCCCAGCCGGAGCCCAGCTGCTTGGCCGTCCCGAGGGAACGGGTTCCGCCCGGGTAGACCCAGAGGGTGCCGTCGGACTTGCGCACCGCGATGAGGTCGGGCTTGCCGTCTCCGGTGATGTCGGTGACGCCGGTCAGCTTCTCCATGCCGGTCCAGCCGCTCGCCCGCAGCTGCACGCGGCCGCCCAGGCCCTTCACCTTGCCGGGGTAGAGCCATAGGGCGCCGTCGCTCTTGCTCACGGCGATGAGGTCGGCCCTACCGTCTCCGGTGAGGTCTCCCATGCCGGTGAGCTGGGTCATGCCGTTCCAGCCGCTGTTGCCGATCTTGACCGGCGTGCCGACGGCGTTCGTCGCGCCGGGGTAGACCCACAGGGTGCCGTCGCTCTTGCGGACGGCGACGAGGTCGGCCCTACCGTCTCCGGTCAGGTCGCCGATGCCGGTGAGCTGGGTCATGCCGTTCCAGCCGCTGCTGCCGATCAGCTTCCGCCCGGACGCGGCGAACTTCGGACCGGGGTACAGCCACAGCTTCCCGGTCGCCTGGTCGACCGCCACGGCGTCGGCCGTGCTGTCGCCGGTCTGGTTGCCCAGCGTCGACAGGCCCACGTCGGTACGGGCCGTGATCAGGAACAACCCGTACGACTGCATGTCCGCGGCGAGGCTCTTGGCCGAGAGGGTGTGCGTCCCGCCGGTGGACTTCCACGGGTCGAAGACGGTGATCGTCCCGGCGGTGCGGTTGTAGCCGTACGCGACGATGGCGTGACCGACCTTGCTGCCGCTCATCTTGGAGTTCCACGGCAGCTTCTCCATCCACACCCCGAGGACGGGGGCCCGCTTGAGCACGCCGACGTCGTAGGACACCTTCGCCATCAGGCTGGAGGCGGTGGAGGCGTCCGCGAAGCCGTACGAGTAGCCGAGCGGGTCGGCGTAGGAGTTGAGCACCGGCCGCGCCTGAGCGCCCGTCGTGCCCTTGGTGGGGCTGGTGCCCATCTTCTTGGCCAGGGTCTCCTGGCTCACGCTGACGCCGAACGTCGACAGGCTCATCGACGACGACGTCGGCACGCAGTTCATGTTGGTCTTCTGATACTGCCCCTTCAGGGACAGCTTCGCCGACGCTGGAGCGGCGGCCGCCGCCGTCGTGGTGACCTGCGGGGCCATCGCCCGCGCGCCCGGCTTGGCGACGAGGTTCGCGCCCGGCGGAGGCGCTGGCGCGGCGTTCGCCGTGCTCGTCAGACCTCCGCCCGCCAGGATGAGTGCCGCCACAGATCCCACCGGCAGCACCCGCCGACCGAACGACCTCATGCAATCTCCTCACGTTCCCGTGCCGGTGCCGTGTCCAATTCGGATACCGGCCAGGATCTTCGACGGCGTCAGACCAATAACGGATCCCCGGAAATAGGGGAAAGTGGCGCGCCGTGGATCGGCCGGACATCAAAGGGAGGTCAGTCCGAAAAGGGGCGGCTCCGCAGAATCACTCTGCGGCCCGGCAAACGGGATCGTATCGGACGTCGATCTTGTGTGGTGGGAGAAGGTAGGGGAGGGTGGGCCGCTCGGTCGACCGGGCGTGTCATGCCGGACGCTCAGGGGCGGACGGCGCTGACCAGCCAGACGGCGCCGGGGATGCGGATGCCCTCTGCGGTCTCGTACGCCGAGAGTCCGGCTCGCAGTTCTTCGCGCGTCCTTTCGATGACGGCCGGCTCGACCTCTTCCAGGTTGAAGCGGACCGGTCCCTGGCCGAGGATGAACTCCGCCGCGTCGGTGGCGTCGCGGCCGTAGTCCATCAGCGCCTCGACCCCGGTGACGCTCACGTCCGCGAATCCGGCCGCACCGAGCACCTCGTGGATGCGGGCCGGGTCCACCAGGGAGCCCATCCCCCGCGCGGCGGGCGACGGCCCGCGCATCAGCGGCCTCAGCGCTGCGGTGGCACGGGCGTACGCACTGTCGGGGGTGCTGCCCTGCGGACCCACGAACGCGAGCCGCCCGTCCGGCCGCAGCCCTCGCCGGATGTTGGCGAACGCGGCGACCAGGTCGTCGAAGAACATCACCCCGCCGCGGCTGATCGCGGCGTCGAAGCCGCCGTCGGGGAAGTGATGGACCTGGGCGTCCCCCAGCTCGAACCTGACATTGGCGATGCCCTGCTCCGCCGCGTCGGCCCGGGCACGTTCCAGCATCGGCGCCGAGATGTCGACGCCGACGACGTGCCCGCGGGACGCGCGGCGCGCCGCCACGAGCGTGATCTGGCCTGTACCGCAGCCGATGTCGAGGACGCGGTCGTCCTCATCGATCGCGGCGGCTCGGAACAGCGCGTCGTTGAAGGCCGCGACCATCGCGTCGTAACGGGCGGCGTTCCGTGCCCAGTTGGCGCCTTCCCAGCCGTTCCACGCTTCCGCTTGCCGGACGTTGGTCATGGCCTGCATGGGGGTTCCTCCTGTGCCGTCGGTGACGCGCCCGGTCGACGCCGTCACTAGAGTTGAACTCTAGAGTTGATATCTAGAGATAAGCTATAGCGATGAGTCAGGTCAAGGGCGAGGACAAGCGGGCACGGAAGGCCAAGGAGACGCGGGGGCGCATGCTGGAGGCCGCACGCGAGCTGTTCGTCCAGAGTGGGTACGGCGCGACGTCGCTCCAGGAGATCGCCGACCGGGCCGGCGTCGCCGTGCAGACGATCTACTTCACGTTCGGCAACAAGCGCGTGCTGCTCAAAGAGCTGGTCGACGTGTCGATCGCGGGTGACCACGAGCCGGTCGCGACGATGGACCGTCCGTGGTTCCAGGAGGCCCTCGCCTCCGAGACCGCCGACGCCCAGCTACGGCTTCATGTCCACGCCACGCGCGGGATCCTGGAGCGAGTGGCTCCGATCATCGAGATGCTGCGTGCCGCCACCTTGGCCGATCCGGGGATCGCCGAGCTATGGGACCAGGACGTCGACCCGAGATCGACCGTCCACACGGCGGCCGCCCGGGCACTGGTGACGAAACCGGGGATCCGGGACGAGGTCACGGCGGAGTACGCCGCCGACCTGCTGTTCGGCCTGCTCAGCCCGGAGCTTTATCTGCTCTTCGTTCGCGACCGCGGCTGGTCGCCGGAGCAGTGGGAGCGCTGGTCGCACGAGACCCTGAGCGGCCGGCTCTGCACCGGGTGAGACGGTCCTCGGCTCGTCGTTTTCCGCGACCCCTCCGGTGACGCGGGAGATGTTCATCCGCTCGACCACGACCGGTCAAAATCGGTGTTAGTGATCATTCGCCCGGCACGCTAGCCTCCTGCGGCACCCCCACGGAGGACTCGATGCGCGTTCGATCCCTGCTGGCCGCGGGCGCCCTTGCCCTGGGCGTTCTCGGCGCACCCGCTTGGAGCGTTCCGGCGCGGGCGGAGCAGCCGCCGCCCGTCCCGGCACCCTCCTACCAGACCGCCGTGCCCGGCGAGTCGATCGAGGCCGACCGGGTCGACCAGCCGGTGGCCCCGGGGATCGTCCGTACCACCTTCGACACCTTCGGCCGTACGGGCTGGACGCGCGTCCACGTGCTCAGCGCCGACCTGCGGAACCACTCGGTCGGCGTCGACCTGGTCGGCCGCAAGGTCAGCGAGGCCCGGCCGCTCGGGCAGGCCGCCGACGAGCAGCGCGCGGTCGCCGCCGTCAACGGCGACTACTTCGACATCACCGAGACCAACGCAGCCATCGGCCCCGAGATCCAGGGCGGCGCCCTCCGCAAGGGCACGAACCAGCCGTCGACCGTCGCGGCCATCGGCACCGACGGCCTCGCCCGCCTCGCCGACCTGGCCATCCAGGGCACGGCCACCGTCGCCGGCGTCGAACGTCCCCTCGCCGCGCTCAACTCCGCGAGCGCGCCCGCCGACGGCATCGACGCCTTCACCCCGCAGTGGGGGCCGGGCCTGCGCACCCTCATCCGCGACCCCGGCCCGTACACCGAGCTCATCGTCGCGGGCGGCAAGGTGACCGCGGTCAACGACCACCTCACCACAACCCCCGTCCCCGACGACGGCCTCGTCCTCCTCGGCCGCGGCGCCGCCGCCGCACAACTCGCCACCGCCAAGCCGGGCGACGCGGCGGCGATCTCGTTCGCCCCGAACACGAAGCTGAAGATGGCGCTCGGCAGCGGCGCCGTGCTCGTCCGCGACGGCAAGGCGATCGACTTCCCGCCGAGCACCGGCAACGACGCGCTCAAGCCCCGCACCGCCATCGGCTGGAGCGACGGCGGCCGCCGCCTCCTTCTCGTCGCCGTCGACGGGTCGTCGAGCTTCTCCACCGGACTGAGCTTCGACGACACGGCCCGGCTGATGGCCCGCCTCGGCGCCGGCGACGCGTACATGCTCGACGGCGGAGGCTCCACCGAGGCCGTCGCCCGCCGCCCCGGCGACGCGGGCGTCAGCGTCGTCAACACCCCCTCCGACGGCAGCGAGCGGCCCGTGCCGAACGGCGTCGGCCTGTTCAGCCGCAAGGGCTCCGGCACGCTGCAAGGGCTGGACGTACGGCCGCGCGCCGACCGCGTCTTCCCCGGCCTGACCCGCGACGTCACGGCCGCCGGGTACGACGAGACGTACGCGGCGGTGCCCATCGGCGGGCGCCACGTCTCCTGGAGTGCCGGGCCGCTCGGCCGGGTGAGCGGCGGCGTCTTCCACGCCCTCGCCCCGGGCTCCGGCCGGCTGCGGGCCTTCGCCGGGTCCGCGCGCGGCGACCACGACCTGCGCGTCCTCGGCCCGCTGCACCGGCTCGCCTTCACCCGGCGCGCCGCCACCCTGACGCCCGGCACGCCGATGGACGTCGGGCTCACCGGGTACGACGCCGACGGCTTCAGCGCGCCCATCGCCCCGCGCGACGTGACCCTCGGCTATGACCGGGGCGCCATCGACGTCACCGTCGAACCGGACGGAAACCTGAAGGTCACCGGTAGGCCCGGCGCGAACGGCACCGGCACGACCCTGACCGCGACCGTCCGCGGCGTCACCGCGAAACTCCCCGTGTCGGTCGGCCTCATCGACAAGTCCCTCGCCGAGTTCGAGCCGGACGAGACGTGGAGCGCGTCGGCCGCCCGCGGCACCGCCAAGGTCGCCACCGTGGAGGCCGCCGACCGCCCCGGCGCGCCCTCCGGCAACCACGCGCTGCGCCTCACGTACGACTTCACCGGCCAGCCCAGCACCTCCGCGGGCTACGCCGTCGTCCAGCCGACCCCGCTAACCCTGCCGAGCGGCGCGAGCGGCCTCGCCCTGTGGGTGAAGGGAGACGGCAAGGAGCACTGGCTGCGCGCGACCCTCCGCTCCCAGGGCACCACCAACGTGCCGTTCACGTTCGCGCTCAGCGTCGACTGGACCGGCTGGCGGCGCGTCAGCGGCACCCTGCCCGCCGGGTTCGCCACGCCGATCACGCTGCTGAACATCTACGTCGTCGAGACCGCGCAGGACAAGAAGGACGCCGGGGAACTGGAGTTCGACGCCCTCGCCGCCCAGGTCGGCCAGCAGCCCGACGACCGCGAGGCACCCGCCTCTGATCCGTACGTCCTGCAGCAGCGCGGCGTCGGCGCCGACCGCTGGACGTACGCCATCATGTCCGACCTGCACGTCAGCGCCGCCGCGGGCGCCGGCTCCTTCCCCGCCAAGCAGGCGGCCGCCGCCCTCGACCAGGCCGTCGCCGCCAAGCCCGACTTCATCCTCGTCAACGGCGACTTCGTCGACAGCGACAGCCCGGCGGACTTCGCGTTCGCCAACCAGTTGCTGAAGGACCACGTCCCGGCGACGCTGCCGGTGTACTGGGTGCCGGGCAACCACGAGGCCGGCCTGGGATCGGGCGGATTGGACAACTTCGTCAGCGCGACCGGCCGCAAGACCCGGCAGGTGTTCGACCACAAGGGCACGCGGTTCATCCTGCTCGACTCCCACACCGGCAGCCTGCGTACGTCCGACTGGGACCAGATCCCCGCGCTCCAGGACGAGCTCAACAAGGCCGCCACCGACCGCTCCGTCACGGGCGTCGCCGTGCTCTTCCACCACCCGCCGCACGACCCGTCCGGCGCCGGTGACTCCCAGCTCACCGACCAGCTCGAGGCAGGTCTCGTCGAACGCTGGCTGGCGACGTTCAGGGAGGAGTCCGGCAAGCCGGTCGCGCTGTTCAACGGCCACGCCCACACGGCCGCCGTCACCCGCGCGGACGGCGTGCTCGAGGTGAACACCCCGGCCGTCGGCAAGACCCCGTACAGCTCACCGGACCAGGGCGGCTTCTTCGGCTGGATGCGCGTCGGCGTCGACCCGCACCCTGCGCGTGTACGGGCCGGTCTGCCGAATCCCGGCGCACGCGGCTGGCTGGAGGCCGAGAGCCGCCCGCTCATCGACGGCATCGAGCTGTCCGCGCCCGAGCAGGTGCCCGCCGGCGGGTCGGGGCAGGTCGCCGCGACCGGCGTGACGAGCGGCTTCGGGCTGAAGTTCCCGCTCCGCTACCCGGCCAGCGTGACGTGGAGCGGCGGCCCGGGCCTGATGGTGACCTCGTCCCCGAAGGAGGCCAAGGCCGCCCGCCACCGCCGCGACGTCCTGGCGATCCTCGACCCGGCCACCGGCACCCTGACCGCCGTACGCCCCGGCACGGTGACGGTCACGGTCACCTCCGGACCCCAGACCAAGTCCGCCACCGTGACCCTCACGCCGGCCGCCTGACCCGAGCTGGGAAGCGTCCGCGTTTCTGGGGGCCGGGAGTCGAGTGGCGTCACCGCGAGGTGGGCTGGAATCCGCGTGGGCTGTCGGGATTCTGGACTGCCGTCCGGAAACCGGGAGCGTCGTTCGGCGAGGGGATCTCCATGCGCTCCCCGACGCTGGAGACGTTGTCCGCCAGCGTGTTCGTCAGCGAGGCCAGAGTGCGCTCCTGATCGGCTATCGCCTGCTTGACCTTGCCGATCGCAGTCCGCATGTTGGCGAGAATCGCCAACGGGGTCGCGCCCGAAACCTTCGCCTTGTCTTCGCGTGACCCCGCTATCGAGGCATTGGTTATTGCATTGGCGAACGAGAAGGCGGCCATCGCCGCCGCGAGCGCACCACCGGCGGTCAGCACCGACGCGGCGGCCGTGCCGACGGTGATGGTCGCCGTGACGGTGGACGGGGAGCAGTTGCACATCGCCAGCTCCGCGTGAAGCGCCTGGATGGTCTTCTGGCCGATCTCCCAGACGTCGGCGTTCGCGCGGGCCCGGACCTCCTGATGGGCCTGCAGGATGAGCGCGAGCGACCTGGCCAGCGCGGCCTGCAGCGGGACCGCGGTGTCGATGTGGTTCACGAAGAACGTGTCGAACTGAGTCCGCGCCTCACCGTGCCACTCCTGGAGATGGGCGCCGATGTCCCTCGTACGCTCCGCGATCGCTAGGCGGTCGGTCCATCCTCCGGTGTGCTTGGGCAGCGGGCTCATGAGCTGTTTGCCGGGGTCCCCGCTCCGCGGATCCACTCTTACCGCGTTCGTGGGGTCGAGATTGTCGGCGACGCTGAACAGGTCATCGACCGCCGACTGGCAGCTTGCCGGGTCGGTCATGCCGTATGAGGCGAACAGCTGAGGGACGTCCGCGTACTCGGTGTTGACCTCGTTCATCTCGGCCTGCCCCTTGTACGAGTCGAGGGTGGCGCTGTAGTTGTGCCGGATCGCCTTGAGCGCGGCCGCCAGCACCTGCCGGCCGCACGCGCTCATCTCGTCAGCATGGTGATATGACACGCCGTAGCCTCCGTCACTTCTGGGTCATGATCACGCGGGGCGGCGGCGCGGGCAGTACCCTGTCGTCAGGAATGCTGATGACGGCGTCGGGTGCTCCACCGCGCCACGCCTCCCGGACCTTCGCCGCGGTGTCGGCTTCCGCGGCCTCGTAATTGGCGGCGATGTGGAGGATGGCGGTGCCCGCCTCCTCGAAGCTCTTGGCCGACCGGCCGAGGACATCCTGGAGTCGGTTGCGCAGCGCGGTCCACGGCGCGCGAAGCTCGTCCTGCCCCCCTCCGGTCGCGGGGCAGGGAGTGAACGCCGCGTTGTCGAAGCCGGATGTGTCGGCCACGCGATTGTTCAACGTGGCGTACGTCCAGGCCAGGTGCGGCAGGGTGACCCTGCCGGCGGCCAGCAACTGGTTCAGGTCTACGACGAAGGAGTCTGTCATTGCGCCCTCGGTTCCTGTCGGTGCGCTGGATCGGGTGATGGGATCGCCGGATGCCGCCCGTCACGAACTCGGCAGGCAGGACGACGACGGGCTGTAGAACGGCTGGCCGGGCGTCACCGGTTCGGGATCCAGGAGGACGTCGGTCCGCGACGGGTCGGCGTTCTCCGGAACCCATGCGTCGAAGCGCACCCGCTGAGCGGGCTTCAGGTGAGCGCCGATGCTCTGGCCGTTCGCATTGAGCAGCCGCCCGGACGAGTCCCGGAAGACCACGGAGGCGCCGCGTTTTCCAGGCGAAGACGCGGCGGGACTCCACGTCACCTTGAAGGACAGGCCGGCCAGGCCGTTCGCCGATGTTCGACTGGTATCGCGCTTCCCGACCGTGACGTCGGTGGCACGGGCGGCCGTCTGGTAGCCCGAGGTAGAGGGGTCGATCCAGCAGACTTCGCCCCCGAGCGGCGCGGTGTCCAGTTGAACCTTCAAACTCGCGACCCCATCGGGCGCCTCCTGGCGGTTGAAGTAGGTCCAGCCGGCGGCCCGCTGACCCGGCATGATGAGCGAAATGGTGAAGTGGGCCTGGACCGGTCGGCCCGCGGACATCAGCTCGTGTCCCTGGTCGTCCAACGCCGACACGACGAACCTGACATTGGTCGCGGTTCGCCGGCACGGATTCTCGAGGATCGCACTGGCGAGGAACAGGTCGTTTTGCTGGTCCCGCGCGCCGGCCGAGTAGTGGTCCTTGCGCGTGACCGCCGACTCGGCGACCTGCACCTCACACGACGATCCGTGCGTCGACGGCTGCGCGCGCGGCGTACGGTGATCTCCGGGATGGTGCGAGGACATGCAGGCGGTCGCCATCATGATCAGTGTGCCGACCGCGACGATGCGACGTGCCGACCGAGCGCTTCGGCCGCCCATCGCACGGTCGGGCACAGCAGTGCGAACCGGATCCCTGTGGTCGGCCACGATCGCCGCCTTCCCATCGTGTCTACCGTGGTGTGCGCCGCTCCGGAGAAGCGGTCCGGCGGCGTGCGGTGTCGTCGATGCCTGAGCCGTAGTGCTCGTCCTTGAGCCTCCGCACCTCGGCTTGATGACGGGCCAGGACCTCACGGAACGCGGTGAACAGGCCGGCCGTGAACGCGTCCTCGGGCACTCCTCGGATCGTGCCGTCCGAGATGCGCACGCGCCAGCGTGCGAGCGCTTGACTGGCCACCGCGATCCGCCCGTCCGGCGACCTGGCGGCCGTCCTGATCCCGGCGAGGCTCCGGCGGAACTCCCGGTCCTCGAGTCCGTATTCGATGGCGTCGTCGTGCAGGACATCCGGGATCGCCGCGTCGATGAGCCTCGTCTGGGCCCGCACATATCCGGCCGTGACACGCATCGCCAGCCGAGAGAGCTCTTGCGCCAACGAGGCCTCGGAGTAGTGCCGGTACTCACCCGGACGAAATGCGAGTTCCATCTTCTCGCCTTGAACGCCGAAAGTGGCGCTTATCCGTCCATCAGGAGACGTGGCGGTGACCGTCAGCGATAGGAGTCTGCTCGCAAGGTCATCATTCATTTGCGTAGCCTCCTCGGGCCTGGCGACCGCATGCCCGGCCCTCGGCTCGCGCTCCCCGTCGCCGACACTTGTAACCCCGTAGTTGACCGACGGTAAGCATAGGCTAACGGCAAGATGCGGATCAAGTTCTCGCCAGATCCAGGCGCGCCCGGTCCAGCTTGGCGAGCACGTCGGTGATGGTCGTCGGGTGCGGGGGCCCGGTAGTGGCTCGCCCGATGGTCGAACCGCACCTGGCAATCGGGCTGTCCTAACTCGGATGCTCGTCCTCGGGCCGTTCGTCGCATTCAGAGGCACTCTGAGATGTGCTCGATGCAGAGCGCATCCCCATTTGCGACGATTTGACGGCCTAAGAGCGGGTCAGCTGCCAGAGCGCCCCTGAGAACCAGAGGATCGCGACAAGGGAGAAGAGGGTGCCGCCGGCGAGCGGCAGTGCCCAGGCGGTCAGGTACCGGCTGCGGACGAGAAGCACCTTGGTGGCGAACGCGCCGTAGAAGAAACATCCGGCGATGGAGTGCAGGGCGACGCGGGCGCTGTAAGTCTGTACCCCGTACGCGGTGATGCAGTGGTAGGCGATGGGCAGGGAGAGCACGAACAGAACGGCTCCACCGAGGCGATGGGCGAGCGGTACCCAGCGTGGAGCGGCTCCGGCCCCGGGCAGCCGCCGGTACATCCACAGCGCCAATATCAGCTGGAAGAACGCCAGACATAGCAGCGCGGTGCCGAGTTCGGCCTTGAGGGCGTTCGCGTCGTTGCCGCGGCGTCCGAACAGAGTGCTGTCGTAATTCGGCGTGTGTGTCCGGCCGAACGCGTACAGAGCCGCCGCCACGACGAGCGCGAGCCCGGCGGCTGCCGTCAGTCGCCGTCTGCCGGGCCGGTTCGACGTCCTTGTTCTGCTCCCGGTCATCTGATCCCGACGTCTCCTCGGCCATCGGTGATGATCTTGCCGAGTTCGGCGTCGTGGGCCGTGGCGCTGAGGCCCTTGGCCGGGCCGCCGTACGGGGTCTTCCCGGGTGGGGGAGCCGGCGTGGTCGTGGTGGGTTTGAGACGACCCAGGGCGTATCGGCCGATGGCTGTGCCGAGTCCTTTGCCGGCCTGGTGATCCAGCGGTGTGTGCACGCCGCCCCAGATGCGGCTGAGTCCGGCTTCGGTCGCGGTCGCGCTGAAGCCGGTGTAGCGATTGGTGTAGGGCGGTGCGCCGCCGGGCGCAGCGGGTGACGTGAGGGTGAAGGCGTTGCGGTCGCCGTAGAAGGCGGTCAGTACCGTCGCCGCCGCCGTGCTGATCGCGCTGTGCATGCCCGGGTAGGACGGGTCGGGCGGGGTCGGGACGAGCGGGGTCCAGGCGGGGTCGCGCTTGATCTGCGGGTTGCCCTCGGCAAGGCGGACGGCGGTGATCGGCCGCCAGAACCGGTAGGTGTACTTGGCGTCGTAGACGCCGATGGTGGCGTCGGCGATGGTGAGGTTCAGCAGCGCGAACATGTCAGCCGACTGGTCCAGGTCACTGTGGCGAGCGAGGGCGACCTGTTGGGCGATGTCGTACCAGTAGTTCTGGATCGGAGCGGTCCAGAGCTTGGCGAGCGTGGTCTGTTCCGCCGTGCGCGTCGTGCTGTGGGCGGCGCCGACGCTTTTGACCTCATTGATGGCGGCCGCATAGGCGGAGCTGCTCAGTGCCGGGGGTGCGGCTGGGCGGAACTGGTGGCCGGTGCTGAGCAGGAATGGAGTCACCTTGCCCCAGCCGGTGAACTCCGGTGGCTTGAGACCCGGCGGGGTCGGCCGGTAGTCGCCCGGTTTGCCGGTGGTGGTGTAGGGAGGCGGTGGGGCGTCGGCGCCGTCGTGTGTACGTAGGGCGAGGATGCCGTGCGCAGCTTGGGAACCGACCCGGACGCCCTCCTGCTTCGCACGGCCGGCGGGAATGGCGGCGAGATCAGCGGTCAGCCGGCGGTCGAACTCGGCCTTCCGTTCCGGGTACAAGGCGACGAGGGTGTCGTGCGCGGCCACCGCCGCTGCGGCGGGGCGTGAAGCATCCTGTGGTGCGGTGAGGGTGATGCCGTAGGTGGGGTGAGCCCGGCTGATCGCGCTGACCGAGTCATAGACGGCCGCGCTCATGATCGCGAAGTTGCGGGTCGGATGGACGTGAGTCTGCTTCGTCTGCGGAGACCGCACGATGGCGAGGAGTGTCCGGTTCCACTCGATCACCACGTTGCCTTGTGGGGCTCTCTCAATGACGTCGCTCTCAGGCGGGAAGGCATGGACGGTGGGCGTCGCGGCACCTTGGGGGCCGAGGGTGAAAGCGGCCACCGCGAGCGCGAGCACGGGACGGCGTTGGATTCTCCGTGGTATTGAGAAAGCGATTATTCCCACGATGTCCTCTTGTTGGCGGAATTAACCACGACCCCGGATATATCGAGCTACCAGACGCAATACCCTTCCGCGTTATCCCGAAAACCATCGGATCCCACCGCATGCCTCGCTGGGATGGTGCTGGTCTGTACGGCGAATCATCATGCCTCGGCAAATATTTTCCGTCGCGCGAAAAGAGAGGCGGAGGGGCCGATCAAATAGCTTCATTGCGCGCCTCGGCTGGTCGGTGTGCCCCTACTCGCGCGCGACGATGTCGGTCGCCCGGCCATCCGGACGTGGACGGCGTCGTGCAGGAAACGTTGGGATTGACCATTGACGTGACCACAGGTGCGGATCAATAGTCGGTCATGTCGATCCCCCGCCCCGCTCCAGGCCCACGGAGCCCCGCCCGACCATCGAACCGCCGCTTCGTCCGCCTGCTGGCGACCGCTTCACTCGTCGCTATCAGCATCCCCGCACTGGCCGGGACGAGCGCGGCCGCCGCGTCCATCTGCGACAAGTACTGCGACGGCCGCGACCCCGGCCTGTCCGCCGGCGACCGGGCTCCCGTCCAGGCCACCATCTACTCGCGGCAGATCGTCCTGCACCTCGACGACGCCGACGACATGGCCTGGGGCAGCATCGACAACGGCAACCCGGCCGACGAGGTGTGGCTGGACCGTTCGTTCGACGGCGGCCGGAGCTGGAGCCAGGGCAGCAAACTCGGCGACACCACGGTCCCCAGCGGCCAGCGCGGCTGGCGCACGCTCATGTACAACGTCGACGACTGGAACAACCGGGGCGTCGGCGCGGTACGCGCCTGCGGCAAGGCCGGCGACCGCGCCGAGATCGCCTGCACCCCGTGGGCGCGTACGACCTGGAACGCCGGAAGCCGGTCGACCGCCGCGGCCACCGCGCTGATGATGTACTACGACAACGGCACCGGGCTGTGGACCACGACCAACTGGTGGAACTCGGCGAACGCACTGACCGCGATCATCGATAACGTCCGGATCGCCGGAATGGGCAGCTACCAGTACGCGATCGCCGCAACGTACGACGCCAACCGCTCCGCGCAGGGCGGGAACTTCCGCAACGACTACCTCGACGACACCGGCTGGTGGGGCCTGGCCTGGGTGGACGCCTACGACCTGACCGGTGACACCCGCTACCTGGACACCGCCCGCGCCGACGCGGACTGGATGACCTCCTACACCGACGGCACGTGCGGGGGCGGCGTCTGGTGGCGCACCCAGAAGGACTACAAGAACGCCATCGCCAACGAGCTGTATCTGCAGCTGACCGCCGCCCTGCACAACCGGATCCCCGGCGACACCGCGTACCTGAACCACGCGAAGCAGGAATGGTCCTGGTTCAAGGCCTCCGGGATGATCAACTCCGCGAACCTGATCAACGACGGTCTTACCCTGTCCACCTGCAAGAACAACGGGCAGCCCGTCTACTCCTACAACCAGGGCGTCATCCTGAACGGCCTGGCCGAGCTGTACCGCGCCACCAGCGACTCCGGCCTGCTCACCGACGCGCGGCGGCTCGCCGACGCCTCCACGACCAACCCGGCCCTCAACCCGAACGGAATCCTCGCCGACCCGGGCGAGCCCCAGTCGAACGGTGGCGGCGACGGCCCGTCGTTCAAGGGCGTGTACGCGCGCGGGCTCGCCGTGCTCAACAAGGCCCTCGGCGACCACCCCTACACCGCGTACCTGAACCGGCAGGCCGACTCGGCCTACGCCCACGACCGGAACGCCCTCGACCAGTACGGCTACCACTGGGCGGGCCCGCTGGACTCGACGGACGCGGCCCGGCAGCAGAGCGCCCTGGACCTGATGAACGCCGCCGCTGCGGGCGGCGCGTGACCAGAATTTATTTTCACACCGGAAAATCACCTGAAGGAGGCGGGGAAACCTCGATATAGCAATTAACGACCATATCTGGCCGGTCGATGCGGCGGCGATAAACGTGCGTGTCCTTTCTGGACGCGACGTCTATTCAATGATTCCTTTGAGGCCGCTCGCTCATTACGAACGGTTGACGTCCGGTGTCGTGATGCGAGCAGTCGAATGGGTGCTAGTGCCGCGTCCAAGATCGTTGTTCGCGTAATTGATCTTTAGGCGGGTGCGGGCCAGGCTGCTTTCGAGTGCGATCTCGGAGGTGGTTGATG
>NZ_JBFAJC010000054.1:0-67833 GCF_040655075.1 Actinoallomurus sp. NPDC050550 | reverse complement strand
CGAGCTCCATCAACAACTCGGCGGTCGTCTGCGGACGTGACGTGAGCGGCATCCTGGTGTTCCCCGAATCCTGGCGTTGATCAGTGCGAACCGGTGAGGCGGTGAGTGCCCCGCCGCCGGATGCGAGGCCGTACGCCCGCATGATCACCCTAGGCGATGAGCTCGTCGCGGTGACGATGCCCTGGCCGGTCATTCGGCGGGCTTCGCTTCACGCAGCGGTGCGCATGTCGATGTGCTCGCGGGGAACGGAGGGGCGAATGATGAAGGCTTGATCGAGGCCGGTGATCCGCAGCAGCTTGCTCACATTGGGGCGGGGTGCGGCGAGGTTGATCGTGATCCCGTGCAGCCTCGCGCGGCGTTGTGTTCCGACGAGCAGGGCCAGTCCGGAGGCGTCGCAGAAGGACACGCCGGACAGGTCGATGGTGACGAGTGGGGCGGTCGTGTCCTTCAGCAGGGTGAGGATGCGGTAGCGGAGGGCCGCGGCGGTCGCGATGTCGAGCTCTCCGCGCACCGCGATGACGGTGCGGCCGGGCAGCCGGCGGCTGAACAGCCTGGCGCGGGCGGTGTTGTGATGCATCGGTGGATCTCCGATCCGGGATGACACGGCCGGGTCGGGCCGTCTTACTCCTCCGGCTCCTGATCCGCGCACACCGGGCCGGTCGTGTCCAAGTGGCCTGACAGGACGCCATCATGGCTGTCTGGTTCGGTCGACCGTGACCCCGCCGCGGCAAGTTCGGGCACCGGCGGCAGAGCCGCTCTCCCGTACTGCTCAGCCTGAACCCGCGTCACCGACGGAAAGATCCTTTCGGGATTCTTCATACAGATCCGGGACGCCCCACAGCAGACCGCACCCCTCGATGCCGGTTGTCTTTTTCAAGCACGAGACAGCGCCGTATTTCAAAACTCAGCAGCCCAGCTCGAATTCTCCAAGCAAGGCCGCATTTTCCGTAATTTCGGGTGTATGCTTTTTAGTATCCGGAAACGATGACATCCAGGTTTTTGGGGTTGCCTGTCATGCCGGGCCTACCGAAGGGGATGTCATGCCCCTCTTCCATCACTCCCGTAACGGATCCACCAGTCGGCACGCTGAACCTGCCACGGCGGCACCACCCGTGTGTTCGTCGCCTTCCGCGCCGGTGCCGGCACGCCCTGCGCCAAAGATGCGACCGGTCCCGGTCACGCGGACGAGCGTGGCGTGGGTCGGCGTATGGACCGCGGTAGTCGTGCTCGTCGCGTTCATCGTGTTCATCCTGCAGAACACACGCGACGCGCAGGTCTCCTTTTTCTGGTTGCACGGAACCCTGCCGCTGGCGGTCGGTCTGTTGATAGCCATGGCCGCCGGGATGACGGTGACGCTGATGATCGGCACCGCGCGCATCTCCCAGCTACACCGCCTGGCCCGTCGGCATCGCGACTAACGGCCGTTATCGATAGGGGCCTTGACCGGATGGTCGGCCAGGGCCGGAAATCGAGAAACAGCAAATTGGTCACCAATCTGGCAATGACAAATTGGTCACCAATCCGGCAATGAAACGACAGATGAGGACAAGATGAATCATCATCAGCAGACTCTTGCCCGCCAACCACGCCTAGGAACCGGCTTTGCCGAGTCCGAGGCGAAATGGGTGACTCGCCGTCTCGCGCCGCTCGTGACCCGGCTGCGTTCCTTCGCCGACACAGCGGTCGAACTCCACCTCAGTATCAAGGACCGCGATGGCGCCGATCCGCGAGTGACCCTGGTATGCCGGGTGGCCGGGCAAACCCGTCTGGTGGCGACCGCAGCCGCCCGCAGGCTGGGTACCGCCGTGACGGAAGTTCGGAATGACATGATCCGCCAAGTCGAGGGCGCCAAGGCCGCCCAGATCTGGCGCGAGCCGCGGCACACCCGTGCTCACCGTCGGCGCTGAACCCTCACCGCCGGCACTGAACCGGAGCAGGGCCAAGGAGATGGCGGCCCGAGACGGGACCAGAAGGCCCCGACGGCTCGGAGCATGCGTGTCAGGGCACGATGAGGACCGGGCACTCCGCGTGCCGGGACACCTCGTCGGCGACGTTGGACCGGAACAGCGCAGACGGTCCGTCGTGGTGCCGGCGACCTAGGACGATCAGATCCACCTCCGTCTCCCGCGCCTGATCCAGTACGGCCCGTGGCGTGTATCCCGGTGTACTTTCCAGCAGCAGGCCCTCGGCCTGCACACCCGCCGTGGACAGGACGGCGACGGCGTCATCGACCATCCGTTGCGCCACGCTGCCCGCGTCGCTCGCCGCCGGTTCACCGGCCAATGCCTGGCTTGCCAGGGCGCCCAGGATCGACGGCAGGGACGGGAAGTCCGTGGCCCGCACATGCAGAACGAGGACCGTCGCCCCGGTCAGCGACGCCAGGTGCCGGGTCTGGTCCAGCACGGCCTCCGTACTCGCCGTCCAATCGATCGCGGTGAGGATTCGCTTGTACATCGTCCGTTCCTTTCTCCTGAGGCTTTCACGCCACACCGGTGTGATCCGCCGGTCATGAGCCCGGGGCCATACGGGTCCGCCCAGCGGCGCTGCCGACCGTGTGGAGGTGGCGGAGCACTTCGGCGTAGGAACGGGCGAGGGAGGTCTCGGTGTAGGAGATGCCGTGCTGTTCGCAGTGAGCACGTACGAGCGCCTGGGCGCGCCGCAGGCTAGGACGCGGCATGCTGGGGAACAGGTGGTGTTCGATCTGATAGTTCAGGCCACCGAGTACGAAGTCGGTGAAGCGACCGCCGCGCACGTTACGGGAGGTCAGTACCTGGCGGCGCAGGTAGTCGAGCTTCTCGTCCTCGCCCAGGATGGGCATGCCCTTGTGGTTCGGGGCGAACGAGCATCCCATGTACACGCCGAACAGGCCCTGCTGCACGAGCAGGAAGCACACGGCCTGGAAGGGAGACAGCACGATGAACAGGGCCGCCAGATAGCCCGCCGCGTGGATGAGCAGCAGGATCGCCTCGGTCGGTTTCGCCCTCGGTGATCCAGTGCGGCCCAGGAGCGCCCGGACGCTTGCGACGTGCAGGTTCAGTCCTTCCAGCAGGAGCATCGGGAAGAACAGGTAGGCCTGCGAGTTGGCCAGCAGGACGCCGAGTCCGCGGCGCACGCGAGCGTGGGCCTGGGTGAAGGCGATCGCACCGCCTGCGATGTCGGGATCGTGGCCTTCGTGGTTCGGGTGAGCGTGGTGACGATTGTGCTTGTCGACCCACCAGCCATAGCTCAGCCCGACCAACAGACCACCGTGCAGGCGGCCGAGCAGGTCGTTCGCACGTTTCGAACCGAAGATCTGCTTGTGCCCGGCGTCGTGCCCGACGAAGGCGACCTGGGTGAACATCACCGCGAGGAAGACCGCGACCAGCAGCTGCCACCAGGAGCGCCCCAGCAGGGCGAAGACGACCCACCCGGCAGCGAACAGCGTGAGATTCGCCGCGATCTTCAGTGCGTAATAGGCGGGCCGCCGATCGAGCAGTCCCGCTCGCTTGACCTGGCGGGACAACTCGGCATACGCGCTCCCACGTCCGGCGGCGGGCGGCCCTCGGCGAGAGCGTGCACCCGGTCTTACGGCGTCAACGACCATCCTGCTTGCTCCTTCGGCTGTTACGAGATGGCAGGGCGTGGACTGCTCAGACGGCGCGCCGGTGGACGTAGCACCATCTCCAGGTCGACCCGGGTTGCAACGCGCGTACCACCGGATGGTCGGTCTCTTCGTAGTGCGCGAGCGCGTGCCGACGGGGCGAGTCATCCGAGCACGCCACCCAACCGCACGTCAGGCACGCCACAAGGCCGGCCCAGCGCTCACCGGCGGCTCGGCATTCCCGGCACGTGCTCGAGTTGGGGGACACCGGCACCAGCGCATCGAGATGCTCACATCGGGGTGCCGACCCGTTCAAGCTGACGCCTCGCGCATCGAGCGCCATGCCGGCCCCATCCGCACTCATCTGCGCTCCCTCCCTCCGGAACCTGCGCGGTGCCATACCGGGATGATTCACTCCCAGTCCACCCGCATCAGGGCCGGGCGGAAACCCGCAACCCGAGCAAGCCTCATCACCTGTCCTGATCACCAGGGCGAGCGCCGCCTGTGGCGGACAACGGGCAACCCCTCCGGACCCGTGCGATGAAGCTGACCGACGGGGAGCCTCATCACAGGTCTGGATTACCACCTGTGCCGCGTGCGAGCCTGTACATGATGCGCGCGGCCCGGCGCCCGGGAAACCGGTTGCGCGGGGCCCTGGCGGCAGGTGAATTCCGGCGGTGGGTGGGGAGGTGGCGGGCATGGAGCTTCGCCAGCTTCGCTACTTCGTGACGCTGGCCGAAGAGTTGCATTTCGGCCGGGCGGCCGCGCGGGAGCACATCGTCCAGTCGGCGTTGAGTCAGCAGTTGCAGCGGCTGGAGCGCGAGCTGGAAGTACGCCTGCTGGAGCGCAGCACCCACCACGTCGGGCTGACGGCGGCGGGAGCGGCGTTCCTGGTCGAGGCCCGGCAGATCCTCGCTCACGTCGACCGGGCGGCGCAGGTCGCCCGCAGCACGGCCGGAACATCTCCCAGCCTGCGCGTCGGCATCATCGATGCGAGCTACGACTCGATGCCGCAGATCCTGCACGAGGTCCAGGCCAGATATCCCGATCTGGTGATTCACCAGGTCGAGGCCGGTGTGCCCGAGCAGTACCAGCAGCTCCTCGACGGCCGCATGGACGTGGGCATCGGCCGTGCCGCACTCGCCCCACCCGGGGTGGCCTCACACCTGTTCCGCAAGGATCCGCTGGGCGTACTGGTCCCCGACGGTCACCGATTCACGTCTTTGGACGGTGTGCCGGTCGCAACGCTCGCCCAAGAGCCTCTGCTGCTCGCCGAGGACGTGCAGGCGCCGGAGTTCAACCAGTTCGTGGTTGAGATGTGCCGGTCGGCGGGATTCACGCCCGCCGTGTACGAAGGCACCGTGGAGAGCATCCGCGCCGCCGCTGCTCTGGTCGCAGCAGGACGATGCCTGTACTGCGTGCCCTCCTCCTGTATCTCCGCCCTCCCCGGAACGATCTGGCGGCCGCTGATCGAACCGGTGTCTCATTACCCGTGGTCGATCCTCTGGCGGGCGACCGACACCTCCGATCACGTACGCGCCATCATCACCTGCGCGCGGGCGATGTCGCACCGATTGGGCTGGCTGGCGGTACCCGACCGGACCGCCGGCTGAAACGCCGAGTCGGCGGCCGGTCATCAGCTGACGTGATGAGCCCTGCTCAGGTTCCTGGTTTCCGTGCCAAGGACATGGCGGTTGGCTGATGGCATGGACACCACCCTCATCACCGTCGCCGTCGCCCTTGTCGCCGTGGCACTGTCGGCCCTGATGCTGTCGGTGCGGGTCGTGCAGCAGTACGAGCGCGGCGTCGTGTTCCGGCTGGGACGGGTCCAAGGCGGCGTGCGGCCGCCGGGACTCACGTTCATCGCACCGATCGTGGACCGGCTCCGTAAGGTGAATGTCCAGGTCATCACCATGAGCGTCCCCGCCCAAGACGGCATCACCGAGGACAACGTCAGCGTTCGCGTCGATGCGGTCGTCTACTTCCGGGTCGTCGACGCCGTCAAGGCCATCGTGAACGTGCAGAACTATCCCTTCGCCGTCTCCCAAGTCGCCCAGACCTCACTGCGCTCGGTCATCGGCCGCGCCGACCTGGACGCCCTGCTGTCCCAGCGCGACCGGCTGAACTCCGAACTCACCGCGATCATCGACGGCCCCACCGAGCTGCCCTGGGGGATCAAGGTCGAACGGGTCGAGCTCAAAGACGTGGCACTGCCCGAAGCGATGAAACGCTCCATGTCCCGCCAGGCCGAAGCCGAACGCGAACGCCGCGCCCGTGTCATCACGGCCGATGGCGAATTCCAGGCCTCGACAAAGCTCGCCCAAGCCGCCGCCACCATGGCCGCCGATCCCGCCGCCCTGCAACTGCGACTCCTGCAGACCGTCGTCGAAGTCGCCGCGGAGAAGAACAGCACACTCGTCATGCCCGTCCCCGTCGAACTGCTCCGCTTCTTCGACCGCCTCGGGCCAGGGCCCGGGCCTGACGGCACCGGCACGGCGCATGCGCCTGCCGAGACTCCTCGTCTCGACCTGCGGCAGGCGGCGACCCCAGTGATTCCCGCCGCCCCGGCGCCCCTCCTGACCGAAAAACCCGAACCCATCAGCTGAATGAATCGGCTCGCCGGTCGGCGAGCCGATACAGAACGTCGCCGCTTCCCACGAGCATGGCGTTGAAAGAAGGGCACACCGCGATGACCGCGAAACGATCCGCCCCCTCCCAGACCGACGGCACGTCCGCGGAGGCGGACACGGCCGTTACGTCCCGGGCCGACGCCACGACAGAGGCCCAGCAGACGAAGCCCGGCACCGGCGCCCGCGCTCGGCAACGCGCCGCCGAGGCGGGCGAAGCCCTTCGAGACGGAACACGGCACGTCACCGATGTGGCGGCCAGGACGCGGCGCTCGGCCCCTGTACGGGTGCGGCAGATTTCTGGCGGTGCCATCACGCGAACCCGCCGTCTGACCGGGAAAGTCGCAGCCTGGGCACGCCGAAACCCCAAGGCGGTCGCCGGCGCGATAGCGGGTGCGGCCGCATTCGGGCCGGCAGCGTGGCGGCGGATCACACGACCAGGGCGACGCTAGCCACGCGCGTGGACCGGCTCACTCTCGGAGTCGTGTCACGGTCGCGCAAGGAGAACGAGAAGCGGCTCCCCATCCACCAGCAGGCTACTGCTCGGTACTGCACGCCCTGCAACTCGTCGGAGCAACCGGCGGCCACCGCCGCAGGCTTCAGGCTGCCGTCATCGGCTTCAGGGCGACCGGCCTCGGCGCGGTGACCGCCCTCCCAACGGCAACTCCCGCAACGGCACCTCGGGCAAGAAGGTCCTGACCGGCATCGGCGCCGTCGAGGTCGACGTTCCCAGGGACCGCAACGGGGACTTCACCCCGAAGATCGTGCCCAAGAGCGCCCGCAGGGATTCAACGAACAGGTCCTGTCGCTGTACGCACGCGGGATGAGCGTGCGTGACATCCGCTCCCACCTGGCCGAACTCTACGGAGTTGAGGTCAGCCCAGACCTGATCTCCAAGGTGACCGACGCGGTCGCCGAGGAGATCACCGCATGGCAGAACCGGCCGCTGGAGACCGCCCCGTCTGGCCGGTCATCTACATCGACGCGCTGTGGATCAAGATCAGGGACGGGCAGGTCGTCAACCCGGCCTGTCCATGTCGCGGTCGCTGTCGACCTGGACGGGGCCAAGCACATTCTCGGTCTGTGGATCGGCAAGGACCCCCGCGAGGGGTCCCGGCAGTGGCTGACCATCCTGGGTGAGTTGAAGGCCCGCGGTATCGACGATGTGTAACGGTCCTGGCGGGCGGCCTGGAGCGAGTTCACCCCGTATCTGGCGTTCCCGCCGGAGATCAGGAAGGTGATCTACAGCACGAACGTGATCTAGTCCATCAACGCCCGGCTGCGCAAGGTCACCCGCAACCGGGGCCATTTCCCGACCGAACAAGCCGCGCTCAAGGTGCTCTACCTGGCGGTGACCGAGCTGATCGAGCCGAAGACCCGCGATCGCAACCATGTCGCGCCACACTGGAAGACAGTGTTGAACGCCTTCGCGCTGTACTTCGAAGACCGCCTCACCATTCAGTAGAACCAGGACTTACACGAAATCACGGACACGCCCCGTTTTGATTTATCGACAGGTGGACTGTGTATAGAGAGCGGCGTTACTCGATGAGCATAGGTTGGGGGTATCGAGAGTGTCGATGTCTCGTCCTTTGTAGCGTTCGCTAAGCCGGGACTCCGAGAGACGCTAAGGACAAAGGCTGGTGCGGGAAATGAAGAATGAGCTGGAATCTCGCAAGATCACGGTGGACCGCTCGGAAGGGTTCGGTGAGCGGCTGCTGGGTGTGCTGCTGGACCGGACTCGCGAGATGCCGCCCCACTTGATCGCCCCGCTGGTCGCGGAAGAGGTCGCCAGAATCGGCGGCCGGGACATCTCGATCCTCTTGCAGGACTATGACCAGCTGATACTCGCGCCTCTCCCTGGGAAAGGGCTCACGGTGGGTGCCGCTGAGAGGATCGATGGCTCCCCGGCCGGCCGGGCTTTCCTGCACGCGACCCCCATCGAACAGCCGCTGGCCGACGGCGTACGAATTTTCCTGCCGCTCCTGAACGGCAGCGACGAAGTGGGGGTCATGACGATCACCCTTGACACCGTCAATGACGATGACCGGTTGTTGCTACGGCGACTGGCCGGCCTGGTGGCCGACATGCTGGTGACCAAGAGCAGCTACACCGATCGGTTCCTCCGGGCCCGGCGCCGCGAGCGGATGAGCGTGGCCGCGGAGATCCAGTGGTCGCTACTGCCCCCGCTGACCATGGTCACTCCGCAGGTCTCGGTGGCCGGCATCCTCGAACCCGCCTACGACGTCGCCGGCGACAGCTTCGACTACGCCCTCAACGACGACATCATGCACCTGGCCGTCATCGACGCGATGGGCCACGGCCTGAACGCCGCCGTGCTGGCCACCGTCGCCATCGGCGCCTACCGACACGCCAGACGCGCCGACATCGGGCTCGCAGAACTGTACGCGTTCATGGACACGTCCATCGACAAGCAGTTCGGGCCCGACCAATTCGTCACGGCGCAAATGATGCGCCTGAACATCACAACGGGGTACCTGCAATGGGTCAACGCCGGGCATCCCGCACCGCTGCTGATCCGCGACCACCAGGTGATCCAGAGGCTGGAGAGCCCCGGAACCTTGCCGGTCGGATTCGGGGGCGCCCAGCCGCTGATCAGCGAGCAAATGCTCCGCCCCGACGACCGGGTCCTGTTCTTCACCGACGGTCTCGTCGAGGAGCACAAGACCGGTGGGGAGCAGTTCGGCGAGGAACGCCTGATCGACTTCGTCGAGAGCACTGGGCGCGTCAGTCAGGGTGTGCAGGAGATGGTGCGGGCCCTGTCCCACGCGCTGATGCGAGAACGTGGCGGGACCACCACCGACGACGCGACCCTCTTCCTGGTCGAATGGCGCGGGGGCACCGTCGACCACCTAGAGGGAAGCGGCCTGGACGGCAGGTGAAGGAGGTGGTGGACGGTGAACGGCTTCGCCGTACAGGCCTGGGCCGTGCTGATCGGCCTGATCGTCGCGCTTTTCACGTTCGACCTCCTTGTGGCGGTGCGCCGCCCGCACGCCGTCGGGCTGGTCGAGGCCACCGTGTGGTCGGTGTTCTACATCGCCGTCGCGGTCGGATTCGGGCTGATCCTGTGGGCGGTGGCAGGCGCGCAGGCGGGCACCGAGTACTTCGCGGGCTGGGTGGTGGAGAAAAGCCTGTCGATCGACAATCTGTTCATCTTCTCGATCACCTTCACTCGCTTCGCGGTACCGGCCGAGTACCGGCACAAGATCCTGCTGTACGGCATCGCGTTCGCGCTGTGCCTGCGCGCGGTGTTCATCGCGATCGGGACGGCCGCGATCAGTCTGTTCTCCTTCACCTTCCTGCTGTTCGGCCTGGTGCTGCTGTGGACAGCGGTGCAATTGATCCGCCACCGCAACGAGGAACCCGACGTGGAGGACACGTGGCTGGTGCGCCGGGCACGATCGATCATGCCCGTCGCCGTCGGCTACCACGGTGGCCGGATGCTCGCCGTCGAGGACGGGCGGAGGGTGATGACCCCGGTGCTACTGGTGTTCGTCGCCATCGGCAGCACCGACCTGCTGTTCGCCCTGGACTCCATCCCCGCAGTTTTCGGGGTGACCAACAAACCGTTCATCGTGTTCGCCGCGAACGCCTTCGCTCTGCTCGGCCTGCGCGCGCTGTTCTTCCTCATCGAAGGGCTGCTGGAACGACTGGTCTATCTCGCCATCGGGCTCTCGCTGATCCTGGCCCTTATCGGGGTCAAGCTCATCCTGCTGTTCCTGCATGAGGACGTCACCGAGTCCGTCCCAAAGATCCCCACCTCATTCTCGCTCGCCCTCATCTTGTTCATCCTCATCGTCACCACGATCGCCAGCGTGCTGCGCGTCCGCGCGCACCCCGAAGAGCGCGCACATCCCGGTGCGGTGCGCATCCGTCGCGGCCGACCCGATGACAGCGCCCCGCCGACCTCCAACCACCCCCAGGACGGATCGGCACCCGGCCGAACCCACGCCCCTCCCTCGTGAGGCCGGCGCGGCGCAGACGCCGTCAGGCCGCGAACGTGTGCTCAATGCGGTCTTTACCTCCCGAATCGAGTGATTACAGAACCTGTGGGTAGCCTTTAATTACCGAGGACTTTTCGTGCGTTGGCGGTCAGGTCGGCGTCGCCCCCGGCGATACAGTGTGACTGGACCTTTCGGGGGCCCGGGACAGGCCAGGCGATCATGACGCCGACACTGCTTTCTCACCACACGCCGACATTGCTTTCTCACCACACACCGCTCAGCGCCGTCGCCAGTGCACTCCCCAGAGCCGACTCTCCGGTGAGACTCAGGTTGGACCCTGTCCTTTCCGGGCGGGGCCCGCTGGATGGGGCGTGGTGGCCCCACTCCCATGACGCCGCGGCAGAACTACCCGGCCTCATCGCCGCTGTCGATCAACGGCTGGGCCGGACCACGCTACGCGTCTGCTTGCACACCGACGCCTGGGACCAGATCCCCGGCCGCATTCCGGCCCGGGGACGTCAGATCGAAGTGGGCCGGCGCCACGGCACCGACCCCCGCCTCATCACGCTGATGTTCGCTGGGGCCGATGCAGTCAACCTGTTGATCATGCCGTCGGACAACACAGGCGGTCCGGCCGCGGCCAGGTTCGCCCCCGGCTTCGCGGGCACCGTTGACCATTCCCTCACCACCATCGCCCACCATCCGCTCAGTCAGCCCCTGGCGCGCCGGAACCTGGCGGGCCGACCGGTGCTGAGAACAACACAGCGAACCGCGGCGACGGCCACAGGGCACACCGCTTCCTGAACCGCACATCGGCGGCGACTCGAACCGTACGTACCCGGAACCGGCGGCACCCGGCTGCCAGGCACCCGTCACCCTTCTTCGATCGGATCGGAGGCCGGAAATGACCATCATCGACACCGCCCCATTCGGCAGAGCCGACCCGTCGGCCCCGACGACCATCCAGTTGGTCGGGGATATCGACTTCCTCACCGGCCCTGCCCTGCGTGAGGCTTTGCTGAGCGCCCTTCTGCATAGCAGGAGCCTGCTCATCCTTGACCTGTCCGGCGTGACCTTCTGCGACGCCAGGGGCCTGAGCGTCCTGGCCGGCGTCCAAAACCGCGCCAGATCGATGGGGATCACCCTCGCCCTGACCGCGCCCAGTAGGAACATGTCCCGGCTACTGCGCATCACCGGTATGGACCACAGCATGCCGATGGTGCGTCCATCGGCCGGCTGACGGACCGATGTGGCCGCCGTGGGTCTGCATTCCGGTGCTTCAGACGACGGGCCCCACGGCGCCCAAAAGTGGCGAACCAAAGCACCACATCGGTTCGGTCCGGAATTTTCGGGGTATAACTACAACTACCAAGGGCACTTCGTGCGCCGATAGCCAAGTTGACGTCGTCCTGGGTGTACGGAATCCGGTTCCTTTATCGGGCCGAGGACGGGGCCGATGTTATGGCACCGCATGTTGATCAAGCAGACCTTCTTTCTCCTGACATCCCGCTGGCGTCGCGGCTGAGCCTGGATCCGGCATTGAGGCGCCAGGGAATCCTCGACGGCGGCTGGTGGCCACGCTCGCGCGACGCGGGCGCGGAACTGCCGCTCCTCGTCTCGTCGCTGAACGCACGGGTCGGCGCGATCCTGCGGCTCGGTATCGACGCTCGAGACTGGGATGACATCCCCCGCCGCCTCACGGTCGACGGACACGTCGTGCGGGTCGGACGGTTCGCCGACGTGAACCACAAGATAATCGTGACCCGTGGCTCGCAAGACCACATCATGTTGCTGGTCATACCGCCCAAGGCGTCAACGGCTTCGGCGAAGGCCGCGCTGGCGATGGCGGCCATGGGCAAGAACAGCGGCAGGCCCGAGGAGATCCTCGCCGCCGTCGGCATCGAGGACGAGGCCGGGAGGAACACGCCCCAGGCGGACGATGATGATCATGCCTGTGACCAGGTACTTCGCTCCGCGAATGCCGGAGGCGTACGCCCCATGGTGATCGAGGACGCCCTGCGAGATGAGCGGGGTGAGATCGGCCGCTGGCTCGACGACGGCGCGCCCTCCCCGGGCCTTTCGGCGCGGCATCCGGACTGATGCAGTCGACGCTTGTCTGAGCGCCTTACCCGGGCGTCGGCCAGAGCCGGTTCCGTTCACGCGGGACCGGCGTCGCCGAGCTGGGCGAGCAGGTCGGTGACCGCGGCGGCGGCCGGCGGTTGCGCCCCTGGACGCGTACACGTGATGGCGGCGGCAGCCGACCCGAAGCGCAGCGCGCGGTCCATGGCGCTGGTGCTCACCGTCGGTGGGACGACGTTGAGGCTGTTCTGCGCGAACAGCGAATGAAGCACACCCGCCGTGAACGTATCGCCTGCTCCCACCGTGTCGGCGACGTCGACCGGGACGCTGGGGACATGGACCGGAAACCCGTCCGCGGACACGGCTGTGGCGCCCTGGGCGCCGAAGGTGATCAGGATGAGGCGGTTCCCGTACCGGTCGATCCAGTCACGGGCCGCGTCGAAAGGGTCACGGCCGGGATGGAGCCAGCGGAGGTCGTCGCTGCTGGCCTTGACCACGTGGGCGATGCGCAGCCAGGCGTCGATGCGGTCGCGGTACGCCCGGCGGTCCGGCAGGAGGGACGGACGCACGTTGACGTCGTAGGTGATGACGGTGGCGTGCGCGTGACCTGTCGCCCACGCCAGTAGCACCTCCGCGCCCGGCGGCAGGACGCTCGCCAGCGTCCCGAAATGCAGGGCCCGGGTGGCGGGCGGCAGCCGGTCGGGCAGCTCATGCGCGGTCCACTGCCAGTCGGCGGTGCCCTGGACGTAGAACCGGAAGTCGGGCACCCCTTGCCCGGCGAAGCCCAGGACGGCGAGCGAACTGGGCTCGGTCGCGCTGACCGCGAGCGACAGATCGACGCCGTTCTCCTTAAGATGGCGGCGCAGGCGGCGACCGAAGGCGTCGTTCGAAAGACGGCATGCCAGCGCGACAGGTGTGCCCAGCCGTGCCAGCGCGACCGCGGTGTTGGCAGGCCCGCCGCCCGGCATGGCCCGCCACTGGTCCGGGTCGTCTGCGGGCATCAGATCGATCAATGCCTCCCCGAAGACAACGATCATGGCTCTCTCCCCTTCCCGGATCCGGGCGTGCCTGGCGCAGAGGGGTAGAGTTCGAAAAGGACATCTCTTCCAGGCGTCTGCCTGGGACCGGACGTATTCGAATTGTCACGGGAGGAACGCACGAGGCCTACGGGTCAGGTGCGGAGAATGCGGCTACGGATTCCCATCCGCGAGTCCGTCGCGGTGGGTTCGGTATTCATGATCTTCGTGCGATCGGCGTTCCACCGTTCATTATGAATTTCCCGGCAGCCGCCAGAGATGCCCCCGACAAGAATCTGATCTGAGGTTTTTTCGGGAGGCTGCCATGGCCCGGTCGCGTACCGTCTTCTCGCTCTCCCTCGTCGCGGCCATCGCCTTGGTCGCGCTCGTCATCGGCGTGGTGGCCGGCCGGGCGATCGGCTCGTCCGACGCCTCAGGCGGTGGCAAGGGTGCCGGCGCGGTCGGCGGTAAGAAGATCGATGTCATCATCAAGGCGAGTGATTCCTCCTTCTGGCAGGTCATGCTGGCCGGCGCCAAGCAGGCGGGTGGCGACTTCGGTCTCGCCGTGGGCGCGTTCGCGCCGACGTCCGAGACGAACATCGACGAGCAGGTCCAGCTGGTCGAGAACTCCATCTCTCGCGGCGTCAAGGGGATCGTCATCGCGCCCAATTCGTCGAGCGCGCTGAACTCCGTCATCGGCCGGGCACGTCAGGCGGGAATCAAGGTCATCACCGTCGACAGCCGTATCACCGGACCGTCGGACGGCTTCATCGGAACCGACAACATCAAGGCCGGCGCGCAGGGCGGGCAGCGCATGTGCCAGCTGCTCCAGGCACAGCAGAAGACCACCGGCGTCATCATGATCGAATCATCGGTGGCCGGTATCCAGTCGCTCGTCGAGCGCGACACCGGTTTCAAACAGGGGCTCGCGACCTACTGCCCGGGCATCAAGGCGTCCCTGCAGCGCTTCAACAACAACGACATCAACACCGCCGCCTCGCAGGTGAACGACGCGCTCACCGCCAACCCGAACCTGCTCGGAGTGTTCGCCGACAACAACACGTCGGGAGTCGGCGCGGCCCGGGCGATCAAGGACAACGGTGCTGTCGATCGGATCCCGGTCGTCGCGTTCGACTCCGACCCTCAGGAGAACGCTGCGCTGGCCACCGGAGCGATCGACGCCCTGGTGGTCCAGAACCCCTACTTCTTCGGTTACCAGGGAGTGCTCGGAGCCGCGATGGCGAGTGTCGACCGCATCCCGCCGCGCAACATCGACCCCGGCGCGGTGGTGGTCGACAAGACGAACATGCGTGAGCCCGACGTGAAGCGGCTGCTCGAGCCCCCGACCGCGAAGGTGGGCTGATGAGCGCGTCTCCCGCGCCGGTGGCCGAGCTGCACGACGTGTCGAAGTCGTTCGGCCCGGTCCAGGCGCTCACAGACGTCTCGCTGCGGCTGGTCCCCGGTCAGGTGCACTGCCTGGCCGGGGAGAACGGCGCCGGCAAGTCGACCCTGATCCGGGTGCTCACCGGCGCCCTTCGCCGGGACGGCGGTCGCTATGAGATCGAGGGCGAACCGGTCACCGCGCCGACACCGGCGCACATGCGCGCCGCCGGTGTACAGGCCGTCTACCAGGAGCTGAGCCTGCTCCCGCACCTGTCGGTGGCGGAGAACCTGTTCATGGGCCGGCTTCCGGCGCGCGCGGGCGTCCTCGCCAGAGGTGACCTGCGCCGCCGGGCGCGGACGGCGCTCGACGAGGTTGAGCTCCAGGACCTCAGCCCGGACGCGATCGTCGAACGGCTGCCGGCCGCCACGCGCCAGCTCGTGGAGATCGCCAAGGTCCTGACCGCCGACGCCGTCAAGGTGATCGTGTTCGACGAGCCGACCACCGCACTCACCGAGACCGAGTCCGCCCATCTCATGGAGCACATCCTGCGACTTCGCGACCGTGGAGTCGCGATCCTCTACGTGACCCACCGCCTCGAGGAGATGTTCGAGATCGGGGACTGGGTGACCGTTCTGCGTGACGGCGGCCTGTCCGAGTCCGGGCCGATCGGCGACTACGACGAGGACCGCCTCATCGCCGCGATGGTCGGGCGGGAGGTCAGCTCGCTGTACCCCGAGGTCCACCGGGACGCGGGAATGCCGATGCTGCGAGTCCGTGGGCTGCGTCGCTTCGAACGGTCGCCGAGCATCGACCTCGACGTCGCGGCCGGCGAGATCGTCGGCATCGGTGGCCTGCTGGGTTCCGGCCGCAGCGGCCTGCTGCTGTCGGTTTTCGGAGCCGTCCCGACAGCCGCGGGGCGTGTCGAGGTCGAGGGACGGCGCGTGCGGCCGGGCGGCCCGCGCACGATGATGAGCGCCGGCATCGGCCTGCTCACCGAGGATCGCAAGGTGCTCGGGCTGCTTCCGGAACTGTCGATTCGGGAGAACGTCACCATCGCCAGCCTGCGCCGCGACTCCCGCCGGGGCCTGCTGCCGGGACGCGAACAGAGCCAGGAGGCGGACCGGCTGCTCGACAGCCTGCGGCTGCGCGCCGGCTCATACGACCAACCCGTGTCGACGCTCTCGGGTGGCAACCAGCAGAAAGTGCTCCTCGCCCGGTGGCTGCTCACCCAGCCGAAGGTGTTGATGTTCGACGAGCCGACGAAAGGCATCGACGTCGGCGCCAAGGGCGAGCTCTACACGGTCATCGGGGACCTCGCCGCGCGAGGACTGGGCATCGTCATCGTCTCCTCGTACCTGCCTGAGCTCCTCGGACTCGCCGACCGGATCCTCGTCATGCGGGACGGCGCGATCGCCGGTGAGCTGGGCCGGTCCGCCTCGGAGGAGGACGTGCTCCATCTGGCCAGCGGTGACGGAGGCAAGGCATCCGCGGATGCGGTGGCCGACGACGGTACGGAGGAGGCCGACCGTGATTCCTAAACTGATCTGGCGGGAGCCGATCCCCACGACGACGATCACGAGCGGGGCATCGGCCGCCTCGGGGACGGGCGGCGCCGCGCCGGCTGTGGCCCAGCCTCGGCGGCGGGTCGTCACTCTCGGGGACATCACCGGCCGAGAGAGCGGCGGACTCGTCGTGCTGCTCGTCGCGGTCGGCATCCTCACGCTGACGAGTGATGAGTTCCTCACCGCGGGCAACCTGTCCAATCTCGCCCGTCAGGTCGCGATCTTCGGCATCATCGCGGTCGGCGAGCTGCTGGTCATCCTCACCGCCGGCATCGACCTGTCCGTCGGATCGGTTCTTGGACTGTCCGGGTGCGTGACCGCGCTACTCCTGGTCCGTGGGATGCCGATCCTGGTGGCGTTGCTGCTGGGAGTGGCGCTCGGCACGGTGCTCGGCGCGATCAACGGCCTACTCGTCACACGCGCCAAGCTGCCGCCGTTCATCGCGACCCTCGGCATGCTCGGCATCGCCCGTGGTGCGACCCTGGTGATCACCGATGCGAAGACCGTGCAGGGCCTGCCGACCGGCTTTCAGACCATCGCGAACGGCACCGTCCTCGGCATCCCCAACCTTCTGATCATCGCCGTGCTCGTCACGGTCGTCGCCTGGTTCCTGCTCACCCGCACCGTCTTCGGACGCTATGTGTACGCCGTCGGCTCGAACCCCGAGTCGGCCCGTCTGGCCGGTGTCCCGGTCCGCACGGTAACGATCTCCGTGTACGCGATCTCCGGCCTGCTCGCCGGCCTGGGCGGGATACTGCTGACCTCCCGCCTCGGCGCGGGCATCCCCACCGCGGGTACCGGGTTCGAGCTCAACGCGATCGCCGCCTGCGTCATCGGCGGCGCGAGCCTGTTCGGAGCGAAGGGCAGCGCGATCGGCGCCGCGACCGGCGCACTGATCATGGGCGTCCTCAACAACGGCGGCAACCTGCTCGCCATCAACGCCTTCTACCTGCAGATCGGCATCGGCGTACTGATCCTTGTAGCCGTCGGCTTCGACCAGCTGAACGCCCGCCGGGCGGCTTCATCCGGCTGAAGCAGGAAAGCGCCTGTGCGAGTCGTGTAGACCCGCCGCATGCGCACCGCTCCGCCCTGGACCGATCGGCGATCGATGCGCTCAGCCCGGCCACCGTGCTGGAGAAACAGGCCGTGCCACGCTGGCACGACCCGGCACCGGAAGCTTGCGTCCACGGGCGTGGTGCACGAGAGCGAAGGCGCGCTCTCGGAGGCAGGGATTCGGTCACGTCGCGATCGCGGCGGATCGCGTGCTGCGGTGACGGCGGGCGCGGCGCGGCTGCGCTCCGCACAGGATGACCTGGTCAGGAGTAGGTACGAGCAGTTCGCCGTGCACGCGCCGATACCCCCACCGGGGTTTGATGCGCCCCGCGTTTTCCGGACAGCTGCTTAACGGTCTACTCCCCCTGTACCTGCAGGTCAGCGCCCGGACCGGGTTTTCGAGCGGTACACGCCTGCTGCTCCCCGTACTCGCGGAGATGTTCCCGGATCGTCGACAGTGCGGTGAAGCGGAAGCGGATGGAGCGGCCGTGCAACCGTTGTCGGCCTGTTCAGTGGAAGAGCTGGGCACCAAGCGGGTGTTGTTGGTCGAAACCGGGAAGTATCAGGAAGGTCCCGCTGGCGGTCGTGGTCGTGAATTTCACCAGCGCGTCGGAATTATCCATATTGGTGAGGGTGTTGGTGAATGTTCGTATGTCGTTCTGGAAGCTCATGAAGAGCAGGCCGGGGGCGGGTTCGTCGGTACTGTAGGAGCGACGGAGCATGAGGCCGACGCCGACCGCGTTGGCGTTCGCTCTGCGGACGTGGGCGTCTGCCGGGACGAGGTAGCGTCCGTCCGGCGTTTTGGCGCCGAGGTCCGGGCCCGAGGCGATGGTGCCACCGGAGAGGGGCACGCCAGTGGCTCGGTGTCGGCCGAAGACGGCCTCCTGGTCGGCAACGGACAGCGTGGCGAACCGCGGTAGGTCGAGTTCCATACGTCGTAGTACGGCAAGGGTGCCACCGGCGACCGGAGCCGGCCCGGCCAACCATAGGTGGCGTTGTTGTTCGGCCGTCGTGTGGGGGCCAACGATGCCGTCGATGAAACCGAACAGGTTTCGTGGCGCGGTAAGACCTTGATCCACTGGAACGTTCGAACCGCGGACTCCGGACTGCCGCCAGCGTTCGTGTATCCGGTCACCAGCCTGGTTCAGGAGTGCGGCAGCGACGATCGGTATTACCAAGGCGTCGCTGGCGCAGATCTGTATCAGCAGGTCACCGCCGCGTGCCTGTGGGGCGATCTGCTCGCGGGAGAATCGTGGGAGGTCTGCTGCGCCGGGCAGGGAAGGATCGACCATACGCACCAGTCGGGGGCCCACCCCGATCGTCACGGTGAGATCGCCCGGCAGCAGACCCAGCAGTCGTGTATCGGTCCCCGAGGTGAGTGTGCGGATGGTCTGGCCGAGTTCGGCCAGCAACGGGCCGGCAGCCACGACATCATCGACGTCGGCCACCACGGCCAGCAGGTTCGGTTGGGCCGGTCGCGGGAGCGTGATGCCCGCCTGGTACCGGCCCGTTGGTGACACCGACGGGGTCGGCGCAGGGGCATCGGACCGATCTGGCTGCGCGGACCGCGATTCGCACCCGGCGGTGAGGCCGGCGGCCGCCACGGTGCCGGTGGCACTGAGGAACGCGCGGCGTGACGGGTGGGAGTGGGGTGAGCGCACAGTGTGAACAATGCCATATCCGTCCTGACGCCGCCGAATCCGGCCGACGTCCGTGCCAGGATGCGGCCATGCCTCGTTTCGGTCCTCGGGTGTTGGCCGCCGTGCTGGGCACACTGGCACTCGTACTGGTCGGCTGCGGCGCCGACGATGACGGATCGAGCCACGGCCGACGACCGTCCGGTGTGCACGTGACGATCAAAGTGCCGGCTGACGCCCCGACGATCTCGGCTGCGGTGTCTCTGGCTCAGCCCGGTGATCTCGTGTTGGTCGCGCCGGGCGTTTACCACGAGTCGGTGAAGATATCCACGGCTCGCATCACTCTTCGTGGCGAGTCTCGGGACAAGGTCGTCATCGACGGGCGGTTGCAGCAGCCGAACGGCATCGTCGTCGCTGCTCCCGGGGTAGCCGTGGAGAACCTGACCGTGGAGAACAACACGCAGAATGGGGTCCTGGTCACCGGTTCGGCGAAGGCGGTTGCCGGATTGCCGGGGCGGTCGGGCGGCTACGACACCGGCGATGAGCCCGTCGCCTTCCTGAAATCGTTCTTGGTCTCCTACGTGACCGCGACCCGCAACGGGCTGTACGGCATCTACGCGTTCTCCGCGCAGGACGGTGTCATCGAGCACTCGTACGCGTCAGGCGGGGCCGACTCGGGGATCTACGTCGGACAGTGCAGGCCCTGTCACGTTGTGGTGCGGGACAACATTGCCGAACTCAACGCGGTCGGTTACGAAGGCACCAATGCCAGTGGCGACATGTACGTGGTCGGTAACCGCCTTGTCGGTAACCGGGTCGGACTCACCACCGACTCCGACCACCAGGAGAAGCTGCTCCCGCAGCAGGGTGCCGTCATCGCGGGCAACCTGATCGCGGCCAACCAGCAGACGGCGACCCCCGAACAGGCCGACGGCGGGTGGGGCATCGGCGTCGGCATCGATGGCGGCACCGACAACCGGTTCGTCCGCAACCGAATCGCCGACAACAGCAACGCCGGGCTGGTGATCACCGCAACCGCTGACATACCGCCGGACGGCAACCAGATCCTGGACAACACCTTCGCCGCCAACGGCGTTGACGTCGGCTGGACGTTCCCCACCGCCACGCGGGGACGGAGCAATTGCCTGCACGGCAATGATCTACGAACCACGGTGCCAGCCCATCTCGCGACAACCGCGTCCTGCCCGCTTCCCGCCCGGTCGTCCTCGCCGTCCGGAACGTGGGCGAGGCCGCCGGCACCTCGCGGTATTCCGTTCACCAATGTGGCGGTGCCTGGCACTCAGCCACAGTTCCCAAACGCCACCACCACGGGCGCCACCGCTGTTCCGGCCGTTCCAGCCCTACCGGACACGACAGGCGTCCCGCTGCCGTCGGCGTCACTGCTCGCCGCAGGCGCGCGTGTGCAGACATCCTGAGCGGCGGTTACCGCGTCGGGGTGACTCCGGGTACCGGCCGGACCGGAACGTACTTCTGGGTGTCAAAATCGATGACCACAGGCTGCGATTCGGAAGCCACGCCGATGCGAACCCGGTACATGGTGCCGTCCGAGCCGATCCAGTAGCGCACGGAACCCGCCGTGCCGGACGTGGCACGGGCGCTCGGCCCGGTCATGACGTCCACCTGATGGCCGTTAGACCGGCCCTGCCCAACCCAGACGGCACCGTTCTGTGGCAGTAGTTCGGCATTGTCCGGCCGGTCGCTACCGAGACTCAGCGCAATGGCCAGCGAACTGTCCAGCGAACTGCCGGACGTTCGCAGCGGACGGCCGTACCAACCCGACCCTGGCGGCGATGCCGGTGCGTCCCCCGGGGCGTCCGCCATCGGGTGGACGAACACGGTGGTGGCCGTCCACTCGATCAGCCCGTTGCTGGACGTATCGCGCCCGGTGCCGTGCACCGCGCCGTAACCGAGCTTGCCGCGGTAGTCGATGGATCCGGTGATGATCAGCCTGCCGGCGGTGCCCGGCACGGTGATCGTCACGGCGCGGCCGCCCGCCTGGTAGTTGCGGAACCGCGTGATCGCCAGACGGTTCGCCTGATCCGAGGTCAATGCGCGCGGAAGGGTACGGGCGGAGCCACTGTTTGCGACCAGGAGCGCGGCCACCGCGACAGCCGCACTGGCGATGACGGCTACCACCCAGCGTGGCCGCAGCCATCGGCGCCGACCGGCCGCGCGCCGCGAGTGACTCTGCCGGGTTCTTATGCTCCGCACGCGGCGCAACGCTAACACGTTCCGCGCATTCATCCCCCGATTTCCTCCGATCTTACTCTTGGCGCACACGCGGTACAGTATTGTGTTCGGTGGGTGCTTGGGATGACCATACTGACTCTGTGTTGTTTCCGTGAGTCGTTAACTTGTGGCGGGTTCGGGATGAATGTCGCGCCCTGCCCAGGTTCCCGACTGGTGAAGGCAGGGTTCGACGGCATCGAGTTACGGCATGCGCGCCGCTGACGCATGGCATATGGCGATTGGCGCTGGGGGTGATTACGCGGTGATTGAGTTGCGCAGCAAACCGCGCAAACGGAGCGGGGATTCGGTGCACCGCGGGCGCTTCCATCGCCCCGATCGGCACCGTTTTCTACCGTGCATACCCCACGGAAGGCCTGAGCAAAGTCCCGCCCCAGGCCACGAACGCGCGTGCGTTTACTGACCCGCGCGCCTACAGCTACCACAGCCTGGATTCGCCGGTTGTCATGGGCGCCCTCACGCGCGGCGGATTCCGCCTGAACCTCCAGGACAACCATGAAACCAGGCCCACGGAAACAGCGGTGGGCCCCTTTTTCGCGGCCGACGTGTCACCCGGGGCCGCGAAGCGGATGCGCAGCTCGACGCGGGTGTCTGGTTCACCTGACAAGGGAGTGTGATGGCCTATGGGCCGAGTCGATAGAAGATCGCACCGGACAGCCGGGAAGCGTAGTACGGGCCCGCTGGCGCGAGTGGGCTTTAGCGTTCTCTTGCTGTTCGGTAGCACCATGGGCGCGACGCCTGGGACGGCCGCCGCTTCGACTGGCGACGGCACACTGACAGTTCAGGTACTGCGGGATTTCTTCGGCACCGGCGTGATCAACGCGACCATGGATGCGCCGCAGCGGGGCATGAAGGTTCAGATCACCGACCCGGTCGGCCATCAGGTCACCGGCATCACGGATGCCACCGGAAAGGCGGTGGTCTCCCGGTCGACCGCGCTGGCCGGCGGCCACTACCGCGTGGATGTCGCCGTCCCGGCGCCGTACAGTAAGTATCTGCGCGCGGCGCCGGCCTCGACGGCGGCAAACCACTTCGACAGCTTCACGACGTTCGTGGACGTGTCGGGCGGCAAGAACGCCTCGGTGATCACCGGGGTCTGGGACGCGGCCGACTACGCGCTGCCGGACTCGCGGTACTTCGTGCCGATCCAGAATGGTCCTGGCGGGACAGACACCCGGTCATTGGTGGCGTTCGGGACGAACGTTCGGGGCACGTGTCCCGACCACGCGACGTGCCCGGCCACGATCGACACGCAATCCCAGGTGGGCACGACGTTCGCGCTGGCCTACGACAGGTACCGGCACCGGCTGTTCCAGGGCGCGTTCGCCCGGCGGTACACCGCGTACGGGCCGAGGGGCGGTGACGCGATCTACGCCGTACCGGCCAACGGCGGGGGCGCGCCGACCCTGTTCGCGAAGGTGCCGGGCGCCGCGGTGACGCCGCACGACACCGCCAACATGAAGAAGGACGGTGGGTTCACCAACGCGCCAGGTAAGGAAAGCATCGGCGGCCTGGCTCTGTCGGAGGACGGCTCGACGCTGTACGCGGTGGACCTACGGACTCGGACCCTGGTCAGCTTCAACGCGACCAGGGCCTCCGCATCCGCACCCAAAGCGACGGTGCCCATCCCGAATCCGGGCTGCGCGGCGCGCACCGACTGGCGGCCGTTCGGACTTACCACGCATGACAACACGCTCTACGTCGGCGGCGTGTGTGACGCGGAGAGCACGCAGAACCGCGCAGACCTGAAAGCCGTCGTCTACGCCTACGACGGCAAGCGATTCGCCACGGTGATGACCCATCCGCTTACCGGCGAGCGCGGTTACGTCTATGCCGGTGCCGCCGGAGTTGACCGGGCCAACCACTGGAACCCGTGGAACACCAACCTGTTGACCTGGGACAACTTCAAAAGCAACAATGTCTTCGTCGATCCGCAGCCCGAGCTCGCCAGCCTCGCCTTCGCCCGTGACGGTTCGATGATCCTCGGTTTCCGCGACCGGTTCATGGACGTTCTCAGTTGGGGTGGACAGGACCCTCGACCGCTCATCGACACCTCAGAAATGGGCATGTCTGGTGGTGACATCAACATGGCCTGCGCCAAGCCCACCGGTGGATACTCGTGGGAAGGTACCGGAAATTGCCCCAACCACGCCAATTACGCCACCGACGGCGGCGAGAACAGCGGCGTCGTCGAATACTTCCCGGGCGACTACGTTCGAAACAACGGCGCACCGAACCAGCCCGAAGGGGTGCACAACGAAGCCGCCCAAGGGTCGGTCGCCTACATTCCGCAGCAGCAATGGGTCATCAGCACGGAGATGGACCCGACCGACAACTACGCCGCTGACGGGACCGGTTACTACAACATCCAGACCGGTCAAGGGCCCGGCAACAACCATTCCGCCAACGGGTACCAGTTCGTCAGTCCGAGCCAGAACGGGTTCGGTAAGGCCGGTGGGCTCGGCGATGTCGCATATGCGGCGGCGAATGCGCCGATCCAGATCGGTAACCTGGTGTGGTTTGACGGCGACCACAATGGGATCCAGGATCCGGCGGAAGTGCCGCTGCCGAGCGCGACGATCAATCTGTTGAGCGCCAGCGGCAAGCAGGTCGCTACGACCAAGACCGATGCCGCCGGCGAGTACTACTTCGGTGGGGTCGGCGCCGCCTACCAGCTCACGCCGGGTGCGAAATACACGGTGCAGTTCGACGTGTGTACCGCGAACACCAGCAAGGTGCAAGGTCAGCCGCCGGCCACCAAGCTGCGGTTCACGCTCCCGCTGGCCGGTAACAACCGGGCACATGACTCCAATGTGATCCCGCCGACGACCGGACAGCTGTGCGACGGACACGCGCCTGTCACGGCGCCGGGCAAGTCGGGAGAAGTTGATCACACGATCGACGCCGGCGTGTACCTCCTCAAGGCACCGCCGACTTCTCCGCCTCCAACCTCTCCACCGCCGACCAAGCCGACCAAGCCGACCAAGCCTGGCGGGCCCGGAGGTCACCTGCCCTTCACAGGTATGTCCCACCTGCTACTGATGATCGCTATCGGTGCCTTGCTGCTCGGTGCCGGCACGGCAATCGTCTTCGTGAGCCGGAAGCGTCGCGCCAGGCAACACTGAAACCACGCTGAAAGACGGGTAATCTGCCCGCCCACGATCCCCAGTGGGCGCGGGCGGGCAGACGACGCCTTCGGATCACGTTCGGTGACCGGTCAATCGACGTCGCGGGCGCTGGACGTCCGGCCCATATGACTCGTCGCGGTGAGGGCCGCCCCCGCCGTCGTCTCATGGCCGACGGCGGGGGCGGAGAGCACTCGCAGCGGCGTGAACGACACAAACGGCAGCGCACTACTCTCGAGGAGTAGTTTTAGTATCACCTTTAGTGACTATCATGGCGAGAAGCGCGCTGGATATCGTCCGCACATGCCCCTCGACGCCGCCGGCACTTGGCCAACTCCTACCTCGCCCGCGTGGGATGTGACCTGCCGGGTCACCGTGGAGGAGGTCGCCGAGATAGCGGCCACCACCGACCCTGTGCTGCGCAATCTGCGCATCACCCAGGCCTACCACGACCTGTCGATCGAGATGGCCGAACTGCTGGGTCCTGACAACGTCAGCTGGTGTTGCTTTGGAACCTGGGCTTCACGCACGGCCGGCCGCTTCATCCGCGGTGAGGGCATCCCGCGGATGGTCCGCCTCATGACGGCCTTCGCCCACCGTGTTCCCGAGCGTATCCAGGCGGTCGGTCCTCAACTGGTCGCCCGCGCCGTCCGGCAGGTCGGCGATAACGTCTCTATCGGTAACCGCATGGTGTTCCAGGACTTGGGGTTGCTGTACGCCCAACTGATCCAGGAGTACACAGGCGCCGCCGACCCCACTGCCCAAGACCACGCGCTCGAACGCTGCGTTGCCGCGGTGGGTACCGACGCGACCGGACAGGGCGGCCGGGAACTGCTGATCGCCGCCGTGCACAGCTATCACGCCGCCATGCGCGCCCGCGACGCCGCCGAACGCGCTGAGCACATCCTGCTGGCCAATCTGCGAATCGGTCTGCACGAGCAGATCCGCTTGCAAGAGACCATCACCGAGGCGCTGGTTCCGGTGCAGGTTTCCCCACTTGCCTCGCCCATGCTACGTAAGCGCCTGACACAGCTGTGGCGGACCATGGCCACCGCCCACCTGATGGACCTCCGGATGCCCGCCCCCGACTTCCAGCAGACCCGCCGCCTCACCATTCAGCACCTGGGCGCCGACATCGGCCGGGCCGCCCTCGCAGTGACCTTCCCGCCCGACCTGACCCATCTTTCCAACATCGAACTCAAGGCGTTGCTATACGACATCGACCGCACCCCCAACACCGTGCTGGGCAGCGCCGCCGACGACTGGGTCGAACTAAGCGACCGGATGAACTTCATAGCGGACCTGTTCCGATCCTGGCAACAAAACCAGAGCCTGTTCCAGCAACCGTTCACTCCCGACCAAGCCACGGCCATCCGCGCCGGAACTCTTCCTACACCCATCCCACCCCTATAAATGAGCGTTCGGTTGTTCCCGATGGGGCTGAGTAGATGCGATGCATAGTTATCCAAGCCGGGCTTTGAGGAGCCGGCCGAAGAACACCTCTCCCATCCCACCCGCACCCAGCCGCGCCGACAGCACATAGTCACCGACCCTGCCCGGGTCACCCGGCCGCAACGGACCCATCGGCATTACCGCGACCTCGCAGCGGACGCCAGCAGAGCATGAAGGCGCGGAACGGGAATGCTCCGATGGGCCGGGACACGAGGGTCTCACCCGCCGCGCGTCCCTCTCCCCCGCCAGAAGTGAATCGTCGAATCGAAGGGCTGCTCGACGGGGATTCTGCGCTTGAGTGGAAGATCCTCTGATGGGGGAACTTGGCGCTTAGTAGATCCGAGGCACCTCATACACATTAGTGAGCGGGAAAATCATTTCCATCGCCAGTGGTATCCGCCTCGTTCGAAGTACGGGGTGGCCAGGACGTGATGGATCTGGGCCCATGTCCGCAGTGTTTCCCATGGCACAGGCCGCAGGTCCGTGAGCTGTTGGGTGAGTTCGGCGTTGTAGATGTCGAGTGCGGTTCGCGCTTCAAATTGAGGGCGAAGGCCTCGCCGTAATGAGTGGCGAGGCCTTCGGTGGTATGTCCTTCAGTCGATGCGGGAGTCGACCTTGATGCCCTTGATTCCGGCTTGGGTGAGGCCTGCGGCCAGGGCCTGGCTGTAGGCGAGGCGGTGGGGCAGCGACTGGTGGAGGTCCGGGTCGCCGCCGGCCAGCTCCCGGCATTCGTCCTCGGTGTGGATGGTGACGCCGGGCGAGTCCTCGATGCGGTAGCCGTAGCCGACGTCGGAGAGCCGGCGGGCGAAGCCGGTCCGGGCCGGGACCGTCACGCGTTCGGACCAGGGCAGTAATCGGTGACGCCGTTGCGCTCGTTGGTGCCGGTGGAGAACTCCCACCAATCTGTTGCGATGGGCACTTCTCTACCGCAGCCCGGATAGCCCTTCAGTGAGGCCCACGCTCTGAACTTTTTAGGTGCTGCATAGTAGTCAATGTTGACTGCGTGAGCGATTGCTTGACAGCCAGACTCACATTGGCCACTGGGGCCTTCTTGGCCATTCACCTCCGCTTTACCGAAGGGGAAGTTGCCAAGTTCGTCCTCGATGCCAACCGTCAGGGTGAACGTAGGCTCATACCAATTCACGTGCGGAGCGTCGAAATTCATTGTGGCGTAGACGAACCGATTACCGGCCGCACAGCCGTTGTACCAGAGCTGGACATGGGCCACTGGAACCCAGCGGCGATAGAAGTCGTTGTAAGTGAGGGCGTATTGCGGGTTGCTGATGGGAATCGTGTCGCACGCCTAGGCAGGCGAGGCGGTGGTGAAAACCATCGCGACGAGCGAGCCACAGGCGAGTACCGGGACAGCGAGTAGCGTGCCTAGACGCCGCAACCATCGAGCCTTGATCATGTCGTTACCTTAACATTATCAGATGTGCCGACGATATAGGCTCCCACTATTATCCAGATATTAGAGGTGGCCTATTACCGGGAGTATTTAATACGGGACGTGCGACAGCGGCCGGTAGTACTTCCCCAGCTGCGCGCCGAAAACTTCGTCCGCGCAGGTGAGAGCCATGATGCCTGGCACCCCGACATCGGACTTCGTCGCTCTGATTGAGCACGCGAATAGCCACGGATAAGGTGGTCGTCACGGCATGACGACCGGCCGTGCTGTTGCGACTGGCCTACCTGACGGTGACGAATATGTTTGCGGTCCTACGGCTTCTTCCGGTGAGCGATCGAGACAAGGACGTGGAGATACTCGCGCTGCGGCATCAGATCGCGATCCTGGAACGCCAACTGGGCGAAAATCGTCCTCGGAGTAAAGGTCGCCGCCTCGTGTTCAGAAGCACATACTGGGGGATTCCACGTCGCCGACCTCGCCGATCCTCGAATCGAGCATCGTGGTCTTGGCGTAGTAACAGAAGTCGGAGACCGGGGGCACCGGCGGCGAATACTGCCGGTTGGTGTAGACGTTTCCTGGATAGACAGGGAACCAGGTCTTGGTACTGGACTGCCAGTTCACCGCCCCGCACCGGTTCAAACACTGCTGGCGGCCGACCTCAGCGGACAGGTACACAAAAGTGGAGCCGTTCCACGCGTCGACGTCGGCCCACACCTCAGGCTGCCCGCCGACCGAGCTGTAGTCGTAGTAGTCGATGCACGGCTGTACCGTCCAGGTCACGCCACCCACCGACAGCGTGTACGGGTACCGGCAGTGACTCTCGAGCTGAGGGCTGGCCTGGGCGGCCGTCGGCACGGCGACCAGCAGTGCCGCTGAGGCGAGCGGCAACGTGAGAAGTGAGACCAGTTTCTTCGGCATGGGTGGCCTTCCTCTAGATCATCAACGTTGACCGGTGTCGCGGTCGGTCTCGTCGTACATCTTGCGGGCCCGCTCCATCTGGGTCGCGGTCATCGCGACCGGCCACCCCCTTACGACCCCGGGCGCGGGAGGCGGCCAGTCCCTCCTGGGTGCCCTCCACGATCAGCTCACGCCGGAACTGTGGACCACTCATCGATCGCGCCCATGAGGTGGAAAACCAGCCGCCCGACCGGGCTGGTGTCGATCCCCCCCTTGCTCATCCGGCGGACAGGTTGAGGATGATGGGGGCTCCGCCGGGGCCTGGCGCGCCGCCTACGTTCAGTTCAGCGTGGAAGGCGCAGGCGGGTGAGTAATTGCCGCCCCAGCTCGCCGGGCCGGGCGGGGCGACGGCTGCGAAGCCGGAGGTGCCGCCTGGGCATTGGACTGTGTAGGAGATGGTCGCGGCTGCCGCGCCGGAGTCGGTGTTGCGGGCGGTCCAGGAGAAGGTGTCGGTGGCCTGGTCGTGTGGGGTTTTGCAGATCTGCAGGTACCAGCCGTGTGCTGGCCCGGAGACGACCGATCCGGATTTGCAGCCGGTTTCGGCGTTGGCGGCCGAGGTGGTGGCGATGGTGAGACCTGCGGCGGCTGTGGCGATGACAGTGGCGGCGATGTGGACTCGACTCAGAGTGTCCATGGCGATTTCCTTCCTGTCGGCTGGTTGTGGCCCATTTCCGAGATTCGTCGACACAGGTAATAGACATCGGCCGGCGGCGGAACTGGGCGGTCTCGGCCTGGGCCCACTGGTACAACACCCAGCCGCTTTGTGCCGATGGCGTACTTGGAGCCCTTGCGGTGGTTCAGGTAGAGCGCGACCTGGTAGTCGAAATCGACGGGCCCCGTGAGGCGGCACACCTGACGTCGTCGGCATACGCCGCGCCGGGGGAGCACGGCTATGCTCGCAGCAGTGCAGAAGGCGCCGCTGCGACCACAACAGGCCCGCTAGTGAACTTCATCGCTCTCAATTCTTCTCGGCCCGATACGCGTCGCCATTATGCGCACCGGCCAAGGGAGGTGCGATCGTTTAAGTCCACGACTTAAACGATCGCCCGCGGTCCCCGTCGCCGGCTCGGTTCCATGGCCTGATCCGGCCAGACCTTGATCGCGCTCTCTCTACGCCTTCTACGCTGGAAATCGTTCTGATACGTCTTCGGGGGCGTGATGTGACGACGATCGGCTATCCCGCCGTGGACCTGACCCAGACCAGGTTCGCGCTCTCACCACTCGGCCACCTCGTACACCGCGTCCACGATTCAGCGTGCAGCCGTGGCTCCTCACTCCGCCGCGCCTGGTGGCACACAGCGTGGCAGGACATCGCGGAGTGCGCCCGGTGAGCAACAGCGACATCGTGACCGTGCTCACCAGCACGCTAATAGGTGAGCAACGGTCCATATCGGCCGTGACCAGCCCGGGAAGCCAGGCATCGGAATCCGGTCGCGCAGGGATCGTGACCCGATCGCGCCATGGCACTTTCTGGCCACCGGCGACCTCTTCCATCTCGCCAAACCGCACGGAAAACTCTTCATCGCAACATTCCCGGGCACGGAGGAATTTTCCGTTCAGGCGCTAACGGAGAACAGGCATGAAGAAACTCGTTGGCCTTGTATCGGCGGTGGCCTCACTCAGCATCGCCACGATCATCGGATCTGCTGGGGCGGCCAGCGCTAACACCGACTCATACACCTATGACCATGTGGAGGTCGGCGCTGCCAACAACGGGGGCTCCCCCGAGGTGTGGATTTGCAGCGATCAGTCCGCGCGGAATTCATTCTACTTCTGGGTTCACTCCGTGGGAACTGGCAGCAACCTGACCATGTACAACGCAACCACGCATCAACCGATTTACTCCGACAACGAGGTCTTCCTGGAGTTCCTGAACCCGGGCGAGTGCCACTTCTACCTCATTCAGGCAGAGTACGAGGTGCAGGTGTATGCGAAGACGGGCAACATCACCATCGGCACCGACCCCATCCCGTGGAGCCAGTGATGGTCAACGCCACCGCAGCCCCGGCCACGGCTGATTCAAACTCAATGCCGAGAACATAGGGCTGCGGGCAGGTTGGCCCTCTTGGGCCGCTTGAGCTTCGCGGTGGCGTAGCGCTACACCGTGGGCGGGAGGTGTCCAGCTGGGCCGCCACGACAGCCCTGGAGCCTTTGGCGCGTGACAGGAGGAACCGCGCTTCGCCGTCACGCTCTTTGGCACCGGCCGGGTGAGCACGGCCCGCTCCTCGGCCTCCAGACCGTCGTGAATCTGCCCGCGTGCCAGCGACATGCCTACCACCCGCCTCGTCAGTGACGGGCGACCGCGCTCGGCGCCGGCTCAGATCGACTTGAGCACTCGGACGCGGTCGGCGATGGCGCGCTGGGCGACGTCGGAGGTGAAGGCGATGGAGTCGAACTCATGGGGGGCGCCGGGGTGCAGGTGGAACTCCACCGGCACGCCGGCGCGGCTGAGCTTGGTCGCGTAGGCGGTGTCCTCGTCGCGGAAGACGTCGATCTGGCCGACCTCGATGTAGGCCGACGGCAGTCCGGTCGCGTCCTCGAGCCGGGCCGGAGCCGCCGTGGCCGGGACGTCGGGCCCGCCGGCGGCCTCGCCGAGCAGGGCCGGCCACGCGGTGCGGCTGTCGTCGTAGGACCACAGCACGTAGGGCGCGATGTGCGGGTCGGGCGTGGTGGTGCGGTCGTCGAGCATCGGCATGAGCAGGATCTGGCGGGCGATCTTCGGGCCGCCGCGCTCGCGGGCGAGGATTGTCAGCGCCGCCGCCATGCCGCCTCCGGCGCTGTCGCCCATCACGCCGACCCGGTCGGGGTCGACGCCCAGCTCGGAGGCGTGCTGGTGCAGCCAGCCCAGCGCGGCGTAGGCGTCCTCGAGCGGGGTCGGGAAGGGGTGCTCGGGCGCGCGGCGATACTCGACCGACAGCATCGGCACGCCGCTGGCGGACACGTAGCGGGCGACCGGCCCGTCGAAAAGGTCGATGTGGCCGAAGATGTACCCCCCTCCGTGGAAGAACAGCACGGCCGGGCCCGGCGTCGCGCCGTCCTTGACGTACCAGCGCATCTTGATCTGCGCACCGTCGTCCGCGGTCGCGTGGTGCTCGCTGGTCGTCACGTCGGCCGGAATCGGCTGGGCGGTTCCGGCGGCGCCGATGATCGGCTCCCAGAGGGCGCGGCGCGCCGCGACATCGCCCACAGCCGGAGGGGTGGCGTCCGCCATCGCGCCGGCCATCGGGGCCAGCGCCTCGGCGATTTCGGGATCCAGGCTCAACGACATGACTATTTCCGTCTCGGGGTTGTCGAAGTGTGGGTGGGTGACGTCAGGCGCCGGGAAGGACGATGACCTTGCCGGACAGCGCGCCCGTGGTGGTCCTGGCGTGGAGTGCCGGCAGCTCGGCCAGCGGCACCCGCTCGGCGACGTCGACGCGCAACTCCCCGCGGTCGATCAGCGCTACCAGCCGCGACAGCTGTTCGGCGTCGCTGCGGACGAACAGGTCGATGCCGCGCACGCCGCGCTCCTCGTCGGCGGGCGCGGGCATCCACACCGTCGTGTTCACGAGGACACCGCCCGGGCGGATCAGGGCGACCAGCGCGGCCAGCTGCGCAGGGTCGACCGGCGCGAGGTTGAGTACGACGTCGACCGGCTCGGTCACCACCGCGGGCACCTCCGTGGCGGTGTGGTCGATGACCTCATCGGCGCCCACCGTCCTGACGCGCTCACTGCTGCGGGGGCTGGCCGTGGCGATCACGTGGGCACCGGCGTTCTTGGCCAGCTGCACGGCGTAGCCGCCGACCGCTCCGCCCGCGCCATTGATCAGCACGCGTTGCCCGGCCGTCAGCTTGGCGTGGTCGAAGAGCGCCTGCCACGCGGTGAGGCCCACCACCGGCAACGCGGCGGCGTCGGGCAGCGGGATGCTCTTGGGCGCCGGCGTGAGGATCTCGGCCGGCGCGAGGACATACTCCGCGGCCGCGCCGTTTCCCGTCATTGGCAGGAAGCCGATGACCTCGTCACCGACCGCGATGCCGTCCACGCCCTCGCCCAGCGCGTCGACCGTGCCGGCGACGTCGAGGCCGGGAGTGTGGGGCAGCTCCACGGGGATGGGACCTTGCATGAAGCCCCCGCGGATGTTGGCATCGACGGAGTTGAACGACGTCGCGGCGACGCGGATGCGGACCCGCCCGGCTCCGGGGACGGGCTGCTCCGCGTCCTCGTAGCGCAGGACGTCGGGGTCGCCGTACTCATGGAAACGCACTGCCTTCATCTGAGATCTCTCGCTTTTCACTTGACACTGGATCTGCTTCGAATCCGAAGCATCTGTCGACTACGTTACTGCTGCTTCAAATTCGAAGCAAGTGATGTCGGTCACCGCCGATGCCAACTGATCGCCGCGGCGAGGACAAGACGCCGCTTTCAAGGACATCGAGGAACGATTCGCATACCTCGCCGGGGGACGTGACGAGCACCGGTGTCGCCACCACGAGCCCGTCGGCCGCCGCGATCGCCGCGATCGCCTCGCGCAGATCGAGGCTGGCTCGGCCCTGCGTGGAACGCTGAGCCAGGTCGGCCGCCAGCCGGCGCAGCTCCAGCACCTCCACCTCGACTCTCACACCACTGGCCGCGAGCGACCCGCAGACGGACTCCGTGATCTGGTCCGCGAGCAGGCGGGTGGGGCGCCCGTAGTCGACACCGGCGCAGAGGGTGGCCGGCGAAACCGGGCTCACTGTTCCTCCCCGCAGTCGGGCTGGGGTGCCGTCAGCGGGGAGGGCCGAGGACGACGTTGCCGGACAGATGCTCCCGCCGATCCATTCGAGCTGCTGCTGGTCCTCCCGCTGGGTGAGGCACGGGATGGTCATGGCTGGTCCTCGGGATCCGTGGGCGGCGGCGCCGTCCTCCTACCGGCGATCCTGCGCCGCACCGCTGCCCGGTCTCCACGTCCTGCGGTGCTCACTCCGGCCCAGCGCTGCCCACCCTGAAGCGCTCACTCGGTCTACCTAGTGGGTCCTCGGCACGGCAGGATGGGCCCGGCGGGAGGAGCGTTGAGTGGGTGTGACGGGACTGGCGCGCAGGCTGGCCGCGGCACGAGCCGATGCGCTGGTGGGCAGGGAGCCGGAGCGGGCGGTGCTCGACCGGATGCTTTCGGGAGCGGCGGACGCTCCGCTCGTGGCGTACGTCCATGGGCCCGGTGGCATCGGCAAGTCCTCGCTGTTGCGCTACGCCGGCCGGCAGGCGGAGCTCACCGGCCGCGGTGTGGTGCACGTGGACGCACGGTTCCTCGACGTGGATCCGTGTCGCCTCGAGGAGGCCACCGCCCTGGCGTGCTCCGAGCCCGGCACTGTCCTGCTCCTTGACTCCTTCGAGCAGTGCCAGCCGCTCGAGCCGTGGCTGCGCGACACCTTCCTGCCCTCCCGGCTACTCAGCCGAGGCCCCGGTAGCCGACGAACGGGCCCACCAACCCATCCGGTGCATGCGAGCGAGGCGGGTGCACCGCGCAGGCCGGCCGCCGCGGACGCGCTACGGCCCTCCTACGCGTGGAATGAACCACGTCGTCACGCTCCGCCTTTGCGGCGGCGAGGCGCTGCCGAGCGAGGCGGCGTCGAGCGCATGTGGTCTCGCACCGGCGCCAGCAGGCCGGCGAGGTCCTTGACGTCGTCGCGCGAGAGCGGCTCGAAGAGCAGGCCGCTGACGACCTCAATGTGACCGGGCATCACCTTCGCGAGCAGCGCGCGTCCAGCATCGGTGATGGTGACCGTGATGCCCCGCTCGTCATCCGGAGAGGGGGCGCGCACGACCAGGCCCGCCTTCTCGAGCAGACCTGCCTGGTAGGTCAGACCGCTGCGGCTGTAGACGACGCCGTCGGCCAGGTCGGTCATGCGATGGCTGCCCGTCGGCGAGTCTCCGAGACGCGCCAGCAGCTGGAACTGCACATAGCTGAGATCGCCGGCCTCGCGCAGCTGTTGCTCGACCGCGTGCCGAAGCAGGCTCGTCACCTCGATGAGGGCGAAGTAGGCGCCGAGCTGCACCGGGTCGAGCGACGGCGGTGAATCAGGCATAACAGTAATCTACTGCTTCGAACTCGAATGGTTTGGTGTGACGTCGTCTCAGCCGCCGCAGCAGCGCGAAAGATCGTTCAGCTGGGATTCGTTCGCGAATAGCCGGTAGAAACACCAGCGGGTCTGTCGGGAGCTGCCGCCGTCGTCGTTGACCACGTGACGACCGGTTCGCCGGCCTTGGCAGGTCAACGCCGACGCCGATGTGCCCGGCCGATCCAGCCGAGCACCCCCAGCCTCGGACGAGCCGGGCATATAACGACACACGCCCTGCACCGTTGAGTGGCGCAGGGACGTGTCCTCTTATCGTTCACTCGGAATCGTTGGTGGTCATGGCCGGTAGGCGGGTCCTAGGTTGCAGGCCACCGCCAGCAGCTCGACGCCGCACGTCTGGCGTGCGCCGATCATTGCGGTACCGAAGTAGGTGCCCGTCGGGTCGCCCTTGTGAAAAGCGATTTTGAACTGCAGGGTCTTGGACTTGTGGGCGTACAAGGTGCCGAGGATGTGGTCCTCGCTGTACCACTTGCCCGCCTGCAGGGCGAGGCTGGCGGCGCCATGCGCGGAGTCACCGCCTACCTGACGGTCGTCATCGGCTGCCCGCTCTTTACCGGCATAGGCCATCAGCGCCAGACTGGCGCGTCCGGCTCGATCGACCGTTAGAGGGAAGCGTTGTGGATCCAATTACCGAGATGCCCCCGATGCCGAGTGGCGGGCCGGCGATCGACGCGTGGCGAGAACTCGATCGAGAGACCCGACGGCGACTACGTGATGGCGAGCCTCATCCGAATCCCACCGTCGCGGTGATCGCTGTCGGCTATTCCCGTACGCTGCTGGCGCGCTCGTACCGACGACGGCTGTGGCCGACCCTGATCCTGGCGTTCTGCGTTGTGGCCATCCTGACGGTCGTGGAGGTCGCCACCGGAGGGGCCGTCTTGCAACGACCGTTGGGAGCAGTGCTCTACCTGGCGCTGGTAATCCTTTCTTTCACCGCGCTCCGGTCCTGGTTCCGGCGGCGGTTCATCCAGCTGGTCCGGATGGAGAACGTCAACGCCTCCCGGCTCTGGGCGACGGAGACACCGGCCCCACCACCGCCACCGTTCCCGACGCCGGCTGAGTCTTCGCTTCCGGGGTCCGGGCCGGTGGCCGCGGAGCAACCCGTCGCCTTCCGCTTCTCCTCACGGAAGCTGCTGCGGGCGTACGGCACCGTGGGCGCCGTCCTCGCGTTGGTCGAGCTCATCGTCTGGTCCGAGCCGGATGAGAGGGTCATGGCGGCTCTCCTTACCTGTGCCTTCCTCTTCGTCATCGGCTGGAGCGTCTTCCAGGTGATCCGCCGGATCCGGCCGTGGGAAGCGCCGGTCGTACTCGACGCGAAAGGCGTCGTGTTCCCTTCCCTGGGAGGCGGGGTCGTCTGGTCGGAGGTCACCGAGATCCGTCTCTCACCCGTCCGGGGTGGTGGCAACCGCGCCGCACAGCGCAAGGTGGTGGCCTTCCTCGTCAATGATCCCGAGGCGGTCGTGGCGCGGTTTCCCGCCTCCGCGCAGAAGCGGCTCCGTCGCAGCTGGGACGTCTACGGAACACCGATCTCTGTGACTGATCTCCTTCTCGAGAACACCGCGGATGACATCGTCACCACGGCCGCGCGATTCACCTCCGTGCCGGTCCGCCGATTCGGCTCGTACAACGCGCTCTGAGCCGCGAGCGTCTACTCGGCGTGGGTCATGGCTGAGCAGGCCGATTCCTGGGCCGCCTTGCGACCTGCCTTGAAGACCTGCTTGTCATGCCATGCGATGTAGGCCGCATCGATAGTGGGCTGGCCGGCGCCGTGCCGCCGATCGGCCTCACTCTGCCGTCGACCGGTTGCCCGGGGACGATCGGGGCTCCGGTCGGGGAGGCGAGGCTGATGAGGACGGAGGCGTTCAGGCCTGCTGGGAGGTCGCCGGTCAGGGTTTCGTCGCCGAGCGTCGCGGTGACGGTGACGAATTCGAGCCTCGTGAGCGTTCCGACGGCCATGGGGAACGTGGCGGTGGTCTGGCCGGCGGGAACGGTCACGGTCGGTGGGACAGTGACGTCCGGGGGGGACCACGACGTGGGAATCGCCGCTTTGCAGGCCGATCCGGTATCCGGCCGCCGGCGCTATGCCGGTCAGCCGGATCGTCCCTGTGCGGGCATGGCCGGAGAGGCGGCAACGACGGTGAGGGAAGCGGAGCGAACGCCCTTCTTCTCAAACCCGGTGTCGCGGAATGGACTCATGTTCTGCTGGCCCTGCGTGCTGTTAGGAGGTCATCGCCCAGATCTGGTACCTGTTGAGGGCGTCGGGGCACCAGGCCAGGCCCTGGTTCGGGTTGTACTGGAAGGCCAGCCGGGACTGGCCGCTGTCCAGGCAGGTGGCGGCCCACGGGTTGGCGCCGGTGCCGCCCACGTTGAAGAATTGCCAGCTGTTGTTGGGGTTCTGTGCGTGGTTGCCGACCCAGGTGATGTGCCATTGGTCCTCCACCGCGCGGGAGTCGCATGAGCCGACGACGACCGCGATCCCGCCGCCTGAGTGGTACATGCGCAAGCAGCGCTTGTCGTGAACGCTTTGGATCTGGACGCGGCCGTAGTAGTTGTTGACGTCGCTGTCATAGGAGGTGACGTTCCAGCGCTGGTAGTCGCCGCCGTTGCATGCCTGTGTGTGGACCTGGGAGGTTCCCGCGTCCAGGCAGTTGCCGGTCTGCAGGTTCACGATCCGCACGTTGTATTGGTAGGTGTTGGCATGCGCGGCAGTCGCCGAAACGAGCGGGAACAGGAGCGCGGCGACACTCGCGGCCACCCGATACTTGGTCTTCATGTTGTCTCCAAAGGGTTTGGGAGGGCAGCCATTGGTTCAGCTGTTGATCGTGAGTCGTGAACTCTGGGCGTCTGTCGACGTCGTAGCGGTCGTCGATGGTTCCGAGGATCTGGTCTGGACGGCGTAGTCCCGGTTCGGGTTCGCCAGAGGCGAGTCGAATGACGGGTGTCAGGCCGACTGCCATCCGCCGTAGGCGGCGACTTATCGGGTGCGGTTTCCGCTGGCGGCGAGCAGTTGGATTGACATTTGCTGTAGCCCGGCCCTACAGGCCGTATTCGATGGCAGTCGCGTCCGGCTGTACGAACTGCACCGCGGTCGCGCTGGGCTGCAGGACGCCCTGCACGGCGTTCGCGCTACCTAGGGCGTCAGCGGCCACAGAGGGAGCCTTCGGATCCGGCGGATCCCACCTGAGAGGGACGCCCTGTACGGCGTTCGCGCTATCTGGGGCGTCAGCAGCCAGGGCGCTGCTAACGGGCGCGGCGATCGCGATCGCTGTCCCTATCGTCGCGGCTGCCCTGCGAGGGCGGCGGCCTTGCTGAAACGCATCATGTGCTCCTTGTCCTAGGGGTGGTCAGCATCGCTCTGGTTATTGCGGCGGCGAGAGTTGCACGGTAGGCGGCGGTCTTTACTCCGATGTCCCTTCCTGGCGGTCCTGCGGCTACCGCTATGCCAGCGGCGGCGGCCAGAGACCGCTCAGGTTGAGCGAGTCTTCAGATCTCCCGTGGTATGTCCGGACTTGCACGGCTGGTCAGAGACTTCCGGCCGTCCCCCGTGGGCTGCCGTTTGGACCCGTCTTGCATGAAGCAGTAGGACCAGGGTGTCCGGGCCTCCTGAAAGGAATCACGTTTCCCGTACGAACCCGAACACCCCCGCTCCTAGAATCTGCCTATCGGGAGCATCGCTTCACGAGCGGGGAGGCGTCGTGGACGAGCGGCGGGGGACAGTTCCGGATCCGCGCGGGGTTACTGATTTGACCGAGTTCATCGGCCTGCTCGGGGAGTTGCGCGTGTGGGCGGGGATGCCGTCCTACCGGACGCTGGCCAAGCAGGTCGGGCCACTCATGCGGCCACCGAAGGTCGTCTCAGTCTCCACGGTCGTGGACGTGTTCAAGGCCGGCCGCCGCCGCCTTGACCTGGACCTGGTCGTGGCGATCGTCCGGGCACTGGGATTGGACGAACCGACCGTCGAGCGCTGGCGCCAGGCGTACTTGCGCATTCAGCGGGACGCGCGGGCCGGCGGCCCTAGGGAAGTATTTCGGCAACTCCCCGCCGACCTCCCCACCTTCACCGGCCGTGGGCAGGAACTTCGAGACCTTTTCGCAGCGATCGGCGAAAGGCCGGGGTCGGCGCAGACGGTGGTGGTGTCGGCGATCGAGGGCATGGCCGGCGTCGGGAAGACCCGGCTCGCGGTCCGCGCCGCACATGAGTTGGTCCGCGCGGGCCGGTTCACTGACGTGCAGTTGTTCGTTAATTTGCGCGGTTTTGATCCGGATCACCCGCCAGCGGATCCGGCCGTGGTGCTGGACGCCTTCCTGCGGCAACTCGGCGTTCCGGCTCAGACGATACCGGACAGCCTCGACGATCGCTCGGCGATGTTCCGGAACCGCTTGCATGGCATGAACGCGCTGATCGTGCTGGACAATGCCGCCGGTGAGGATCAGGTCAGGGACCTGATACCGGCGAGTCCGTCGTGCCTGGTATTGATCACCAGCCGGCGGAGCCTGACAGGGCTGGCCGACGCCGTTGTGTGCCAGCTCGGATTGTTTCGCGAGGACGAGGCGTTGGAGCTGCTTGCCCAGATTGTCGGGGAGGCCCGGGTGACGGCCGAGCCGCAGGCTGCCGCGGCAGTTGTCAGGTTGTGCGGCTACCTGCCGCTGGCCGTGGCGCTTGCAGGCGGCCAACTGCGGCGGCGGTCCACCTGGCGGCTCGCCGACCTCGTCGGCCGGCTGGAGTCGGCCGGCCTCGACGCGGTGGGGTCGACCGGCGTCGGCGTCGGTAGGCAAAGCGTCCGGTCCCTGTTCGGCGTGTCCATTCGCGCGCTCCCGAAGGCCGCTCAGCGGGTGTTCTGCTGGGCGGCGCTGTTCCCTGGCTCAAGCTTCACCGCTGCGGCCATGGCTGCGGCTGCCGATCTGGCGCCGGCCGAGGCCGAATCCATACTGGAGCGCCTCGTCGATGAGTACCTGCTGGAACATAGGGGGGCGGGGCGGTATGAGCTGCATGACCTTCTGCGCCTGTTCGCCGCGGAGTTCGCCGAGACGATCGACGGTGGCGTATCCGGTGGCGAGCGCCGGGCCGCAGAGTACCGACTCGGTATGTACTACCTGGCGGCTACGGCAGCGGCGATGGATGCGCTGTATCCACACGAGAAGCATCGAAGAATCGAAATCCCGCAGTCGCCGACACCACCGCCGGCGTTCATTGGGACCACCGACGCGCAGTCCTGGCTTGACGCCGAGCACCGCAATATCATCGGCCTCGCCGTCGCCGGCGTGGCCGATCCGGTGCCGATGTCCATCTTGTTGTGGGAATATCTGAAGAACACGAGTCGACTCAGCGATTTGCTGCACCTGAACACGGCGGCGCTGGCGATGGTACCTGCGGACGACACACAACGGCGGGCGCGGATCCTCAACCAGCTCGGCATCTCCCACCACAACCTGGGCCACTACACTGAAGCGCTCGACCTTCTTGAAAGGGCCGCGGCGATCTACAGTGAGATCGACGACCAGCAGGGCGTGTCGGTAGCGCTGGTGAACCTGGCAGTCCTCCACTATGACCAGGGCGATCTCTCCGCAGCGTTGACGGCGTCCCAGCAGGCGCTTGCCATCACGCGGCAGCGCGGCGACGGCTGGCGAGAAGGTGTCGTTCTTACGAACATGGGTGGAATCCTCGTTGAACTAGGCCGACCGGCCGAGGCGATCGACGTGCTGGGAGAGGCGATCGCGATCACCCAAGAGAACGGCCACCGCAGCTGTCATGCCACCGCGGTCGACCACCTGGGCCAGGCTTACGTTCACCTCGGTGATTTCGCTTCTGCGCTGACAGTTCTCACCGAAGCACTTGAGCTGTCCCGAGAACTCAAGAAGCGCAATAACGAAGCTGAGGTCCTGGTCCTGATCGGTCGTGCTTACGCCGGATCCGGAAACCCCGAGCGCGGCCTGGCGACGATCCAGCAGGGTCTCGAGATCGCCAAGGACAACGGTCCTCACTACGAAGCCACTGCTCTGACAGCGCTCGGCGACACCTATCGGCAGGTCGGCGACATCGAGCGCGCACGCGACCACTACCGGAACGCGCTCGCCATTGCCGACAAATTTCGCATGCACCCCGACAGCCCGATCCGCAGGGACCTGGAGGCAGGCATTGCGGCCATGCCGACAACCAGCCCGGATCAGCTAAAGGGCGCGCGACCCTCCTCCAACCCGCCCTGCCCATAGCCAGGTCGGGAAAGACTCAATGACTTCAGAGTCTCGCCACTCCGGGATAGGTGGGACGGGCAGACGGGTGCCCCGGAACCATCACCGCAGGGTGTGGCTCCGTTGAAGGGAGCTTTTCGCGCAGCTCCAAGGGCTTCCCGTTCAAGCGCCGTCGGGGTGCAGCGGCCCGAGGTCCTCCACTATCCGGGCGAGCGCTCGGATGGGGTCGTTCTCGGTTTCGGACCGCCACACCATGCCGTAGGTCAGTGGGCCGAGGTCGCGGAAGGGCAGCCACGCGATGTCGGGACGGGACCAGTAGCGGGGGGTGTGCGCGGGGAAGGCGTTGACGGCTTCACCGGTGCTGACGAAGGTGAACAGCTCGTCCGTGTTGGTGGCGAGTGGGCCGCGCACGATCATGTGGCCGCTGGGAGTGTGCGGGGGGATGAAGCTGTCGGCCCAGTAGTCGGGGACTCGCGGCGAGGTGGTGTGCTGGAAGTCGGCGAGCATCTCCAGTGAGGCGGAGGAGCGTGTGGCCAGTTCGTGGTCTGCGGCCACGGCCAGCACTCGGGGGTCGGTGAACAGGACCGGACCGACGGTGAGGTCGGGCTCCTCGACCGGGAGCCATGTGACCAGGGCGTCGACTTCGCCGGTGCGGAGTCCGGCGAACGGGTCAACGAAGGGCGCGTGGCGGATCCGCAGTTCCCACTGCGGATGGTGGGACCGGAACGTCTGCCAGTAGGCCCGCAGGTCGTGGGCGTTCCCGGGGATCATGCCGACGCGCAGGGTGGCGGTGATGCCCTGGGCGGCTTGGCGGGCGCGTTCCAGGCTGTCGCGCAACCCCGCGTAGACCGGGCGCAGGTCGTCGCGGAGCTGTTGGCCCAGCGAGGTGAGGCGGATCTGGCGGCGGTTGGAGCGGTCGAACAACGCCCCGCCCAGGCGGCGCTCCTGTTGACTGATCGCCTGGCTGACGCGCGCCTGGGACACGTGCAGGCGGGCGGCGGTCCGGCCGAAGTGCAGCTCCTCGGCCAGGGTCAGGAAGATTTCGATGTCCCGCAGCTCCACCGGCGTTCTCCTTGCGGTCATAACCCGTGCGTTATCGGCACGTGCGCGGATTTTACGTTGATCCACGCCAGGCTCCAGAGCGAGGGTTGGTGCTGGTCACACCGGCGGTCCGTCACCCGTGTTGACGGATCCGAGCGTGCCGATGTGACGGCCGAACCGGCCGAACAACCGGCCGATCACCCCTGCGAAAGGAATCGATCATGCAAGCGCGGATGACCAACCCCGCCTTCGTGCTGCCCGACGGGATGAAGGGGATCGCAGCGATCTTCAAGGCCATCAACGCCGGCGGCATCTCCCAGGAACTGCAGGAGATCGTGGGACTGCGCGCCAGCCAGATCAACGGCTGCTCGGCGTGCGTGTACGCCCACAATGCCAACCTGGTCAAGGCCGGAACGAGCACCGAGCGGATCGCCGCGGTCGCCGCGTGGCGGGAGGCGCCGTTCTTCGACGACGCCGAGCGGGCCGCACTGGCGCTGGCCGAGGCGGTCACCCGGCTGGCCGACCGTTCCGGCGAGGCCGTGGACGACGTGCTGTGGGACCAGGTCGCCGACCACTACGACGAGAAGCAGGTCGCCGCGCTGATCATGCTGATCGGGGTGACCAACATGTTCAACCGTCTCAACGCCTCCATCAAGGAACCCACCGGCACCGCCTGGACCTGAACCGGGACCACGGACTGGGAACCGACGAACCCGGAAGGAGAACGACCGTGAGCGACAAGCTCGACATGACGGCGATGTACGCCATGCACGACGCACTGCGACGGGAACTGGAGCACCTGGCCAGGGTCACCGCCCGCCTCGACGACCCTCGGAACGTCCTGCGCACCGCCGTCGGCTGGGAGCTGTTCAAAAAGTCCCTGCACGTCCACCACACCGCCGAGGACGACGCGCTGTGGCCCCCGTTGCGCCAGAGTCTGGCCAAGCGGCCGGACGAGCTGGCGCTGCTGGAGGCGATGGAGGCCGAGCACGCCGCCGTCGATCAGGTCATCGAGGCGATCGACGCACTGCCGGCCGATCCCGGCTCCGAGTTCGACCGCCTCGGTGATCTGGCCGACTCCCTGGTCACCGGCCTGACTGGGCACCTCAAGCACGAGGAGGACCAGGCGCTGCCGCTCATTCAGGCCTTCGCCACCCCGCAGCAGTGGGCGCACTTCGGCCAGATCCACGGCCAGCGCATCGGCCCCGACGCGCCCCGGCTCCTGCCCTGGCTGCTGGAGGGCGCCACCGAGCAGACCACCGCGGTGATGCTCGCCCCACTGCCCGAACCCGCCCGCGACGCCTACACCACCAAATGGCAGCCCGCCTACGCCGCGCTCGACCGCTGGAGCCCCGGCACCGCCGCCTGACGCAGCGATACAGGGACCCTGGAACCCGCCTCCAGGGTCCCGCGCCCGTGGCACAACCCTCACCGATCGACATCGGCGAACGCCTGGGCGTGCTCAAGGACTACCCGACTCCCCCGAACCGCACGTCCTCGTACGCGCCCACCTGGATCACCGGGATGGTGCGCCGGCAGGCTATTTGAAGTTGATGACGGGGTGGAAGTAGAAGGACTCGTTCCAGCCCGGGTAGGGCCGGTTGAACTCCTGGGTCCACTGGATGATGGGCGTGTTGTCGGCGGTGCCGCCACCGGCGACGTTCAGGGAGAAGCCGGTGCCCTCGCTGGACACGGTGTGCAGGTTGGGCAACCACGGCACGAGGTGTTCGATGTCGAAGTTCTGCGTGTCGGCCCGGCTGGCCCTGGGATGGCAGGTCCAGACGTTCATCCGCGACCCGAGCCTGCTCCACGGCCCGTTGTCGACGTCCATGCACTTGCCGGCGTAGACGCTGACGAGCCGGTCGTACCTGCCGGCGTACCCGGCCGGGCGCCGTCGCCACTGCTGGTTGTAGCCGCCGTTGGGGTGGTAGAGGATCACGTGGCTGCCATTGGTGGTGCCCCCGCCGGCCACGTCCAGCACGGAGGTGTGGCCCTCGTCGGTGATGGTGAAGCGGGTGGGGTTGGCAACCGCCAGGCAAGACCCGTCACACACTGAGCAACGGCGAGCACCATTTCTGGGTGATCAGCACCGACCCCAGCACCTACCCGGGTCGCGACTCCGGCCCGCGCAGCGAAATGCGCTTCTTCAACGACTACACATCCGGCCAGGCACAATTCCAGGCGGACATCAAGGTTGCCGCCGGCTGCTCACGCGCCTCCATCATGCAGATCTTCGGCGCGCCCGACCGAGCCACCTCCTTCATGGCATGGGCAATGCCAAACCGGCTCTCCTACTACGGCGACTCAACCATCTACTCCCCTCTCTACGACAAATATCTCCGGCTCAAAGTCATTCACGACACCGCATCGCGCAACATAAGCGTCTACGTCAACGGCGTCGCCCATGGCACCTTCCAGGACCATGGCCGCGCCAACCACTACTTCAAGGTTGGCGTTTACCACCAGAAGGGCATGTCCAGCCGCTGCGATATGTACGTGAAGAACATCCACATCTACAAGAAGTAGACCGCGTCACCAACAAGGCCACCGCAACGGCTACGCACTACTTACCTAAATCAGGTGTCCTTCATGCGACCCCATAAGAGCAGCTCCTCGGCCGGCATTTTGGGGCCATAACCCTTCTCGTCTTTTCCGCCATCTATGGGCTGTGCGGCCTGCACTGCTCCCGGCAGCGGTGTCGACATACGTGATGTCCGCAACCCATTGGCGATCCGCGCCGGTATCCCCAACCGGGGTTCTCCCGGACTGGCTATGAAGGTGGAGTCGAGAGCCACGTGTAGGTCGGTGGGAGAGCCACTTGCTGATCAACGGTGTTGGAGCGGTGGTGAGAACGAGAGCCATGCCTGGTCTTGGTTGGCATGATTGTGGTGACGTTGGGCTACTGACGAAACTCCATGGCCTGCAGCGATGCGGACACCCTCGTGTGCCACCGGGCACGACGGAGTGAGGAGCCACGGCTGCACGCCGAATCGTGGACGCCGTGCACGAGGTGGCCGAGTGGTGAGAGCGCGAACCTGGTCTGGGCCAGGTCCACGGCGGGGTAGCTGATCGTCGTCACATCACGCCCCCGAAGACGTATCAGAACGATCTCCAGCGTAGAAGGCTTGGAGCGAGCGCGATAAAGGTCTGGCCTGATCAGGCCATGGACGAGCCGACAACGAGAGACCGCAAGCGATCGTTTAAGTCGAGGACTTAACGATCGCATCTCCCTTGACCGCTGGACACAATGGCGAGGCCCGGCGATGCACGAGGGCACGCGCAAGGCCCGAACCGCCCAGAAGAGGTAAACGGGCACCAGACCAAGAACCCGCGAGAGCCAGCGAGTGGATGCGGAAGGTAAGGAACAAAATGCAGACGCCCAAAAGAAAGATCATTACGCTTACAGCTCTGACTGCGCCGCTCATCGCGACACTGGTGGGCCTTGCGCCCTCCGCGTCCGCGTCGTATCAAAACGGTGCGATGTTCAACATCAAAAAGGGCCAATGCCTCGACGCCGGTGGTGGCTGGCTTAGCGCCTGGAACTGCAACGGATCACCGGTGCAGATCTGGACCAACATCTCCAACGATTCCCGATACATTCAATTTCGAGCCAACAGTGGGAAATGCATCGATCTAGGCCAGTACAGTTCTTCCCTTTTCTCGTGCAACGGCGGCGACTATCAGAAGTTCACCGCGACTTGGATAGGGGGGCCGATCGACGGCCGGTACTACCAAGTGTTCCGCAACGTGCACAACCCTAATATTTGCATCGACTCCGGCTCCCAGTACATGTGGAGCCCCGGGCTCGGCGTCTGCGAAAACAATCAAACGTCCCAGTGGTGGTCGTGGCAGTAGTCTGATTTCCACGGCTGGTTGGGCGCCCCTTAGGGACCCATTCCCACCGCCGTCACCGCGCTCCCCCTGGCCGCACCTCGCCCCTGGTAAACGGGTTGATCACCACAATCCGCTCGTCTGGACCAGGGGCTTCTGCGTGCTGTTCCATCGTGCTGCCGGACTCTGGGCACAGCGGGCAGCACCGTGCCCGGAACGGGGCACACGACGAGGAGCGAACCGGTGTGGTGCGCGCGCGCACTGGCAGCCGGGCATCCCGGCCTTGAAGACCAGTCGGCTACGCGTTACCTGGCTGGTCGGACTGATCAACGACGGTGTCCCACTGGACGTCGAGGACGCCCTAGCCTTCATCGCTGAGACCGGTATCGCAGAGGAACTTCGGGGGTTGGTTACCAAGGCGATCGCGACCGGGCTAGTTCCGTCACTCTTGGAGAGGGACTTGCGTCACCACCCCACGTTGTGTGGGTGTGGTCAGCTTGCTTGTTCCGCTCGTGCTCGGGTCTGGGCGAGGCGGTAGGAGTCGGTGCCGGTTTCGATGATGTTGCCGGCAAATATGAAACTCCGGCTCCGGCAAGCCGAGGCAGCCTCAGGACCCCGACCCACCGGCCTCGGCGTGCACGCCACCGCCCGCATCGAGGCGACCGCCACCGGCCGTGCCACGACCCTGCCCGTCCTCCACGGTGACGGGCCCTTCGAACTACGCCGACTCCGCTCCCGTGGCGGCGAGGCGCGCGTGTGCATCATCGGTGCCATGAGCGCACCCCTCGGCGGTGACCGGCTGTGCATCGCAGCCGCCGCCGACGACGACGCCACCCTGCACATCACGACCGCCGCTGCCACACTCGCCCTTCGCGGCAGCACCCCCGACCACGCCACCTACGACGTACGGCTGACCGCAGGCGAAGGGGCTCGGCTGCACTGGCTCCCCAAACCACTGATCTCCGCCCGCGGCAGCAACCTGCGGCAATCCTGCACCGTCGACCTGGCTCCCACGGCCCGGCTGGTACTACGCGAAGAGCAGATCCTCGGACGCGCAGAAGAACCACCAGGCCACCTGATCACCCGCCTGACCATCCGCCGCGACGGCCACCCCCTCCTGGACCACCAGACCGCATACGGCCCAAGAGCACCCGGCTGGGACGGCCCCGCCATCCTGTCCGACCACCGCGCCATCGGCCAACTCCTCATCGTCGACCCCGACTTCGAGAAAACACCGCCCAAGACCCGACTGCTGGGACACGACACGGCCGACGGGCAGGGTGTCCTGGTGCCGCTGGCCGGCCCCCGCCGCGCTGATCACCGCACTGGCCCCTGACGCACTACGCCTGCGCCACATCCTCGACACCGCTCAGACGCATCTCGGCGGCCTGCTCTGTGACCGCGCACAGGTCGCATAGCCCGGGCCGACCACGGTGTGCTCACCGATGGTCACGCCAGGGCAGACGATCACGACGTGCCTGACCTGGGCGATTCGGCACGGCCGCACAAACCTGAGAAAACCCTGAGAATCCAAACAACCTTGACGGCCGTCCGAGCATCTTTACTCATGAGATCTTCGATCATGAGTGCGCTGTGCGCTCATCCGAACTCCGGAGCGACCCGATGGAGACCAGGAAGCGGCGCCGGTTGCCCGCGCTAATCGCCGGGACGGTCGTCGCGAGCGGCATCACCGCCGCCGCGGCCGCCGTGGCACCCTCTCGCCCCACGCCTCGGGCCACGGCTTCCGCCGCCGAGAGGGTGACCGTCGGCTCGCATGTCACGCCTGCGCGCTCCGCCAAGGTGGCCGCCGGTCCACACGACACGCCTGCGCGCTCCGCCAAGGTGACTCCCGGTCCACATGACACGCCTCGGCGCTCCGCCAAGGTGACTCCCGGCTCGCACGACACGCCTCGGGGCTCCGCCAAGGTGACCTCGCCCCCGGCGGTCGCGCCGCCGGTGAGCGGCGACGCGCGGGTCTGCGCGACCGAGCAGGGCAAGTACCGCGCCACCGTCGTGACGACGTTTCCCGTCGTCGGTGACATGGGAGCTCCGAAGGGCCGGCAGGGGGGCACTCTCGTCGTCATGGGGTCCACCGTGTGCGGCACCGTGTGGGTCGAAGTGAAGAAGGACGCGAAGTACGACAAGCGGGCGTACCCCACCAGCGCCTCGATCGCCACCTACGCCACGACCACCGACCGTTCAAAGGTGGGCGAGAGCCACCGCGAGGCCATCACGCGCGCGGTGCTCTCCACGAAGGCGATCCCCCTCCGCGCGCACGGCCGGATCGAGGTGAAGGCCGGGTGGGCCGGGAAGGGCTTCCGCTTCAACGGCCCGGTCCACGTCATCCGCTACTGACCGTCGGCCGGCGCGAAGGCGGCGCTTGCAGATAAGGATGTGTCACGGCCTCGGCGCGCGGCTCGCGGCATGTGCCGCTCGAATATTGGGTTACGCAGCCTGAGCTAACTGCGACGACGGCAGATCGAGCACACCATTCCCGGACCGAAGGATCAGCGGGCCAACCTGTACCGCACGAATATAGGATCGGTACGTTCACCCGCAGGTTTGCAGATTGGTCTATGCGGCCCCGTATTCGTTGATGAGGCCGCCGAGGACAGGTCTTCGACCCGACCCTATTTTCATGCTGCACAAGGTGTGTTCTCCGGCTTACGACCTCGCCGAGATGCTTCACCGGCTCGAACGCTGGAAGCCGGTGATCTCGTGGCAGCGGCTCCCACGGAGTGGACGACCGTGGGTCGCCCGCGCCGCAGTGCCATGGAGCCGACCGTCCAGGCGGCAGTGCGTGATTTATGCGAGCCGGGGCAGTTCTCCTATAGAGATGCTTTGCCGGCCTCCCAGGTTCGCGTGACATCCGTCACGGCAGAAAAAATAAGGAATTCTGATCTTCCTGCGAACCTCCACGGCATTACCGGACATCGAACTTATTAGTCGAGTCAGTAAGCAACCGGAGAGGTTTTAACCATGCAGTTCAAGCGCCTTCGTATGACTGCCGCTCTGGCTTGTGGTGGCGGGATGGTCGCTCTCGCCCTCACCGGCTGCAACATCGACAGCAAGGTGTCGACGTCGTCGGGTTCGACAGCGTCGGGTTCATCGGCGAAGGCGGCGCCGGCCGCCCCTGGCACCCACGACGGGAAGGCGACGGCGGCGAACGCCGGTCAGGGCGACACGCCGAGCTGCATGGCATCCGAACTCAACGCCGATCTGCAGCTTCAAGATCCCGGCCTCAACGGACTGGAAGCGGAAATGGCAGCGGAAAAGGCGACCGCCACGCTGACCATCACCAACCGGTCGAGCGAAACCTGCTACCTGCCGGCCGGCTGGACACCGCTCGGGAAGGGCGGGCAGAACAACTACACCGCGATTCCCGCGACCCAGGTGAGCTACCCCGGTCCCGGCATGACCATCACGCTACGGCCCGGACGCTCGGCCTTCGCCGGAACCAAGTGGCACACCACCAAGGGCTGCCCCGGCGGCACCACCGACGACCTCGGCGTCGCCTGGCACAGCACCTGGATCCCGCTCACCTACCACGGCCTCGACGACGGCTACCAGCCACCGCTCTGCGACAGCCTCACCCTGGGCACACTCCAGCCCACCATGAACGGCGTCAACTTCACCTGACCCACCCGGAACGGAACAGGCCGGGCATACGGGGCCGCAGGGAGCGGGAACGTGAGAGTTCCCGCTCCCTACTCGCGTCAGCCGGAATACCGAGCCCAGTGATGATGCAGCATCCCCGCGCACGCGGGGATGGTCCTGCAAGCACGTCGGCCCACGCATGAAGGACGGTCTCTACATGGCGTAGGAAGCGGCGGGTGGCTGCCAGTGCGTTGCGTGGGTGATCGGCGGGTGCTCGTATATCGCGGTACGGCGCGACAGGTGCGGAATGCATCGGCAGGGCGCCCCGGGCCGGCCGCCGCTTCGCGCGCGGGTTCGATCGGGATCCCGGCTACCCCAACTGGTCGCGGCGGCGGGTCAGGTAGGCGGTCTCGGCGGTGTTGCCCGCCAGTTCGATGGCTTTGTCGTACGCCGCGCGTGACTCCTGACTGCGGCCCAGCCGGCGTAGGAGGTCGGCGCGGGTGGCGTGGTAGGCGTGATAGCCGGCCAGCGTGTCCTCAAGACGGTTGACGGCTGCCAGTGCCACGTCCGGGCCGTCGAGTTCGGCGACCGCGATGGCCCGGTTGAGGGCGATGAGCGGGGAGGTGTCGAGGCGGATGAGCTGGTCGTAGAGGGCGAGGACCTGTGACCAGTCGGTGTCGCGCATGTCGCGGGCGGAGGTGTGCACGGCGTTGATCGCGGCGAGGATCTGGTAGCGGCCCGGAGCGAGTCCGGTGGCGGCAGCGGCGAGGCGTTCGCGTACCAGCCGATGCCCCTCGGCGATCAGCGCCGCGTCCCAGGCCCCACGGTCCTGCTCGGCCAGGGGGACCAGTTCGCCGCCGGCCGAGACCCGGGCGGTGCGGCGGGCCTCGGTGAGGAGCATCAGCGCCAGCAGCCCGGCCACCTCACCGTCGCCCGGCATCAGGGCACGGATCAGGCGGGTGAGCCGGATCGCCTCGGCGGTCAGGTCGTGACGTAGGGGATCGGTGTCGGGGCCGGTCGCCAGGTAGCCCTCGTTGAACACCAGGAACAGGACGGCGAGCACGCCGGACACGCGTGCCGGCAGATCCTCGGCGGACGGCACCCGATAGGGGATGCGAGTCGCCTTGATCTTGGCCTTCGCGCGGGTGATCCGCCGCTCCATGGCGGTCTCGGCCACCAGGAAGGCGCGGGCGATCTCGGGCACGGTCAGACCGCCGACCATGCGCAGCGTCAGCGCCACGCGGGTCTGCATCGCCAGCGCCGGGTGACAGCAGGTGAAGATCAGCCGGAGCCGGTCGTCGTCGATGGCGCCGACAGGCTCGGGCGGGTCGTCGTCGTACACCATCTGAGCCTCCTTGTGCTTGTCGTCGCGCTTGTTCTCGCGGCGGATCCGGTCGATGGCCTTGCGTTTGGCGGTGGTGGTCAGCCAGGCGCCGGGGTTGGGGGGTACGCCGTCGGCCGGCCACCGCTCGACGGCGGTCGCGAACGCCTCGGCCGCCGCCTCCTCGGCGATGCCGAGGTCACTGAAGCGCCTGGTCAGGGCGGCGATCACTCGGGCCCACTCGGCGTGGTGGGCCTGGGTGATCGCCTCGCGGACGTCGACGTCGTTCACTGGAACGGCCGTACCTCGATCTTCCGATCGCAGACCTTCGACGCCTCGGCGGCGAGCTTGAGCGCCACATCCAGATCGGGGGCCTCCCACACCCAGACGCCGGCGAGGTACTCCTTCGACTCCACGAAAGGCCCGTCGCTGAACACCGCCTGCTCGCCGCGGTTGTCGATGACCGTGGCCGCGTCGGTGTCGGCGAGTCCGCCCGCGAACACCCAGTAGCCCTCGGCGATCAGTCGTTCGTTGAACGCGCTGATGGCAGGCTGCCTGTCCGTGCTGCCGGGATTGCTCTTGTCATCGATCACGGAAACCAGGTACTGCATCTGAAGATCCTCTCCTGTGGTGTCGGGACAGCGTGGTTCGGTGGTCAGGGACTTCAAGCCGTTGGCGCATACTGCGGGCGCCCGGCCGGCCGGTAGACCTGGATCGTCACGCCCTTGGAGTCGACGCGCGACTCGACGAGGTCGAGCGCGAGATCCGGGCCCGCGTCCGGGAACAACCGCACGCCCTGGCCGACGACCACCGGGATGGTGATCAGAGTCATCTCGTCGACCAGATCGTTGTCCAGCAGCCACCGGGTCAGGATGCCACTGCCGTGCACCTGCAGCTCACCCCCCGGCTTGGCCTTCAGCTCTCGGACGGCGGCCGCGACGTCTCCGGACAGGACGGTCGTGTCCGACCACGCCGGATCGGTGAGCGTGGTCGACGCCACGAACTTGGGCCGTGTGTTCAATGCCCGCGTGACGGGTTCCCAGCCAGGGACATCCTCGACCGTGAAGGTCCCCCATGAGCCGGCGAACAGCTCGTAGGTCCGCCGGCCGAACAGGAACGCCTCGGCGCGCTGGTAGGTCTGGTTGATGAACGCGTGGGTCTCGTTGTCGCCCTTGCCCCGGGCCCATCCGCCGCGCTCGAATCCGTTCCTGCGGTCCTCATCCGACGCGTGGCCGTTTCCCTGCATCACTCCATCGATGGTGACCTGAGTCATGGTCGTCAGCTTCATGATCGCGGTTCCCTACCTTGGCGCCGCCCCTGGTGGGCGGTCTCACCCCTGCTACGAACACCACCACCCCGATCCGACACCGCCCCCCGGATTCCGTTAAAAACTCTCCGGGACGCCGGTCGTCAGCGATCCGGCAGCACGACGGTTTCGCGGCGACTGCGCTCCACTTCCTCAAGCGCGCCCCGTGCGGGCAAGCTCTCCGCCGACGTCGTGACCTACGCCGGTCGGCGTGGCGTCCCGGTTCGCATCATCTGGCCCGACGGCCGCGGCACGGCTGAGACGCACATACACCGGCAAAGCGGGCACCGGCCGTCGTACGGACCTGGTTGGATGATCGAGCCTCGGTCCTGGGGACCGAACGACAAGTGCCGTCAGGGAGGGCGCTGGATGGGGATTCGCAATGGGTTGAGCCGGATTGGGGCTCGGCGGCGCCTTCAGCGGACGGCCAGGGAGGTCTTCGACTGGCGGCGGCTGCGGCCCGGGCAGACGGAGGCGATGCAGCCCCTCCTGCAGGGGCACGACGTACTCGTCGTCATGCCGACCGGCAGCGGCAAGTCCGCGACCTATCAGGTCCCGGCCCAGTTGCTCGACGGCCCGACCATCGTGATCTCGCCGTTGATCGCCCTGCAGCGGGACCAGATGCTCTCGCTCGCCGAGCGGAACGCCGGCGGCGCCGTCGTCGTCAACTCCGCGCAGCGCGCGGGCTCGAGCGAGGCCTCTCTGGAGCAGATCCGGGCCGGTAAGGCCGAGTACGTCTTCCTCTCCCCCGAGCAGCTCGCCAAGCCCGATGTCGTGGACCGGCTCGCCGCGGCGCGACCCTCGCTGATCGCGATCGACGAGGCGCACTGCGTCTCGGCCTGGGGGCATGACTTCCGCCCGGACTACCTCGGGCTCGGCCGGGTCATCGAACGCCTCGGCCACCCCCCGGTGATCGCGCTGACCGCGACCGCGTCGCCGCCCGTACGCGAGGACATCGTGGAGGTGCTCGGCCTCCGCGACGTCCACCAGGTCATCCGGGGCTTCGACCGGCCCAACATCGCCCTGCGGGTCCGCCGGTTCGCCGAGGAGAGCACCAAGAGGCGCGCGCTCGTCGCGGACGCCGCTGGACGGTCCGGGCTCGGCCTGGTGTACGTCGCGACACGCCGCGACGCCACGGCGTACGCCAAAGAGCTGACCGAGGCCGGGCTGCACGCGGAGGCCTATCACGCGGGGATGAAGGCGTCCGAACGCGAGCGGGTGCACACGTTGTTCTCCGAGGACGGGCTCGACGTCGTCGTGGCCACCTCCGCCTTCGGCATGGGGATCGACAAGCCGAATGTGCGCTACGTCCTGCACAGTGCCCCGCCCGAGTCGCCGGACTCCTACTACCAGGAGATCGGCCGGGCCGGCCGCGACGGCGAGCCGGCCGACGCGGTCCTGTACTACCGGTCGGAGGACCTCGGCCTGCGCCGGTTCTTCGCCGGCGGCCGGCCGGACGAGGAGATGCTGCTCCGGCTCGCCGTCCTGCTCCACGAGCACGGCGGCACCGTGAAGCCCCACGCCGTACGCGACACGCTGGGCATCGGCCCGTCCAAGCTGACCTCTCTCGTGAACCTGCTCCAGCACACCAAGGCGGTGGAGGTGAGCGGCCGGGGAGACCTGCGGTACGCCGAGCGGGGGCCCGCTCCCAAGCAGGCCGCGGCCGACGCGATGGAGCTGGACGAGAGCCGCCGCCGGGTGGACGACTCGCGCATCGACATGATGCGCGGCTACGCCGAGACCACCGGGTGCCGCCGCCGCTATCTGCTGGAGTACTTCGGCGAGCCCCGTACGACGAAGACCTGCGACAACTGCGACAACTGCGTCGCGGGGGCGGTCGACACGACGCGGGTCGACAGTCCATTCCCGGTCCACTCCGAGGTGGTGCACAAGTCGTGGGGTCCGGGGACGGTCATGCGCGCCGAACCCGACCGGATCACCGTGCTGTTCGAGGAGGTCGGCTACAAGACACTTTCTCTGGACGCGATCAAGCGCGACTCCCTGCTGACACTCGCACCGGAGAGCGGCACCGAACAGTGAGCAGCCCGCCTGCGGTACCACTCCCACGTGCGCGTTTCGGGATAATAGGCCTGACGGTTCGTTCCTACGTCTGTTGATCCTGAACGGCTCCAACAGACCCCGGTTCAGTCCCGGCGGGCCTGCTGCGGGGCGCGCTCCGCGCTCGGCCGCGGTCATGTACCGGTCGGGGATGCAACGGAACCGACGATGTCACCGAATCGGTTGTCCGCAGGCGGCTCTTCTCCGGTATCCGGTGGGATCATTCGCTGCGGGGCCTGGGCTCCTTCACCTTCATGGCCCAGGCGATGAAGCGGGAGATTTGGGGCAGTGAGGGCTGATCCTGCCGACGGTCCGGTAGACGGCCGTCACCGGTGACCGGCGTTAGGCGCGCGATGTGGTTGAACTCCGCCCGCAATCGCAGCCAGCGGCGGCTCCGCGGATCGGCGCGTTCGGCGAGCCGATCCTCGATGGCGTTCTGGACAGCGAACTCGACGGCCTGGTTGACGCGCGTGTGGTCGGTGACGCCGTGCCGGAACTGCGTCTCAGGGTCGCGCGGGCCGGGAATTTGCCAGCGGGCGGCCTGAGGCCGGAGGACGGCGCTCCGCAGCGCTTCGGGGTCGGCCATGTCGGCGCGGTGGTAGAAGAAGTCGGCGCGCGCCTCGCGCATCCGGCGGCGCACGGCGTCGTCGAAGAAGTGCCCGGTCACCGCGATGATGATGAGCCGATCGGACCCGTGCCGCCGGATGTGCTCGACGACCGCCACGCCGGGAAACTGGTCGTGCTCGCGGCGATGATCGGCCGCGTCGACCAGCACGACGTCGGCCTCGTGCCACGGGTCGGTGACGGTCATGGCCTCGTCGTGGTCGAAGCTGGCGATCATGCGGATCTGCTCGGACTCGGACAGCACCGCCGCCATGCCCAGGCGGTTCACCGCGTCGTCGTCGACAATGATCACACCCGTGCGCGCGCTGCCCGTCCGCGCCATCTCCGCCTCCCACGCCGGGAACCGACCGTTCTCAATGATGCTGGAACCAGCCGCAAATGACCACCGAGTACGGCATTCCGCAAGCATCGCCTGCATTTGCTGACGACATCTTCGACGTATGCTCGACCGGGACGGATCCGACGCGTCCCGCTACGAGCCACATGGGCGATGCGGTTGTTCGGAAACCTGCTCGCACAGACCGACGTGCGGGCGGGCCGTCCGCTCATTCGGTACGGAGGGCGGACAGCAGGGCGCCGATCTCGTCGAGGCGGCGCTCGATCTCCGCCCCGACCTCCGCAGGAATCGACGCCCGGGCCGCCCGGTAGCGGTCGCGTACCTGCTGGACGGCCTCGGAGGTCAGTCCGATGACGAGCCATCGTCCCCGTCGGAAGCCCTCCGCCACGGCACCGTTGTGGACGCGTTCCATCTCCGCCCGCAACTCGGAGGAGTCGGCATCCATGAGCCGCCGCAGGCCCAGCACCATGGCGATCGGAGCGACCAGCCACGGGAGGCCGATCAACATACCGATGATGCTGAAGCCCCTCGGCATCGCCGCCATCCCGGCCCCCACCGCCAGCACCGTGCCGACGAGCACGAGCACCCGCCGCCGACGCGACAGGTCACCGGCGTGCGCGACGAACAGCGGGCCGAACCACTGCAGGAAGAACAGGAACGGCACCCGCGTGCTGTCCGGGCGCATGAACGCCGTCGACAGCACCGAGTCGGTAGCGCCGAGTACGAGGCCGACGATCACCAGCCTCGCCGCCGTGGTCGCCGGGTCCGTGCCGGGCCGCGTCAGGCTCAGCCAGCACGTCGCGCCGAAGACGACGGCGAGGGGAACCGTCACCCACAGCGGTGTGGCCTCCCACTGCGGCAGCGAGTGGATGAGCGTGAGGATGGCGCCCACGCCGAACGCGAACGGCGCGATCTGCAGCGGACGCGGCCGCGGCCCCCGGTCGGCCGGTATCACCAAGCGCGTCGTGCCCACCACGACGATCTGCTCGGCACCGACCGGGCCCTTCGCCGGAACCTCGACCGGCACCGTCCCGCGCGGGGCGAGCTCCTCCAGCAGCCGTTGCAGGTGCTCCGCCTGGGCCGGCGACAGCAGCAGCGTCCCTGCCCCCGGCGGAACCCGGAGCTCCACGTCGGCGGACAGGTCGGGGCTGCGGCTGTTGTACAGGCGCTGCCATCGGATGAGCGCGACGCCCAGATACGTGGCCTGGCGCGAGCACGCCTCGGCGAGCTCGGCCTTCCACCCGGAGAAGGGGAACGGCCGGGGCGTCGGCTCGTAGGTCGAGATCAGTGGCCCCGTGCGGACGAGCAGGTCGACGACCGAGTCGGCGCTCATGGCGACGCTGTTCTGGCCCGAGAGCTCCGCCTGGCCGACCGCTGCCTCGATGGCGTCACGTGCCGTCCTGGCCTCGCCGCGCCAGCGTGCCCGCAGGACGTACGACGCCAGGACACCCCCCGCACCCCAGGTGGCCGGCCACAGGTAGACCAGTGGCGCCGGCGGATACCCGGCGAGGTGCAGCGCCGCGAGTGTCGCCGTCCCGACCAGCGCGGGCACCAGGAGGAACCACCGTCCGTACCAGAGCCCCATCTCGAAGGCGAGTGGCGTGGCGGCGACGGCAGCGGTGTCCGCGGCGCCGTGCAGGGCGACCGCCCACAACGCCACGTCGACGGTGTCCAAGAGGATGCGGACCCCTAACCGACCCGGGCGCGGCCTGCTGGAGAACGACCCGATGCGCAGGTCGAGCACGACACAGCCCATGGCGGCGAGGACCAGCACCGCCGGATACCCCGAGTGGATCACCATCAGCGCCTCGATCAACCGTGTGGCCACACGGAGGCTGCGGAACGCCTGCTGGGGGAAGTGCGAGGAGGATCTGGGCACCAGGCGGTCCAGATCGAGGTCGGCGGGGAGCCCCCAGTCGGTCATCGGCGTGCCCGGTCGACGAGCCGGCCGTCACGGGCGGGACACGACATGATCGTCACCCCTTCTCGCGGACGCGGTCGTCAGACCCGGATCGTACGTCGTACCGGTCGGCGAGGCCTGTCTATGCCGACATGGCGCGCGTTCTGAAGGAGCGGAACGCACTCCAAGCGGGGGCGCGGGCGCCGCCGGACTCGCCGCCCTACGCCGGCCACGCCCGGCCGTGGCCGCGCGTGCGGACGAGACCGCGCGCACGGGTGAGGGGACGGTGCGATGAGTGCGCCGTACCTGTGGGCCACGATCGCCGCGGTCGCGCTGCTCGCTTTCGCGGTCAAAGCCGTCGGCCCGGAGCGGCAGCCGCGACGGCGCGGCTCCGGCTCAACTGAACGTCCGTCTCATCGAGCGGTTGCGAGCAGGCCGAGTCCGCGCTACGTTGCTGAACGTGTTCACTGAACCTGTTCAGTCTCGGGCGCAGCGGCGACAGCTCTCGCGGGAGAAGGTGCTCGCGGCCGCGGAGCGACTGTTCCGCGAGCAGGGCTTCGACGCGACGACCGTCCGGCAGATCGCCGCCGAGGCCGGGCTCAGCGCGGGCAGCGTGATGGCGGTGGGCGACAAGCACGGGCTGCTCGTGGCGATCTTCGACGGCTGGATCGATGCCGTGCACCGAGAACGCGACCGAGCCCGAGCCGAACGGCCGTCGGCCGACACGGTCGACGACGTCATCGCGCTGGTCGAGCCGTTCGTTGACTACTTCGCGCTCGACCGCGAACTGTCACGCGAATACGCGGCGACGATCGTGCGCGGCCGACACGACTCTGCGATCTTCCAGAACCTCGGGCTGACCCTGATCGGCGAGATCCAGCAGGTGCTCTCCCGAGCGGGGCACGACGAGGACCGTGCGGGCAGGGCGGCCCGGTCGATCTACTTCGCCTACCTCGGCATCCTGATGACGATGTCGAACGGGGCGCTTCCCGATGACCTCGGGCGCGAGCAGTTTCGCGACGTCGTCAGCCTCATCGTGAACCGGTCGGAGGAATGATGTTCGACGTCCCGAGCCTTTGGTGGCCCACGGCGCTGCTCGCCCTCGCCCTGCTCGTTGACGCACTGCTGTCGATCCGTCCACCGGCCTTCATCCGGGGCTGCCTCGACGGGGTAGGCCTGCCCCGCGAATGGTGGTGGACACTCATCGTTATCAAGCTGCTCGCCACGGCAGGCCTTGTCGCCGGACTGGCGTACGACGGGATCGGTCTCGCGGCGAACGCGGGGGTCGTCGCCTACTTCCTGTGCGCCGTCTACGCCCACATCCGGGCACGGTTTCTCCGGAAGGAGTTCTGGCTGAACTGCCTGGGAATGCTCTCCCTCGCGGTCGCCGTCCTGACCGTCTCGTACGTCGTGTGAGTGCCCGCCGACCTTGTAGGACTCCCCGTCGTCGGTGACGACGGGAGCATCCCCGCGGGCGCGGGGCCGGCACGTACGTCATCTCTGACCGGTCCGGTGCGGCAGAACCATTCCCACGGAGGCGACCACGCCGTGAACGTGGCCTCATAAACGGCGTTGGAACCTTCTCCGCACCTTGTCAATCGGGTCCGAGCGATGGCCGCGTGGCGCTCTTGCCGAGGGTGTCGGCACCGGCCAGTGGAGGGCGAACTACGCGTAATCGGAAACTTTTTGATCTGACGGCGTATCTACACCACCGGTAAGGCCATGCCCCGAGGAGAGGAGCTGTTCCGGATGGTGCGTCGCGTTCGTGTGCTGTTGGTGTCTGCGTTGTTGCTGGTGACGGGCTCGGTGATGGTGTCCGGGCCGGCCTCGGCTGTCATCGGCGGGTCAAAGAGCACTTACGGCCCATGGGCGGTGCGCATGCTCGTCGACGGCAAACCGGTGTGCACCGGGACGGCGGTCACGACGCAGTGGGTCATCAGCGCCTCGCACTGCTTCTTCGAGCAGGCGCAGCCGGTCGCCGACAAGCGGATCTCGTTCCGGGTCGGCAACCTCGACATGCGTAAGGGCACCACTGTCCGCCCGGTGGGCAAGCGGGTGGGAAACTCGCGCGCTGACATGATGCTCATCAAGGTCTCGCCGATGAAGATCCGCCCGGTGCGCCTGGCCAAGGCCCATGTCCACCCCGGTGAGATCGTGCGGCAGTACGGGTGGGGCGCCACCTGCACCAAGGATGAGAACACCTGCCAGTCGCCCGTGCTCAAGCAGTCGACGCTGCGGGTCGTACGGTCGGACGCCCGCCGCTGCGAGGGCTACGCCGAACCGGGCGGCACGGACTTCTGCATGGAGAAGGTGTCCGGGATTCCCGCCGGCGGCGACTCGGGAGCCCCGGTGATGAGCATCGGCGCACACGGCAAGGAGACCCTGCTCGGCGTCTTCTACGGCTCCGACCGAGAGAAGATGGCCGGGGCCGGGGAGATCGCCCAGCAACTCGCCTGGATCCACAAGGTCACGAAGCGATAGGGCAGAGCGTAACCCCCGAGGCCGATCCCCGCGCGGGGATCGGCCTCAGCGCATGGTCGATCCGCCGTCGACGCTGAGCACCTGGCGGGTGACCCATTCGGCGTCGGGATGAGAGAGAACCACCGTCAGCCGGCAACGTCGAGGACCTCGTGCAGCTTGCGCGCGAAGGCCGCCGGCTGCCCGGCGTACCCGAACTCGCCACCGACGAAGCCGCCGTGGTGGCTCGGGAAGACCGTCACCCGCCGGCCGAGCAACTCGGCCAGCGCCACCGAGGTACGTCCGGTGAAGGTGCCCAGGGACTCCTCACCCACTGCGATCACGACCCGCGTCGGTACTGCGGTAAGCGCATCGACGTCGGGCCGGTAACTGCTGACCGCCCACGACCGGTCGGACAGCAGCGGATCCTCACGGGATCCGTCATCCTCGGTCGGCATCCCGAACACGGCGGGATCCGGCGCGGGCTGGGCGAAGTAGTCCTCGGTGAACTCCCCCTGCCACGACGTCATCACGATGAAGGCCGCCATGCCGGCACCTGAGCCCTTGCCCTCGTAGGCATCCCGGACGCCGGTCCGGGCGCGCTCGGCGGCCTGGGCGTCGGGGAGAACCGGAATGAGCGGCGGCTCGTGCGCCACCAGGGTGGTCACGTCATCGGGGTGGGCCGTCACGAGGGCGAGCGCGGTCACCGCACCGCCACTGCTCGCGAACATCTCGACCGGGCCCGCGCCGAGCGCCTCGATGACCGCGTGCACGTCGGCGGCCTGGGTCCGCGGCGCATGGTCGACCCGACCGTCCTTACGGACGCTGCGGCCGAGGCCGCGCGGGTCATAGGTGATCACGGTGCGCTCGGGGAAGTGCGACGCCAACGTGCCGAAGCCGCCGGCGTCCATGGGCTGGCCGATCATGACCAGCGGCGGCCGTCCATCGGCGGTCGGCAGCGTGCCGTGGACGTCGTAGACGAGGTCGACCTCGGGAATCTGGAGCATCTGCGTAGTCATGACCATGTTGACCCCTTCCGCGCCGAGAACTCATCGGCCCCTACCCCGCAACGCCCCGACACCGACGACCGGGACCCACCACCTCACCTTCACCCGCAAGTCCTGAACCTAACGTCCGAACACGGCGCGGTACCGCCTCAGTCGCCATGGGCGACCGGCTCGGGATGGGCGTCGAGCGCATCGAGCACCGCGTCGCCGTTCGCCCTCGCCCACTCGGTCAGCATGTGGATCGGATCGATCAGCGTCGCCCCGAGCGCGGTGAGCTCGTACTCGACACGGGGCGGCACCTCGGCGTAGGCGTGGCGGCGGATGAGTCCGTGCGCCTCGAGCCGTCGGAGCGTCTGGGTGAGCATCTTGCGGGAGATGCCGCCGATCAGCTCGATCAGCTCGCCATGGCGCACCGGGCCCTCGCTGAGGCCGTAGAGCACGACCACCGTCCACTTGTCGGCGATCAGCTCGACCGCCAGACGCGCCGGGCAGTCGGCGAGAAAGAAGTCACCGGGACCGAAACCGCTCATGGCGCCTAAGGTACCTGCGGGTTCCTATCGGAAACCTAGCCTGGGTTGCTCCCCCTCCAAAGCCAGGAGAGTCATGCGAGTCATCACCCAGCAGACGCTCGGCGGTCCCGAGGTGCTCACCATCGTGGACGCGCCCGAGCCCCAGCCCCTCCCGACCGAGGTTCTCGTCCGCGTCAAGGCGATCGGGCTGAACCCGCTGGAGGCGCGCCTGCGCGCCGGCGAGTTCCCGCTGATCGGCCGGCCGCCGTTCATCCTCGGCTGGGACATCAGCGGCGTGGTCGAGGAGGCGCCGCAGACGTGGCGGTTCAGGCCCGGCGAAGAGGTGTTCGGGATGCCGCTGTTCCCGCGGGCGGCGAACGCGTACGCCGAGGTCGTGTCGGCGCCGGCGTTGCACCTGGCACGCAAGCCGGCGTCGCTCTCGCACGTCGAGGCGTCGGCGCTGCCGATCGTCGGGCTGACGGCGTGGCAGGGCCTCGTCGACCTCGGCGGCGTGACCGAAGGCGACCGCGTCCTGGTCCACGGCGGTGGTGGCGGGGTCGGCCACGTCGCGATCCAGATCGCGAAAGCGCTCGGCGCGCACGTGATCGCGACCGCCGGCGGGAGCAAGCGGAAGTTCGTCGAGGGGCTCGGCGCCGACGAGGTGATCGACTACACGGCGGTCGACTTCACCGAGGCGGTCCGCGACATCGACGTCGTGCTCGACACGATCGGCGGCGACACCGTCGAGCGGTCGCTCGAAGTGCTCCGCCCAGGCGGTCACCTGGTGACGGCGGTCGCCGAGGAGGATTCGGAGCTCGCCGCCAAGTACGAGGCGGCAGGCATGCGCTTCAGCGGCATCGCGGTCGACCCCGATCCGGTCGCCCTGCGAGGTCTCGTCGAACTCGTCGAACAGGGCAGGCTCCGGGTCCACGTGCAGGAGACCTTTCCGTTCGAGCGCGTCGCCGACGCGCACCGGCTGCTCGACGGCGGTCATCTCCAGGGCAAGCTCGTCCTCACCGTCTGATCCCGTCGTGGGGCCTCGCGTGAGCGAGGCTCCACTGATGAACGGCTGGTACCCCCCCGCCTGTGGCGGCTGTTCGCGACCGCGCGGTTCTCCGGGCACCCCGGCGGTGGGCTGGAGTGCCCGGAGGGACGGCTACTTCCAGCGGGCGATCAGGGGACGCATGCGCTGGTCATCGCCGGTGACCGGTCAGGAGGCGGGGACAGCACCGATCTTGTCCACCCAGCCCTGGCGTTCGTAGGCGTTGTACTCGCCGGGGCCATTCTTGCCGGTGCCGGGCAGCGGCTCGTCGTCGAGGAGCTGGGCGGTCACCGGGTCCACGACCAGCCGGATGGGCACACCGTCAGCGGAGATGGCCACGCCGGACCTGCCCTCTCGATCCGTGATCCGTCCGGTGACGTGGACGGACGGGGAGTCCGCGAGGATCCGGTAGAGCGCCGCGCGCGTGCCGGGGGTGGTCGGAGTCCTGAGCAGCTCCGAGGCGGCGACGAAGACGTACTTCCCGAAATCGGCCCTGCCCTTGGTGTCCTCCTGCCACAGCTTCCGCAGGTGGCCCTCCAGTCCGCTCTTGGTCGTCGGCAGCTTCGGGATGGTCTTCCACTCGATCTCGTGGCGGCCGATGTAGGGGTTCGCCAGGTGCGAGCGCCCGTCGTACGTCGTCGTTCGCGGTTTGGACGCCGTCGTGAAGCCGTTGACGTTGAGAGGCGGCGAACCCGCCGCCCGCCAGGCCGCCTCGTCCTTCTTGGTGGGGAAGCTGACCTGGACGTCCAGCGGCAGGCGCGATCGGAACCGCATGCCGGTCCCGCCCGGAAGGGCGCACGCCCAACTCTCGTCGCTGCTCGCGCCCCGCGCCTGGAACGTCTGGGGCTTGACCCGGGGAATCCTGGGGGGCTTGACCTGCGGGTTCGGGCTGCCCTGGGGGCTCGGGCTGCTCTGGGGGACCGGGCTGCTCTGGGGGACCGGGGTGACACCCGGGCTGGGCTTTTCGAAGGGCGCCAGGTGGTCATCCCACGTGCGCGTCCGGCTGTACCAGCACGTCCCTTGGGTGGCGGGCTGCTTGGCGACCGTCTCCGCGCTGGCCAGCAGGAACGCACGGGTGTTGATCGCTCCCTTCTGGCCGGTGGTGCCGTTCCCAGCCGTACGGCCATCGTGACCGCCGGACAGCACGCCCGCGGCCAGCACCGCCGTGGCCGCCACCACCGCCGTCGCGCTGGTGGCGAAGGCCAGCCGCCGGACCGGCCGCCGTCCCGGGACCAGACCCCGGCTCACGGGGGCCGTGCCGGTGCGCGCGCGGACCAGTGACGTGTCGGGACGTCGTTCATAGGCCGCGTTGGCGAGTTCATCGACCACTGCGGGCTTCAGAGCGTTGATCATGCTGTCGAGTTCGTTGTGCTTCACAGCTTCTCCGGGATGACTCGGTCGTGCGAGACACGTGTGGGAGTTCGCGTGCCGGGTTCGTGGGACGCCTCCAGCGCCCTGGCCAGCCGTCGGCGTCCGCGGTGCAGCCGGACGGTGAAGGCGGCGCGGGAGCAGCCGGCGACCCGGGCCGCATCGGCGGGCTCGAGCCCGTGCCAGGCGGTCAAGGTGACCGCTTCGGCCTCCTTGGGGGACAAGGTGCGCAGGGCTGTTAGGGCCTGGTCACGGGCAACGACGTGGTCGGCGGCATCCCAGGCGTGCAGGTCCGCGTCGGTGGTCAGGCCGGCCAGCCGGTCGACCAGGCGGCGCGCGTGTCCGGCGGCGCCATGGGACTGGCGGACGAGGTTCCTGGCCACGGCCAGCAGCCACGGCAGCGCCCGCTCGGGGATCTCATCGACCTTCCGCCACGCGATCGTGAACACCTCGTTGGTGACGTCCTCGGCCGCCTGGGGCGCGACCCGCAGCACGACATAGCCGAAGACGTTGCGGTAGTACGTCTCGTAGAGGCAGGTGAATCTGGCCTCTTGCTCGTCCACGCCACCTCCTCTCTTCTCGGGACAGGACGCCAAGAAGTCGAAGAAGACGTCACCGGATTACGCGACAGTTCGTTGATTCTTCGCGATGAGCCCTGCCGTGCGGTCCGTACGAGGCGCGTCGGCCGGTCTTCCGAACGACACGCCGGGCGGCGCCTCGCCGAACTTCTCGAAGGGCCGGACCCCCGAGCAACGCGCAGCACTCGCGAATTCACTCATCGCCGGGTTCTGGCCGATGCGCGCCGATCAGGCGTTCGGCTGGCCACATCTCCTGGACGGATCGCCGCTGCCAGGTGACAAGCAGCTGCTCGCCCTGTCGAGCGGCGATCCCTGGGGAGAGTGGAGTGAAGGCGGAAAGGTGAACTTCATGATCTCGAACGCGGCGCTCCGCGCCGGTGACTTCACTCAAGTAGAGGCCTGCCCCAACGGCTGGTGAGAGCGGACACCGAGTAAGGCATTCCATGGCGCCTTCCAGCGCATGGTCCACCGGCGATGCTGACTCACATTCTTCCGTCGCTCTGCTCGGCTTCTTGTGCGTGGACCCAGACGGCGATTTGTGTGCGGGAGGTGAAGCCGAGCTTGGCCAGGATGCGCTCCACATGTCCCTCGGCGGTACGGGAGGCGACGACCAGCTTGGCCGCGATCGCCTTGTTACTCAGCCCCTGGGCGACGAGCCGGGCGACTTCGGCTTCGCGGCGGGTCAGCGGCTCCGGCTCCGGCCTTTCGGCTCCTTCCCCCGGCGAGGAGGGCTCTTTCAAGGCGTAGGCGACGGCCTGCTCAAGGGTCAGACCAGTGCCGCGGTGGAACTCCGCCTCGTAGGCGTTTTCGCCCAGTAGAGCACGGGCCTGGGCCACATACCGGTCATGCTGGGCGATGAAGTACTCGGACCTCCACAAATATCCCCCGATGTCCTGCCATGCCCGCTGGGCGGCGCCCAGCAGGCGAGTGCCCCGCGCGCCCTCCGCATCGGCGATGAGAGACCAGCCCAGGTACTCGATGGCGGGAATCACGCCGAAGATGTCGTTGAGCCCCCGATGGATGCGCAGGGCGTCCTGCAGGGAGGTGATGGCCTGCCGGGTCCGCTCCGGGTTCGGCGGTTCCTGACTCCTCAGAACGAGGGCATAGGCCTGGAGCAGGTGAGTCAGGGACCAGTGCTCCCCATGCGCCCGGCACAGGGCGATGCCCTCTTGGCAGAGTTCGATCGCCCGCTCGGTCTCCCCGAGGAAGCCCGTCGCCAGCACCAGAGGGGTCCAGCCCGACATCACCAGCACGTCCACCTCACCCAGAGCACGGGAACGGGCCAGCATCTCCTCGCCTCGCGCCCTGGCCCGGGGCAGGTCGTCACCGAAGAGAGCGGCCAAGGCCTCCACTCCGTTGGTGTGCATCAGGCCCGATTCATCTCCGCGCTCCCTGAGCAGGGCGCGGCTCTGGTCGAGCAGGGCGGTTCCGGTCTCCGCGTCCCCTTGTGCGACGGCGAGTAGTGCGTGTGCCCGCAGAGCCTTGGCCCGGTCCGTGGAGGCTTCGGCGTCCAAGGCCAGGGCCTGGTCCAGCCACTGTCGGCCTTCAGCCAGCAGGCTGCTGTTCAGCCAATGGATCCACAGCGCGCTGGCGATGCGCAGCCCGGCTCGGGCCTGGCCAGGGACGGTAAGGCAGTAGTCCAGAGCGGTACGGAAGTTGGGGTGTTCGGGGGCCAGCCGGGCGAGCCAGCTTCGCTGGTGCGGGCCGAACCAGTCGGCCTCGGCATGTTCGGCCAGCCGCAGGAACCAGTCACGGTGCCGGTACCGCAGCCGTTGCTCCTCCCCCGATTCAACGAGCCGGTCCCGGCCATACTGGCGGATGGTCTCCAACATCCGGTACCGCGCCTTACCCGCGTGCTCCTCACAAATCAGCACCGACTTGTCCACCAGCGCGGCCAGCAGATCAAAAATGTCGTGCCGATCAATGCCCTCGCCGACGCAGACCGCCTCAGCGGCCTCCAGATCCAGGCCGCCGGCGAACACCGAGACCCGCGCCCACAACAACCGCTCCTGGGCGCTGCACAGCTCATAACTCCAATCGATCAGCGCCCGCAAGGTTCGATGCCGCGCCAGCACCATCTGCGGCCCACCGGTCGGCAACCGGAACCGATCATCCAGCCGATCCACCAATTGCTTAAGCGAAAACGACCGCAAACGCACTGCGGCCAACTCGATCCCCAGCGGGATGCCGTCCAGCCGCCGGCAGATCCGCGCCACCGCCTCCCTATCACCAGCGGTGACGGCGAACCCCGGTCGCGCCGCCGCGGCACGCTCGGCGAACAGCCGTACCGCATCACTACACATCAGCGCCTCAGCGGAATCATGATCGCCCGGCAGCGGGAACGGCAGTACCGGCAGGCACCGCTCACCGTCGATGACCAACGGCTGCCGGCTTGTGGCGACGATGCGCACCTCCGGTGCCGCACGCAGCACCGCATCAGCCAGGACCGCGCACTCACGCAACAGATGCTCACAGTTGTCCAGCACCACCAACGCCCGCTTGTCGTGCAGGAACCCCAGCAGCACCTCCATGGCCGACCGCGCAGAACGGTCATGGATCCCCAGCGCGTCGACCACGGTCTCGGCCAACAGCTTCGGGCTTTCCAGCGCGGCCAACTCCACCAGCCACACCCCATCCGGGAACGCCCGCCGCACCTCCCCGGCCACTCGCAGGGCCAACCGGGTCTTGCCCACACCTCCGGTGCCGACGAGAGTCACCAGCCGCGCATCCCCCAACATGCGCCGCACCTGAGCCACCTCCTTGCGGCGGCCCACAAAACTCGTCACCTCCGCCGGAAGGTTTCCTTTACCCTGGCCCGGCCTGCACTCCATCATCTCATCCTAAATCCGCGATAAGAGATCACGGCGGACCGAATGGCGCGTAGTGGTACCGCGAATTAGGATGCGGTAGCGCTTCGAGTAGGAAATTCTCGCAGGACTGGTGCCGTCCGATCCTTCGGGGTTTCGGTGCCCTGCGGATCACTCGTTACTTATCGGGGACGGCCGTGCTCGGGACCACGACGTCCTCGTGCTTCTCGGGTCCGCTGACGCCTAGGGGTGCGGTGAGCGCCCGCAGATCTTCGAAGGTGTCGGACACGAGCTTGTCGAGGTCCTTGTCGGGGTGAAGGAGCCAGACGGCGGCGACGTGGTTGAAGATGGCCATGCCGACCCTGGCCGTTAGTGCGGCCGTTGGTTCTGGGATGCCTCTGTCCCGGAGCGCGGTGGTGAGGGTCTCGGTCAGGATGGCGGTCTTCGCCTGTTGGCGTTCGCGGAGGGCCGGGGTGGCGGCGATGACGCGCTGAAGCGGTTCGGAGAAGCGTCGGTTGCCCTTGAGGAGAGGCACGGCGGAACGGTAGGCCCATAGCAGCGTGGGGAGCGGCGCGAGGGCTCGGGGTGCGTTGGCCACGCCGGTGGCCAAGGTCTCGCGCAGAGCCGTTTCACCTTCGAAGAGGACTTCACGCTTGTCGGCGAAGTGCCGGTAGAAGGTGCGCTCGGTGACGTCGGCCCGGGCGGCGATCTCGGCGATGGTGACCTGATCGAAGCCGCGCTGCTCGTAGAGGTCGAGGGCTGCTTGCCGAAGGCGCAGGCGCGCGGGTCCTCCATCGCGGGGCATCTCACCAGTATAGGACGGTAGTGACAGTGCCTGACGTTAAGGCTGCGGGTTGCGGCAGGCGGCAGGCGGCAGGCGGCAGGAATCCTCGCGCGCTCCGCTGCCTGAACCACGTAGCGACAGAGTCTGTCGCTACGTGCTAGCCTGGAGAGGTAGCGACAGTCTCTGTCGCTACGGCTCGTTCCCGAGATCGGCGATCGCTTCGCCCGGCCCGGCCCACGTCCCGGACAAGGGGGCCTGCGTCCAGGGCAGGTCGACGTGACGCCCGTTGTCATCCGGCCAACCCTCGCGTCAGCCTTCGAGACCTGTTTATTGGAGAAGAGCATGAATGTCCGTGCCTCCACCGCCACCATGAGCGGAGTCCGCTTCCACGATTACGGAGAGCCGACCGACGTGCTGCGGATGGAGCAGGTCGCCATTCCGGATCCCGGCCCAGGTCGCATCCGCGTGGCCGTGCACGCGTGCGGGCTGAACCCGGCCGACTGGGCTCTGTGCCGCGGGCTGTTCCCCGGAAGGCTTCCACGCGGCATCGGCCTCGAAGTGTCGGGGACCGTCGACGCGATCGGCGACGGCGTCACCGACGTCGCCATCGGCGACCGCGTCCTGGGCAGTGCCGACTACGCCGACGGGCCCAGCGCCGGCGCGGCCGACTTCGCGGTCATGAACAACTGGGCTCGCGTTCCCGCCGGGCTCGACCTCGTGCAGGCGGCCGCGCTGCCGATGGCGGTCGAGACCGCCTACCGCCACCTCGAGGGCCTGCGCGTCACCTCCGGCCACACGCTGCTGGTGCACGGCGCCGGGACGACGGTCGGATTCGCCGCCGTGCAGATCGGCCTGATACGCGGCGCCCGGGT